>JAFVCD010000044.1 GCA_017479425.1 Oscillospiraceae bacterium
TCGTAGATACAGTAGGACGCAATAAAAAGCAGATACAAGAGTATATAAGGAACCAACTGCGAGAAGATGAGTTGGCAGATCAAATAGGGCTGAAGGAGTTCGTAGACCCGTTTACGGGTCGCGAGAACGAGAGGGCATAAAAAAGCCCCTTCAGGGGCAGCATGAAAAAAGAATGCGGTCGGCAAACTTTTCGGCGCCCCTTTAGGGGTATTGTCCGCAAAATGCCCTTCTAGGGCTTAATCAAGCCGCCGGCTTAGCCGGCGGTTAGTGACTCAGCATACGGCTTTTCTCAAAATTCCCACGCCCAGAGGGTACGGGCCGGTGTGGACGCTGATCACAGCACCGATGTGGAAGCACTCAAGATGCTTTTCGTGACCGAGCTTATTGAGAAGCGCCTCGACCGCGCGCCGGAACTCCAGCGCTTCCGCGAGATCGTGACCGTAGCCGATGACGATCTCGTACTCGTCCGCGGACTTGAAATTCTCGGAAACGTACTTTGTTATCAGCTTCTCGACCTGCTCAAGACTTTTGTTGCGCGCTCTTGAGATGCCGGAGGGGAAGATTTCACCTTCCTTGAGAGTTATGATCGGTCTTATCTTCAAAATTGAATCCGCTAGCCCGACGAGCTTGCCGATACGACCGCCGTGGGCAAGGTAGCCTATGGAGCCGACGGTGAAGAATATTCTGCCAGAGGGCTTAATGCGCTCAAGACCAGCGAGGCACTCGTCGAGAGAATACCCCTTGTCGCGCATATTTGCCGCCTCAAGCGTAAAGAGCGCCTGCAAGACAGTGTCCATACCGGAATTGAGGACCTCAATGCGGCGGTCGGGGTAAGCATCTTCGATCATCAGCTTCGCCGTCGTCGCAACGTCAAAGCTTGAAGAAAACTTTTTCGTTATGCAGATACACAGTACGTCCTCGCCGCTCTCGCAGGCGGCGGTAAAGGCGTCCAGAAAATCCTGCGCCGAGGGAGTAGAGGAGCGCGGGTACTGCGTCGGATTGTCTACCATCCACTGATAGAACTCGGTCTTTGTTATCTCAACGCCCTCTTTGAGGTAGGTCTTTTCGTCCTTCGTGACGTAGAACGGAACGATCGTTATATTCCGCTTCTCAGCAAGCTTTTTCGGCATATCGCATGAGCCGTCAGAAATAATTCTATACACTTTGTCACCTCGTAAACAACGCGATATTATTTAAACGCAGTGTTGCTTTTTTCGGATAAATATACTATAATAGAATATTGAGGGGATTGCAATAGGCAAATGCCCTTATGAATGTACGAAAACAGACACATGAGAGTAAAAATGCATAGAGGTCGGGGGATAGGATGTCAAACACGAAAGATAACAGAAGAGTACAGTACACAAAGAGCGAGCTTAAGCGCAGTCTGCTGACGCTTCTGCGCTCAAAGCCGATCAGCAAGATCACGGTAAAGGAAATCTGCGAGACTGCCGACCTCAACCGCGGCACGTTTTACGCCTATTATTCCTCGCCTGAGATGCTGCTTGCGGAGATCGAGGACGAGTTCTATCTCGATATACTCAACTCCGTAACGGCGTTTCGCCGGCCTGACGACGTTGTGACTATCTTCACACAGGCGCTCACCGCGCTCAAGGAGCGCCAGGAGCTCAGCGAGGTGCTTGCCGGAAAGTACGCAGACGGCGCGTTTATCGAGAAGCTTGTGGACGTAGCGCGCGTGATGTGCATGCGCATCTGGGTGCGTCTGAGCCCAGAGGTGCCGGTAAAGACCCTCAACATGATGTACGATTTCTGCTCCTGGGGCTGCGCGCAGGTCATTGAGAAGTGGGTGCAGGACGGAATGCAGGAGGAGCCGGAGGAGATCGCGAAGTTCCTCAGAACTATATGCGATTACGGCATCGTTCCGATACTCGGCACCGGGAAAAAGGAATAAAAAAGGGCGGGTCGATTTGACCCGCCCTCAGTGTATATTGTATTATGTTTCGTCCTCGATAAGACCGTAACCGCCGGATTTGCGGCGATAGACGATGGCGTATTTCTCATCGTTGTCCTGATCACGGAAGACGAAGAAATCGTGTCCCAGAAGATTCATCTGAAGCACAGCCTCCTCAACGCCCATGGGCTTGATGGCGATGCGCTTTGTGCGGATGATCTTGTAGTCCTCCTCTTCTTCAACGGGCTCGGCGACTAGCGCAGGCGCGTCAGCCAGCTTTTCGGTGAGAGAGCCGGCTCTGAGGCGCTTCTCAAGGCGGGTCTTGTTTTTGCGGATCTGCCTCTCAATGGAGGCTACCGCAGAATCAATTGAGGCATACATATCTCCCGTCTGCTCCGAAACGCGGTAGAACATACCGCCGTTGCGAAGTGTGACCTCTGCGATGTGGCGACCTCTCTCAAGGGAGAAGGTCACAAATGCGTCAGACTCATCGCGGAAAAAGCGATCGAGCTTGCCGATCTTACGCTCGGCGTATGCGCGGAGGTCGGGCGAGGTGGTGATCTTCTTTTCAGTAAACGTAAACCTCATAATTATGCTCCTTTCGTGTCTTCGGTCGAGGAAGCTTCTTCCTCAAGTGGATTATAACATAGATTTTGTGAAAAATGAATAGTTTTTCACAAAAATTTTAAATTATTTTGTGGAAACTGAAAAGAGCTGTTTTACAGCGTTGCCGAGGCGTGACGGGTCGCGTGACAGGAGATGTTCACAACGCAGGGCGTTCCTGCGATGTGTGTCGCGTTCGGTATAATTCTGACTGCAAGTGCGGTGTTATCGCCGCCGAAGCCCTGCGCTCCGACGTTTGTCGCGTTGCACTTTGCGAGAGCCTCGCGCTCGAGGCTGTCATAGAACGGGTCGGGGTTCGGCTCGCCCATCGGAAGGGTCAGCGCGCGCTTTGCGTTTTCGGCGCATTTATCGACTGTTCCGCCGATGCCGACGCCGACGATGACGGGCGGGCAGGGGTCGCCGCCGGCTTTTTTGACGGTCTCAGCGATGAAATCGGTGAAATCCGAGGGCTTTGCACTGGGCAGAAAAATCTTCATCGCGCTCTTGTTCTCGCTTCCGAAGCCCTTGGGCGCGACGGTGATAGTGAGCTTATCGCCCGAAACGAGGCGCGTGTGGATAACCGCCGGAGTGTTGTCCTCGGTATTAACGCGGTCAAACGGATCGCGCACTACGCTCTTTCGCAGGCACCCCTCGGTGTAGCCCTTTCTGACGCCGTCGTTCACGGCCTTTTCAAAGTCACCGTCAATGTGAACATCCGTACCGACAGAGCAGAATACAACGGTCATGCCGGTGTCCTGACAGATCGGGAGATTCTCGCTCTCGGCGCAGAGGTAGTTTGCGGAAATATCGTCGAGCGCGCCCATCGCCGCGGCGTTTGTTTCGGCTTTGCGGGCTTTTTCTATGAGTGCGCGCACGTCTGCGGGCAGAATCGTCGCCGCCTCTACGCAGAGCCGGGCAACTGTTTCGGAAATCTCGGCGGCAGTAATTATCTTCATCGGTATCACCTCTTTTAACAGTATAGCATATAGCGCGGGAAAAGTAAAAGTGTTATAATATCTTCAGGAGAGTGATTTATATGCTCAATATCGGTTGTCACCTTTCAAGCTCAAAGGGCTATATGAATATGGCGCGCGAGGCGCTGTCGATCGGCGCGAGCACCTTTCAGTTTTTCACGCGAAACCCGCGCGGCGGCGCGGCAAAGCCGGTGGACGAAGCCGACTGCGCCGAGTTCAGCAATTTTTCAAAGGAGCGCGGCATCGGCGTTATCCTCGCTCACGCACCGTACACGATAAACCCGTGCGCTGCAAGGCCGGAGGTCATGGAGTTTGCGCTTCAGACAATGGCGGACGATCTCAGAAGGCTAGAATATGTGCCGGGGAATATGTATAATTTTCACCCGGGCAGTCATGTAGGGCAGGGAAGCGAGGAAGGTGTAAAAAAGACCGCCGCAACGCTGAACGCAGTGATGTGGGCTGAGATGCGTACTACTGTACTCATCGAAACTATGGCGGGCAAGGGCAGTGAGATCGGCGCGACCTTCCGCGAGGTGCGCGATATAATCGACAGAGCCGAAATACCGGACAAGCTCGGAGTTTGCCTCGACACCTGCCACGTTTTCGACGGCGGCTACGATATAGTCGGCAATCTCGAGGGCGTGCTTGAGGAGTTTGACCGCGTTATCGGGCTTGAGCGCTTAAAGGCGATACATATAAACGATTCCAAAAATCCGCTCGGGAGCCACAAGGATCGCCACGAGGTCATCGGCGGCGGAAAAATCGGGCTCGAGGCGTTCGGACGCATAGTTAATCATCCGGCGCTCAGGGATCTGCCGTTCTATCTCGAAACGCCGAACGATTTGGACGGCTATAAGCGCGAAATCGAGCTTCTGAGGGGCTTGCAGAGGTCATAATCCTTTACAAACCAAGCACTTATATGATATAATTATTTTTCCAGCACAGAGAGAAAGGGGCGGTGAGCGATGGCAAACGGAAACTATGTGCTTCCGGCACCGGAGAAAATCGAGATAACCGGCGAGGCGGCGCGCAAGCTCATCGGCTGCGGCAGCGGCGACGCCGCTCTGACATATCTATATATAATGCAGGCCGGCGGCAGATTCGACTGCGAGGACTGCGCCTCGCACACGGGCAGGACAGTAAGCCAGATAGAGAGCGCCTATGCGGTGCTTGAAAATCTTGAGCTTGTCACAAAGCGCGGGGTAAAGGGGACTGAGCCGGAGAGACCGGAGGAGATACCGCAGTACACGACTGAGGAAATTCAGCGCGAGCTCAAGGATGGCGAGAGCTTCAAAAGGCTTGTCGACGAGGTTCAGCGCACTCTGGGCAGACTGCTGTCCGGCGACGAGCTGCAGCGTCTCTTCGGATTTTACGATTATCTTGAGCTCCCGTGTGAGGTCATAGTTCTGCTCGTCAGATACTGCATCTCCGAGACGCAGCGCCGCGGAAGCGGCAGGATGCCGTCCTTCCGCTATATGGAAAAGGTCGCGTTCACCTGGCGCAGAGAGGGAATTTTCACAATCGAAGCCGCCGAGAGCTGCATAGAGCGCGAGAGCGCCCGCCGCGATACCTACGGCGAAGCGGCAAAGGCGATGCGCATACGCGACAGACTTCTCACCGATTCGGAGAAAAAATACGTCGATTCGTGGCTTGCTCTCGGCTTCAATATGGGCGCGATAGCCGTCGCCGCCGACAGAACGATAACTCAGACGGGAAAGCTCGGCATGAGATATATGAACAGCATCATGAACTCCTGGCACAGTAAGGGACTGCACACGCCCGAGGAGATAGAGCGCGGCGACAGCTATGCAGCTTCGAGAAGCGGCGGCAGAAACGCGCCTCCGCAGCATACCGAGGTCACCGCACGCGACGCCGAGAAGAACAGAGAAGCCCTTAAACGCATTAAGGAGGGGTAAGAATGAGTATGGACGGAAAGCTCCTCGCCCGCGCGAAGGCGCGGATAGAGGAGAGGAGAAAGGCGCACGAGCGCGAGTATGACGACCGCAGAAGAGAGGCTTACGCCAAGGACGCGGAGATTGAGCGCGTCGACAGCGCCATCAAGGCGACGGTAATCGACGCTATCGGCGCGGCGCTCAGAGCCGGCTCAGACCCGGAGGAGGCTATCCTTGAAATAAAGGACAGAAGCCTTACGCTCCAGGAAAACCGCGCGATGCTGCTCGTCAAAAACGGCTACCCCGCCGACTGGCTCACGGAGAGCCCGATTTGCCCGAAATGCCGCGACACCGGCTACAACGGCATGGAGCTCTGCTCCTGCCTCATGGATTTTTACCGCGAGGAGCAGGTGAAGGAGCTGAGCCGCCTTCTGAAGCTCGGCGAGGAGAGCTTCGACGCCTTCGACATAAACTATTACCCCGATGAGTACGATCCGCGCATCGGCGCGTCGCCGCGCGAGATGATGGACGGGGTTTTCGAGTCCGCCTACGAGTACGCGCGCAAGTTCCCGAGCAAAACGCGCAATCTCTTCTTCACCGGCGGCACCGGCCTCGGAAAGACCTTCCTTGCGACCTCTATCGCAAAGGTTGTCGCAGAGAAGGGCTACTCCGTCGCGTATTATACCGCGGTCGACGCCTTTGAGCAGTACCGCGCTACGCAGTTTGCGCGCAATCCGGAGGAGGCGGAGAGGGCGAGATACGAGGTAGCGCGCCTTGAAAAGGCGGATTTACTTATAATCGACGACCTCGGCACCGAGATTCCCGGCGTTGTTGTCACGAACGCGCTCTATCAGCTTCTGAATGCGAGGGAAAACGCGAAGAAATGCACCGTGATAACCTCAAATTTCTCGATTTACGAGCTTGGAAAGCGCTATTCGCCGCAGGTTGTGAGCCGCCTTGCGGGAAATTTCCTCGAGCTGAAGTTCGCCGGAAGGGATATCCGCCGCCTCAAAAACGAGGGCTGATTAACATAATCGGCTGAGCGGTTGCAGGGATTATTTTTCTCCACACGGGAAAAAGCCTTGATTTATCAAGAGTTTTTCACATTTTCCACAGAGTTTTCCACAATGGTTATGTCAACGCCGCGCAGTTTTATGTAAATTGTGGGCAAACAGGTTGAATTTTTCATAATTTTAAGGTATATACTTTTAGCGTAAACCCCTAAAAAAGGATTTGATGTCTTGTCACAGTCTTCTAAGCAGAGCTACCTCAAGGGCGCGGCGATCCTGACGATGACCGTTGCCATAACGAAGGTGCTCGGATTCATATATAAAATACCTATATATAATATCCTCGGCGACGAGGGCACGGCGTACTTTACCATAACGTACAACGTCTATTCGCTTCTTCTGAGCCTCGGAACGGCTGGCATACCAGTCGCGCTGAGCCGGCTCATCAGCGCAGCCGGCGCCACCGAAAGGTATAATCAGGTGCGCCGCTATTACCGCGTTGCGCTCGCGTTTATGACGGTGCTGGGACTTTTCGGCGCGGCTGTTATGTTCTTTTTTGCCGACGGCTTTGCCGCAGCGATGCATGAGCCGCAGAGCGCCGTGGGAATACGCGTTCTCGCGCCCGCCGTGCTTTTCGCGTTCCTCGTTGCCGCTCTGAGAGGTTACAGCCAGGGGCACAACGATATGATACCGACGAGCATTTCGCAGATCTCGGAGGTGCTCTGCAAGCTCGTTTTCGGACTTGCAATAGCGTGGTATCTTGCGAGCGCCCACGCGCCCCTTGCCGATGTTGCAGGAGGCGCGATAGCGGGAGTGACCATCGGAATGGGTCTTGCGGTGCCGGTCATGGCGCTATACAACCGCCGCCTCGGTAAGCGCGAGAGCGCAGGGGTGGATTCTCCGCTGAGCCGCGGCGAAACGCTCAGGGAGATACTTCGCGTAGGCATTCCCGTTACGTTCTCAGCGATATTCCTCAACATCATCACTGTTATCGACTCGAGCATGATAATGCGCTCGCTCGAATTCGGAGCGGGCTTCGATCATAAGATGGCGGACGTTCTCTTCGGCGCCTATTCCAAGGCAATGACGCTCTATAATCTGCCCATCGCGCTCGTTACGCCGATCGGTGTTTCGGTCGTGCCGGTCATTGCCGCCGCAATCGCAACAAGGCGCCTCGATGACGATAAGGCGACGATGGAGAGCGCGATCAAGGTCGTAAATCTTATTGCCATGCCCTGCGCCGTCGGACTCTGCGTGCTCGCAGAGCCGATCTTCAGGCTGCTGTACCCCGCCTCAAACCCCGCCGGCATCGACTGCCTGCGCGGGCTCGGCATATCGAGCTATTTTGTATGCACCTATCTCATTACAAACTACATTCTTCAGGCCTCGGGACATGAAAGGGTCGGACTTCTCGCTATGCCAATAGGCGGTATCACGAAGGTCATAGTGAACATCGTGCTCGTTTCCATTCCCGCTATCAACATCGTAGGCGCAGTTATCGGCAACGCCGCCTGCTACGTTCTCATTACGACGGTGAACCTCATCTTTATATTCACGCGTATGCCGTCGCCGCCGGATATCCTCAAGGTCACGCTGCGCCCCGCAATATGCACCGCGGTAATGGGCGTCGGCGCCGCCGCGAGCTATGGGCTGTGTGTGAGACTTCTCCACCCGGCGGGCAAACTTATGGAGATAGTTTGCCTCGGCGCGGCGCTTATCGTCGCGGTAATTATCTACGCCGCGCTCGTGCTTGCACTGAAGGTAATAAGCCGCGAAGACGCGCTTCTGCTGCCAAAGGGCGAAAAAATAGCCGCATTTTTGCATTTGAAGTAAATTTACGCGAAAAAAATGACAGATTAGGAAAATTATGGTTGATTTTGTATTCAAAGAGCGCTATAATATCGAGGACTTGCGAAAAATAGTCCATCTCCTGCGCTCACCGGGCGGATGCCCGTGGGATATCGAGCAGAGCCACGCGTCAATAAGGCGCGAGCTTCTCGAGGAGGCGTTCGAGGCCGCAGAGGCGATCGACGAGGACAGCGCCGAGCATCTCAGGGAGGAGCTGGGCGACGTTCTTCTGCAGGTCGTGTTCCACTCGGATATCGAGGCCGACAGGGGCCGCTTCGATCTCGACGGAGTTGCCGACGGAATCGTAAAAAAGCTCATTTTCCGCCATCCGCACGTCTTTTCCGATGAGGAAATGCCGTCGTGGGAGGATATAAAGCGCCGCGAGCGCGGTCAGAGCGCCGCAAGCGAGGCTATGCGTACTGTGGCGAAGAGCCTGCCGCAGACCTGGAGATATGAGAAGATCGTAAAGAAGGCGCAGGCCGCCGGATTTGACTCCGACAGCGAAGCAGAAATCCGCGAGCGCATCGCCGCGCTTTCGCAGGGGGAAGCGAGCGAGGAGAATATCGGCGCGCTCCTGGGCGAATGCTGCCGCCTCGCGCAGAGAGCGGGTATTGACCCGGAGGCGGCGCTATCAAAGGCGTCGGACAGGCTCATTGAAAAATGCGCCGAACTTGAAAGGGATTATAATAAGTGAAAATCGCTTATATAATTATATTATATAACCCGCATGAGCGGGAAACATTCAGGAGGAAACTGACAAATGAACAAGACTGAACTCGTAGCAAGCATTGCTGAAAAGACCGGGCTTTCCAAGAAGGACAGTGAGAAGGCTCTCGCCGCCGCTGTTGATACCGTTGCCGCAGCCCTCAAGGCAGGCGATAAGGTTGCTCTCGTAGGCTTCGGCACCTTCGAGGTCAAGGAGCGTCCTGCTCGCACCGGCCGCAACCCCCGCACCGGTGAGGACATCACCATCGAGGCTTCCAAGAACCCCGTATTCAAGGCGGGCAAGGCCCTCAAGGATACCGTCAACGAGTAATCTTTTTCATAATAGAAGCTCCGCAGTTTTTTCTGCGGAGCTTTTTTCTGCCCGAAAAAAGACCTCCCCGATTAAATGGGGAGGTCGAGTTATATTCTTTACGGCTTCAGCTCAACGTAGAGGTCGCGGTACTTCTTCGCGGAGGAGTCCCAGCTGACGTCCTTCCGGAGATCGCGGATGACCATCTCGTCCCAGCGGGCGCGGTCGGTAAAGTAGAGGGTTTTTGCTCTGTTGATGGCGTCGAGCAGAAGACCCTGCTCATAGCGGTCAAAGGTGAAGCCGTTGCCCTCGTTTGTGAATTCGTTGTAGGGCTGGACGGTGTCCTTGAGGCCGCCGGTCTCACGCACGATGGGCACTGTGCCGTAGCGCATGGCGATGAGCTGAGTGAGTCCGCAGGGCTCAAAGAGCGAGGGAACGAGCATCGCGTCGGAGGCGGCGTAGATCTTGTGGGCGCGCGCCTCATCGTACATGATGCAGCTGCATACGCTGCCCTTGTAGGCGTTTTCATAGTAGCGGAAGGAGTCCTCGTACTTTCTGTCGCCGGTTCCGAGGACAATGACCTGTGTATTGCCGTCGATAACGTTCGGAATGATGGCGTTCACAAGGTCGAGACCCTTCTGATCGGTAAGGCGGGAGATAAGACCGAGCACCATCTTGTCGGCATTCTCCTCAAGACCGAGCTCACGTTGAAGAGCGAGCTTGTTCTCACGCTTTTTTGCAACGGCGTCCTTCTCGCTGTAATTTGCGGAGAGGAGCGCGTCGGTCGCGGGGTTCCACTGTTCAACGTCGATGCCGTTGACGATGCCGCGGAGCTTGCGGTTGTGGAAGCGCAGGTGTGCGTCAAGACCGTCGCCGTAGAACGGAGTCTGGATCTCGCCGGCATAGGTATCGCTGACGGTGGTGATTATGCTCGCGTAGCTGAGACCGGCCTTGAGCATATTCGCGTCAACCCAGTTCTGCTTGAGAACGGCGTAGTCAAAGAGGGCGTCGGGTAGATTTGTCCAATACTTGAGGGTTTCAACGTTGTAGATGCCCTGGAAGCGAAGATTGTGAATAGTGAGAATGCTCTTCGCGCCGGCTACCGGAGTGCCGCCGAACATCGCCTGTTGGAATACGGGGACAAGAGCCGCCTGCCAGTCGTGGCAGTGGATGATGTCGGGCGTCCAGTTGAGGTAGTTGAGCGCCGCGAGCGAGGCCTTTGCGAAGTAGCAGAACTTGGGAATATCGTCAACGAGGTTGGTATAGGGGTTGCCCCAGCTGAAGAACTCGTCATTGTCGATGAAGTCATACACAACGCCGTCCCAGACGTACTCCATTATGCCGACGTAGAAGCTCTTGCCGTCGGCGCAGAGATCCATCGAGAAGGCTCCGCGATAGACCATCTTCTCCTGATACTTTTCGGGGATGCACTTATAGCGCGGGATGATAACTCTTACGTCGCAGTTCTGCTTGACGAGCGCCTTCGGAAGCGCGTACATAACGTCGCCGAGACCGCCGGTTTTGACGAAGGGATAGCACTCTGAGCCGATGAACGCAACGCTGCGTCTGGGCTGCGGGAGATTCTCCTCGACCGCGGGAGCGGCTTTAGGATTTCTTGCTGCCATAATTATCCTCCTTGAGATTCTGAATCGTGAATTATGAAAAAAATATTACTACTACAATATACCAAAAGCTTCCGTTCTTTGCAAGAGAAAAAATATTGTTTATGCCGCCAAAAGGCAAAAAAATAACTAAAATTTTATGCACTTTGCACAATTTCATCACACTGTCGGATTTTTCACAAATAATAGAAAAAATCTATTGCAATATGGTGGCACTTTATATATAATCTATGCGAAATAAAAGATTTTTGTAACAAGGAGCTTTGAGCTATGTTAGAAAACCCTGAGCTCTATATTGCACAAAACTTTGAAAAAGCGCTGACAGAGGGGCATATCTGCGCCTTTTTCCAGCCGGTAGTCCGCACTATATCTCGCAAGCTGTGCAGCTTTGAGGCGCTCGCGCGATGGATAGACCCGGTTGAGGGTATCATCGGGCCGGATATATTCATTCCGGTTCTTGAGAATTCGAGAAAGATCCACCTGCTTGACCGCCATATTATCCGCTTCGTCTGCGCGAGGATAAGGCGAGAGATAGACGCGGGTAAAAGCCCGGTGCCGGTGTCCATAAATCTCTCACGGCTGGATTTTACGCTCTGCAACATATATAAAGAGGTGGACGAGGCGGTTAGCCGCTATAAAATCCCGCACGATATGCTCAACATCGAGATTACCGAGAGCGTAATGGCTTCTGAGGAGGCGAGTATGCTCACCGCCGTCAACAGCTTCCGCGCCGACGGCTATCAGGTGTGGATGGACGATTTCGGCTCCGGCTATTCCTCGCTGAATGCCTTAAAGGATTTCAGCTTTGACGAGCTGAAGCTCGATATGCGCTTTCTCAGCTCGTTCAGTGAGCGCAGCCGCAGGATAATGACCTCCGTTATACAGATGGCGAAGGAGATAGATATCCACACGCTCGCTGAGGGCGTTGAGACAGAGGAGCAGTTCCGGTATCTCAGAGATATCGGCTGCGAAAAGGTGCAGGGCTACTATTTCGGCAGGCCGATGCAATACGATGACGCGATGGCGCATCTGCGCGAGCAGGACATAGTTCCTGAGGAGCCTGGCGAGAGAGCATATTACGACGAGATCGGCCGCCTCAATTTCCTCAGTGCCGTACCGTTCATGACGAATGAGGACAGAGCGGCGCTGACGAGCGCAAGGCAGCTCAACAGTATTCCCCTCGCTCTTGCGGAGGGCAGAGAGGATGGCTTTGCCATACTGTTCTACAACTCTGCCTTTGAGGAAACGGCGCGCTCTACCGGAGTATCCGGAGGCTTTTTGTCGGAGGAGCTTCTGAACGTCAGGCAGCCGTATTCAAAGCTCCCGACGCGCCTTATAAACCTTATGGACTCCACAAGGGTTGTCGGCGACGGAAGGATGTACTTCATCGCAGATGGCGAGTACTATGAGATGCGAAGCCGCCTGATCGCAAAGTCGAAGAAGGCGTGGAGTGTGCTTTTCAGGCTCGATAATCTCTCCGAAGCCTCCGAGGCGGCAAAGACTCATGAGCTTGACGACGGACTGCGGCAGCTCTATACGCTGTTTGAGCGCGTTACGCTCGTCGATACGAATGAGGATAAGATAACTCCGCTGTATGTAGCGACGCGGGAAAATCTGCTCAGCGGCACGATGGGCGTCAAGGACCTCTCCGAGGAGTACGCGCGAAGCCTCGTGTTCCCGGAGGACAGAGAGCGCTACCTCGCATTTGTCGACCCCGACACGTCGGATGAGCGAATCGTGAATTCAAGCCGCACATATATAAGCGACTTCTTCCGGATTTACAGCCGCCACGGCGAATATCGGTGGAAGCAGATAACCATTCTCCGTATGGAGGAGAGAGTGTATCTCGAGCTTATCCGCGATGCGCACGATGAGATAAAGTCGGTCGAGAGCGGCAAGGCTAAAGGCACAGCTCAGAGTGCGCTCAGCGACGAGGTGCTGTGGAGAAACCTCGTCGAGTCCGGTATTCTGCGCTGCTTCTGGAAGGATAAGGAGCGCCGGTTTGTCGGAATAAGCCGCGGCTTTGCGGATTACTACGGTATAGAATACCCGGAGGAGATAATCGGCAAGACCGATGAGGAAATGCGCTGGCATATACGCCCTGACCCGTATATGAACGATGAGTGGTCTGTTATAAAAGAGGGCGCGGTTACACATAATGTGCCGGGAAAGTGCCTCTGCAACGGCGAGAACCGCGATATTCTGGCGAGTAAAGCGCCTATTTACGACAGAAACGGCGAGATTCAGGGACTTATCGGCTGGTTTATCGACAGAGATATGCTGATGAAAAACGACAGCCGCGGCGCTGAAACGAAACGCCGGGATATGATCACTGGACTGCTGAATTCCCGCGGTATCAGTGAAGAGGAAAAGGCTTTTCAGGATGAATACTATCTCCGCAACGCCGACTTTGTGCGTATTCACGTCGCCATCGACGATTTCTCCGTTATCAACAGAAACTACGGCTATGATTTCGGAGATAAGGTCATCGCCGAGCTCGGAAAGGAGTTGAAGCGCTCCTTCGGGTTAAAGGCGGCGGTCGGCAGACACTCAGGTCAGCATTTTGTCATCCTTGCTCAGCTTCCTGAGCCGGGGGATGGAAGCTTTATCCGCGAGAGGATCAGAGAGTGTGCGGCGAAGATCAAAAAAGTCGGCGGCGTTCCGCTCACGCTGTATGTCTCCGTCGGCTGGGCGCTTTACAGCGAGTGTGAGGATCTCGATGAGCAGCAGCAGCGCGCCGAGATGCGCCTGCTTGCCGATCACACTGAGCATATGAGCGTGGAATCGCTCGTATCCCGCGCATCAGAGCTTTTCAGCATCTATGACGACCTGCCCATTTCCTACGCGGTGTATAAGGTCGTGAAGGACAGAAAGGGAAAAGTAGTTGACGCAATACTATTTTATGTAAACCACAAGTTTGAGGAGCGAAGCGGCAAGAGGGCTGTGGAGCTGTTGGGCAAGACAACGCGCGAGCTGTTCCCGACTCTGGGTGAGAGCTGGTATGATAAGGCGGAGCGCGCCGCGGAGAAGGGCGAAACGGTTATCGACGGAATGTACTTTGAGCCGACAAAAAAGCGATATTATATGACGGTCAGCCCTGTTATCCGAACGGGCTACTGCTGCTTCACTTATCAGGAAATTGATCTGCTGGACACATAACATAACGGGAGAGGTTTTTCCTCTCCCGTTTTTATACCCTTACGCCTGAAACGATGTACTTTTCGTCGTCGGATAGCGCGGTATCGACTATAAAATATCGCCGCATCAGCGCCGCAAGCTCCTCCGGTTCGAGCATCTTGCGCGATATTTTCGACGCCGCGCCGGAGTGATGCGCGTGCAGCTGCGCAAGGCTCATGCCGTGGGCGACGGTCAGCCTGCCGCCGGGCTTTGTGAGCGAGGCAAGAGAGCGGACAATGCGCGGAAAGTCCGGAAAGTGCGGAAATGCGTTGTAGACCACGACTGAGTCAAATTTCCGCGCAAACGGCCAGGTTTCCACGTTGCCGCAGATAACATCGACATACGGAAACTTCTCCTGCGCGATGCGCGCCATCCTCGGCGCAACGTCGATGGCGGTGAGCGAGGCAACGCCTCTATTTAAATAGTCCGCAAACAGCACCCCGGTGCCGCAGGCAACGTCGAGCACGTCGATGCCCTCGCGTATGCCGGCACAGTCGAGTATCGCGGCTATCGCGCCCTCGTTTCGCACCATATTCTCATCCCACACTGCGGCGCGGGAGTTGAAAAATTCTATTACCGATTCAATATCAAAGCTGTCCATCTCAAAATCTCCGTTCACTGGTTTTCATATTGTAACACATCGGAGTTTATGATACAATAGTGAAGATTGGAGCGTGATAATATGAGTAAAGTGATCGGTCCGGAGGATTATCTCGAGCCGGCGTGCCTTCTGTGCGGCGATCCGATGGGTGAGGTTGCGCCTATGCGCCCGATTCCGCAGCAGAGAATAATTGAGAAGATGGACGAGTATATGTCGCGCCGCGACTATGCAGGCGCCGAGCGCCATCTGAAATACTGGCTCCTGGAGGCGACCGAGGGCAGGGATAAGCGCGGCGAGCTTATGGTGCGCGGCGAGCTTATAGGCCACTACCGCAAAACTGCCGAGCGCGAAAAGGCTCTGGCGCAGATAGACGCCGCCCTTGCGCTTGTACGGGAGCTTGACTACGGCGATACCATCAGCGCCGGGACAACTTATGTAAACTGCGCTACGGCGCTTTCCTCTTTTGGAGAGAACGAACGCGCGCTCGAGTTATTCAATATGGCTCAGCCGATCTATGAAAAGAGCGCGGCGACGAGAGCGGAGCTGCTCGGCGGACTTTATAACAATATGGCGCTCTGCCTTGCGGCGCTGAGCCGCTATTCCGAAGCCCACGCATACTACGATAAGGCGATGGACGCGATGGAGAAGGCGGAGGGCGGAGCCCTCGAGCAGGCGATAACCTGCCTGAACAGAGCAAACCTTGTTGAAAATGAGGTTGGTATGGAGGCGGGAGAATCGAGAATATTCGACCTTGTTGACGAAGCGTGGGACAAGCTGGACGCCTTTACCGGCGCGCGCGACGGCTACTATGCCTTTGTATGCGAGAAATGTGCGCCGACCTTCGGCTACTACGGCTACTTTGCCGCCGCGGAGGAGCTTAAAAAGAGAGCGGAGAAGATTTATGACAGGACTTGAACTCAGCCGCGCTTACTTTGAGGAGTGCGGGCGCCCTATGCTCGAGCGAGACTTTCCCGAGCTTATGCCGTACCTTGCCACAGGCCTTTTCGGCGCGGGCAGCGAGTGTATGGGCTTTGACGATGAAGTCAGCCGCGACCACGATTTTGAGCCGGGCTTTATGATACTGCTTCCCGGCGAGGACGTGGTTGACCGCCGCGCCGCCTTTCAGCTTGAGCGCGCATATGCGAAGCTTCCGAAGGAATTTATGGGCGCGAAGAGGGCGAAGATTTCTCCGGTCGGAGGCTCTCGCCACGGTGTTATCCGGATTTCCGACTTCTTTCAGGACAAGGTCGGCGCGCCGGACGGAGTGATGACGGTTTCACAGTGGCTCACGGTGCCGTCCTCCTCGCTTATCGAGGCGACAAACGGCGAGGTTTACTTTGATAATTTCGGACTTTTGTCTAATATCCGCGCCTCGTTATCGCGCTATCCCGAGGATATACGCCTCAAAAAGCTCGCGGGGCATCTTCTGCTCGCGGCGCAGGCGGGGCAGTATAACTACCGCCGCTGTCTTATGCACGGTGAAGCGGCGGCGGCTCAGATGAGCGCATTCGAGTTTGTGAAGAACGCCGCGGCGGCGATCTTCCTCATAAACGGGCGCTATATGCCGTATTACAAGTGGTCATTCCGCGCGCTGAGAGCGCTCCCGCGCCTTTCTATCGAGGCGGAGCTGTTTGAGTATCTCATCACAACGCCTTGTGAGGGCGAAACCGCCGAGGAAAAGGGCGACGTTATCGAGTCTGTCTGCGCCGATATTATCGACGCGCTCATCGATGACGGCGTTACGAAGGCCAACTGCGGCGACCTTGAAAAGCACGCCTACTCGGTAAACGATTCAATTTCCGACCCGGAAATGCGGAATCTTCACATTTTAGCCGCGGTTTAAGGAGAAAGACTATGAAAATCTACGGACTTCAAAAAATGACGCTGCTCGACTTTCCCGGGCGCGTCGCCTGCACCGTTTTCCTCGGAGGCTGCGACTGGAGATGCCCCTTCTGCCACAATTTCGAGCTCGCGGAGGGCAGAGCGACGCCCGTCATGGACGATGAGGAGCTTCTCAGCTTTCTTAAAAAGCGCACGGGCCTACTCGACGGCGTTGCGTTTACCGGCGGCGAGCCGTGCCTGCACCGCGACCTGCCCGAGCTTATGCGCCGCATCCGCGCGATGGGCTACAAGATTAAGCTCGACACAAACGGCTGCCATCCCGCGCTCCTCGGCGCAATTCTCGACGAGAGCTTAGTCGACTACGTTGCGATGGATATTAAAAACAGCCCGCAGAAATACGCCGAGACCTGCGGCGTTGCGGCGGTCGATCTGGACGCTTTGCGCCGGAGCATCGCGCTCATAATGGAAAAAGCGCCGGACTACGAGTTCCGCACCACCGTTGTGAATGAGCTTCACGAGAAAAGCGACTTCGATGGAATAGGCGAGCTCATACGCGGCGCGAAGAGCTACTATATACAGTGCTTTACCGACCGCGACACCGTTCCTTTTGAGGGCTTTTCAGCTCCGAGCCGCGCCGTTTTGGAGCAATACGCCGACAAAATGCGCGGATATGTTGCAAAAGCGGAAATTCGTGGAGTTGACTAAACCACAAGATATTGTGTCGCTGAAATTTTAATAACATTATATGTTGACAAACGACCCCCTGAGGTGCTATTATTATCACGTTCCGATTTTTTAGCATCAAACAGGGGGTTTAGATTCAGATATGTATCAGGTAATCAAGCGCGACGGCAAGGTCGTCGATTTCAACATAGATAAGATAAGCGACGCCGTGGAGAAGGCGTTCGTAGCTCTTAATAAGGAATATCATCCTACCGTTCTGAGCCTTATTTCCATCCGCGTCGCTTCGGACTTTGAGCCGAAGATAAAGAATAACCAGATAACCGTTGAGGATATCCAGGATTCCGTCGAGAAGGTGCTCAGTGAGTGCGGCTATGCCGACGTAGCGAAGGCATACATCCTCTATCGCCGTCAGCGCGAGAAGGTCAGAAACGTCAACAGCACGCTCCTCAACTATAAGGATCTCGTTGATAACTACCTCAAGATCAACGACTGGCGCGTAAAGGAGAACTCCACCGTGACCTACTCCGTCGGCGGACTCATCCTCTCGAACTCCGGCGCCATCACCGCAAACTACTGGCTCAGCGAGGTCTATGATGATGAGATCGCCGAGGCGCACAGAAGTGCCGCGATCCATCTCCACGATCTCTCCATGCTCACCGGCTACTGCGCCGGCTGGAGCCTCAAGCAGCTCATTCAGGAGGGTCTCGGCGGTGTTCCCGGAAAGATCACATCATCTCCGGCAAACCACCTCTCAACTCTCTGCAACCAGATGGTAAACTTCCTCGGCATTATGCAGAACGAGTGGGCAGGCGCTCAGGCCTTCAGCTCCTTTGATACCTATCTCGCTCCTTTTGTAAGGGTGGACAACCTTACCCAGAAAGAGGTCAAGCAGTGCATCCAGAGCTTCGTTTACGGCGTCAACACCCCGTCCCGCTGGGGCACTCAGGCTCCGTTCTCCAATGTGACCCTCGACTGGACTGTTCCGAATGACCTCAAGAACCTGCCCGCGATCATCGGCGGCAAGGAGATGGACTTCACCTATGGCGACTGCCAGAAGGAGATGGACATGGTCAACAAGGCGTTCATCGAGATCATGATCGAGGGCGACGCCAACGGCCGCGGCTTCCAGTACCCCATCCCCACCTATTCCATCACCCGCGACTTTGACTGGTCCGAGACCGAGAACAACAAGCTTCTCTTTGAGATGACCGCGAAGTACGGCACCCCCTATTTCTCCAACTACATCAACTCCGATATGGAGCCGAGCGATGTCCGCAGCATGTGCTGCCGTCTCCGCCTTGACCTCCGTGAGCTCAGAAAGAAGTCCGGCGGCTTCTTCGGCAGCGGCGAGAGCACCGGCTCCATCGGCGTTGTCACCATCAATATGCCGCGCATCGCATATCTTACGAAGGACGAAAAGGACTTTTACGAGCGCCTTGACAAGCTTATGGACATCGCCGCCCGCAGCCTTAAGGTAAAGCGCACCGTTATCACAAGACTTCTCGAGCAGGGCCTCTATCCCTACACAAAGCGCTATCTCGGCACCTTCAATAACCACTTCTCCACCATCGGTCTTGTCGGCATGAACGAGGCGTGCCTCAACGCCAAGTGGCTCCGCGCCGACCTCACGAATGAGGATGCGCAGAAGTTCACGCGCGACGTTCTCAATCATATGCGCGAACGCCTCTCCGATTATCAGGAACTCTACGGCGACCTCTACAACCTCGAGGCCACTCCCGCAGAGAGCACCACCTATCGCTTCGCAAAGCACGATACTGAGGAGTTCCCCGATATCATCACTGCGAATATGAACGGCACTCCTTACTACACAAACTCCAGCCACCTTCCCGTTGGCTATACCGAGGACGTTTTCTCCGCTCTCGATATTCAGGACGACCTCCAGACCCTCTACACCTCCGGCACTGTTTTCCACGCCTTCCTCGGCGAGAAGCTTCCGGACTGGAAGGCGGCGGCAAATCTCGTCCGCAAGATCGCTGAGAACTACAAGCTTCCGTACTACACCATGAGCCCGACCTATTCCGTCTGCGCCGACCACGGCTATCTCGTAGGCGAGCAATACAC
This sequence comes from Oscillospiraceae bacterium, assembly GCA_017479425.1. GTDB lineage: Bacteria > Bacillota > Clostridia > Oscillospirales > Oscillospiraceae > RUG626. Next base: position 19,263 of record JAFVCD010000044.1, read on the forward strand.
CTGCCCGCATTGCGGCAAGAAGACTGAGGTTTACAGCCGCATCACCGGCTATTATCGCCCGGTTCAGAACTGGAACGACGGCAAGGCTCAGGAGTTCAAGGATCGCCGTGTGTACAACGTCGGTCACAGCACTCTCCGTCACGTAGGCCCGAATCCCGCGCCGGTGGACGATGTGCCGAAGGCCGAGGAGGTCAAAACCGAGGCCGCTCCCGCAGTCGCGGCTGACGCGAACGTGATTCTCTTCAAGACCCCGACCTGCCCCAACTGCAAGGCGGCGGCGGCTCTTCTCGACAAGGCTGGCGTTCAGTACACCGCGCTCAACGCCAACGAAAACGCCGAGCTTGTAAATAAGTACGGCGTTAAGCAGGCACCGACCCTCGTCATCGTTGGTGAGGGCGGCTTTGAGAAGTACCGCGGAGTCAGCGATATCAAGGGCTGGCTGATGAATAAGTAAAACATAACGTAAGGGGCGGGTCTCTGTGCCCGCCCCTTTTCTATCAATATGAAGGAGAAATCGCAATGTACGACGTAATCGCAGTCGGCGGAGGCCCCGCCGGAATGACGGCCGCGCTCTATGCCCAGAGAAACGGCAAAAGCGCCCTCGTTATCGAAAAGGGCGGCTTCGGCGGTCAGATAACCCACTCACCGAAGGTCGAGAACTATCCCGGAACGCTCACCATGAGCGGCAACGAGTTTGCGGATAAGACCCTTGAGCAGATTCTCGCGCAGGGCGCGGAGATAGAGATTGCCGCAGTCACCGAGGTAAGGGATTGCGGAGATAAAAAAATCGTCGTCACAGAGGACGGCGGCGAGTTTGAGGGCAGAACTGTCATCATCGCGACGGGCGTCAAGCACCGTATGCTGGGACTCGAGGGCGAGGAGGAGCTTGTCGGCGAGGGCATAAGCTTCTGCGCCGTGTGCGACGGCGATTTCTACGCCGGCAAAAAGGTCTGCGTAGCAGGCGGCGGCAACTCAGCGCTTCAGGAGGCGATTCTGCTATCAGAGAAGTGCAGCGAGGTGGTAATGCTTCAGGATTTGGACTTCTTCACCGGAGAGCCGAGGCTTCAGGAGGTGCTTTTCTCACGCTCGAACGTAACTAAGCACACAGGAGTTAAAATCACCGACCTCATTGTTGACGACGGAGTATTGCAGGGCGTCAACATCGCGTCGAAGGACGGCGAGGACTTTATCGACTGCGACGGACTTTTCGTCGCCATCGGACTTATCCCGGAAAACGAGCCGTATAAGGCGCTTGCTGACCTCAACAGCTGGGGCTACTTCGATTCCGACGAGCGCTGCCTCACAAAGACGCCGGGCGTGTTCGTCGCCGGAGACTGCCGCAGTAAAGGCGTGCGCCAGCTAACAACCGCAGTCGCGGACGGCGCCACGGCGGCTCTTGCAGCGTGCAGATATATAAACGGACTGTAAGCCGTATAGGAAACCTAAATAAGACAGATGCCTCTGAGCCGAAAAAGCTCAGAGGCACTTTTTATAGATTCAGCGTGACTGTAATGCTCACAAGATTTATTATCATGTGCAGGAAAATCGGCGCGTAGACGCTTTTGCCGCGCTCGTAGCACCAAGCGAGTACAATTCCGGCGGGGATATACTCAGCAGCCATCAGAAGAAGCTCCCAGCTAAAGTCCTCGATGAGATAGCCGGAGAGGTGGTAGAGGGCGAAGAGCACCGCGGAAACGATATAGGCGGCGGCGCGGCTTTTGCGCTGTATCGTACCGAACACGACCCCGCGGAAGAGCACCTCTTCGCATACGGGCGCGAGGAAAACGCCGACGGCGAGCATCGCGTTGGGGTTGAGCTTTGCCTGCGAATCAACTGCCGCCTGATTGGGATTTAATTCGCCGGACAGAACAAGCTGCATAATGAGCGAAACGGCGAACATCGCGGCAAAAAAATAGGTGTAGCCGAAGAGCACCGCGGCGAACGTATTGCCTATATTGTGCGTAAGCAGCGAGAACGAGGCCTTCATAAACCGCGAGAGAACGAGCATCAGCAGCACAAACGAGACGCCGTAGTAAATGACATTCAGCGCCGCCTCGTCAAGGCTCACGCCCGCACCGATAAGAGCGGAATAGAGTATGGAGCCTAAAAAGGTCGGAAGAATAAGTGAGTGGATGAACACCCAGATCCAGCCGAAAACCGCCTCGCCTCTGGTCATCGGGTGCTTCAATCCTGTACCTCCTTTTTGAGGGAGTACAGGAGATTCAGCGCCTCGAGCGGAGTCATTGTGTTGATGTCGGCGCGGCGCAGCCTTTCGATTACCTCATTTTCAGCCGCAGACTCAAAGGAAACCTGCATATCCATGGGCTCGGGAGCGCTCCTGCGCTTTGCCTCGGGCGCTTTTCCGGCGATGAGGTCGGAGAGAACCTTGTTTGCGCGGGTGATTACGCTCTTCGGCACGCCCGCGAGATTTGCGACCTCTATGCCGTAGCTGTCGTCGGCGCCGCCGGGTACGATCTTACGGAGGAAAATTATATCGCCGCCGCGCTTTTTTGCGGAAATATTGTAGTTTTTAACGCCTTGAAGCTCACTTTCAAGCACCGTCAGCTCGTGGTAGTGCGTCGCAAAGAGCGTTTTCGCGCCGAGCGACTTCGGGTCGGCGCAGAACTCAACGACCGCGCGGGCGATCGCCATGCCGTCATAGGTGGAGGTGCCGCGGCCGATCTCGTCGAGCAAAATGAGAGAGCTTTTCGTCGCGTTTTTGAGAATTTCAGCGACCTCGCTCATCTCTACCATAAAGGTCGATTTGCCGGCGGCGAGGTCGTCCGAGGCGCCGATTCGCGTGAAAACGCGGTCGACAATGCCGATGGAAGCGCTCTTTGCCGGAACGAACGAGCCCATCTGAGCCATAAGAGTAATAAGCGCGACCGAGCGCATATAGGTCGATTTACCCGCCATGTTCGGACCTGTGATAATCGCCGTCGTGCCGTAGGCGCCGCCGATACGCACGTCGTTCGGAACGAAAAGCGTATTTTTCTGCATCTGCTCGACTACGGGGTGGCGGCCGTCAACTATCTCAATAACGCCGTCGGCGGTGATGTCCGGCATACACCACGAATTTTTTACCGCGCATTCGGCAAGGGAGCAGAGCACGTCGAGAGTTGCGACGGCGCGCGCCGCAGACTGAACTCTCAGCACCTCGCCCGCGATTTTGAGGCGGAGATCATTAAAAATGCGGTACTCGAGGTCAGCGACCTTGTCCTTTGCGCCGAGAAGCTCGGCCTCGAGGTTTTTAAGCTCCTCGGTTATGTAGCGCTCGCCGTTTACAAGCGTCTGCTTGCGGATGTAATCGGCGGGAACGTCGTTCGTTTGAGCCTTCGGTATCTCGATATAGTAGCCGAAAACCTTGTTGTAGCCGACCTTGAGCTTTTTGCCGGTGCGCGCCTTCTCACGCGCCTCAATATCGGCAAGCGCCTGAGTGGAGCCGCGCAGTAGTCCGCGGAGCCTGTCGACCTCGGGATCGAACCCGTCGCGTATCATCTCGCCCTCGCGCACGGAAAACGGCGCGTCGTCGGCGATGGCGGCGTTTATGTCAGCGACGAGGTCGCCGATATCGTCGCAGTTCAGAATTTCAGTCAGCAGAGCGCCGGATTTCTCGCCAAGCTCACGCTTCAAGTCAGGAATCGCCGCCGCTGAGGAGGCGAGGGCGAGAAGGTCGCGGGCGTTGGCTGTCCCGTAGACTATCTTTGCGATAAGGCGCTCAATATCGCCGACAGAGCGGAGAATGAGCATTACCTCGCCGCGCGCCATGTTGTCGTCGTACAGCTCCCGCACCGCCGCAGACCTGCGCGTTATCGCCGCAGGAGAGAGGAGCGGGCGAGATACCCATGAGCGCAGAAGGCGCGAGCCCATCGGGGTCTTTGTCTTGTCCATCGCCCAGAGAAGCGAGCCCTTCTTCGACCCGTCGTGCATAGAGCTTACAAGCTCAAGATTGCGGATAGTCTGAATATCGAGCTCCATATATTTGCCGTCCGAGTAGAAATCGAGGCGGTTTAAGTGGCCCATATCGGTTTTCTGAGTGTCCTTTATGTATCCGAGAAGGGCGCCGATCGCGCACACCGCCTGCGGCTCGTTAGAGAGACCGAAGCGGTCGATGGCGTCAGTGCCGAACTGCTCTGCGATGCGCATTGTGGACTGCATATAGTCAAAGCGCGCGTTTTCGGTCTCCGTGAGGCACTTTAAGCGCTCGCGGAGGAGAAACTCCACTCCCTCGTCCTCGCCCGCGGCGGCGTTCAGCACCGCCTCGGAGGGATTGAATCGCGCAAGCTCATTGAGCGCGCGGCTCTTTTCGTCGGCAGGGAAGGAACGCGCCGCCATCTCACCCGTTGAAATGTCGCAGAAGGCGACGGCGGAGCCGAGCGCGTCATAGCAGACTGCCGCGAGGTAGTTCGATTTTCCCTCATCGAGCATGGAGGAGTCGATGACCGTTCCGGGTGTGACAATGCGGATAATATCGCGCTCGACAAGGCCCTTTGCGAGCGCGGGATCCTCCATCTGCTCGCAGATTGCGACCTTGTAGCCCTTCTGGATAAGCCGCGCTATATAAGCCTCGGAGGAGTGGAACGGCACGCCGCACATCGGCACCTGATCCTCCTTCTCCTTGCTCCTGTCGCGGGTCGTGAGCACGAGGTCAAGCTCGCGCGAGGCGGTCTTTGCGTCCTCGTCGAACATCTCATAGAAGTCACCGAGGCGGAAGAAGAGTATAGCGTCCTCGTGAGCCTTTTTAATTTCGCGGTATTGCCGCATCATCGGTGTTTCTTCAGGCATTGTGTATCTCCTTTATACAAGCTCGCCGTAGAGCGCCCAGGTGTTCGAGCCGGTGATCTTAACGTCGGCAAATTCGCCGATCATGCGCTCGCCGCCCTTGACTCTGACAAGTCTGCCGCCGTTTGTGCGGCTTGTGAGGTATTCTCCGTCCACTCCGTCGATGAGCACGCGCACGGTCCTGCCGACGTAGTCGGCATGCTTGCGCTCTGAGATCATATTCTGGAGCTTAACGAGCAGGTCGAAGCGCATCTGCTTCATCTCGCGCGTCGCGGGGTCGGGATACTCCGCCGCCGGAGTGCCGGGGCGCTTGGAGTAGATGAAGGTAAAGAGCGCGTCGTACTCGACCTCCTCGACAAGCGAGAGCGTGTCGGCGAAGTCCTCCTCGGTCTCGCCCGGGAAGCCCACGATAACGTCGCTTGTGAGAACTACGTCGGGCATATACTCCCGCGCCTTGTGCACGAGGTCGAGGTATTTCGCCCTGTCGTAGCGGCGGTTCATGGCGCGCAGTATGCGGTCAGAGCCGGACTGGAAGGGCAGATGTATGTGGTGGGCGCACTTGGGATTCTCAGCCATCGTCTTGAAGAGCTTTTCCGTCGCGTCCTTCGGGTGGCTTGTCATGAAGCGGACTATAAAATCGCCCGGGATGGCGCACACCTCGCGCAGAATGTCCGCAAAGTCCACGCCGGTGCCGAGATCCTTTCCGTAGCTGTTTACGTTCTGACCGAGGAGAGTTATGTCCTTGTACCCCGCCTCGACGAGGCCTCTTGCCTCGGCTAAAATATCCTCCGGCGTTCTCGAGCGCTCGCGCCCGCGGACGTAGGGCACGATGCAGTAGGTGCAGAAGTTGTTGCAGCCGTACATAACGGAGAGCCACGCCTTCACTGACCCGTCGCGTACCTGCGGAATGCCCTCGGCAATCGCGCCGTCGGAGGGGGTGATCTCAAAAACTCTGCCGCCGACTGTCAGCACCTTTTTGAGAAACTCCGGAAATCTCCACAGCGCGTGCGGCCCGAATACTATATCGACGTGGCGGTAGCTCTCGCGGAGCTTGTCGGCAACGGACTGCTGCTGCGCCATGCAGCCGCAGATCACGATCTTCTGATTGGGATTTGCCTTTTTCGTATGCGTGAGAGCGCCGACGTTGCCGTAAACGCGCTGCTCGGCGTGCTCGCGGACGGCGCAGGTGTTCATAACGACGACGTCAGCCTCGCTTTCATCGGAGGTGAACTCGTAGCCCATCTCGCGGAGCATACCGCGAATTTTCTCACTGTCAGCCTCGTTCTGCTGACAGCCGTAGGTATCGACCATAGCCTTGGGAGAAGTCGGGCGGGCGGCGTTTAACTCCGCCACCTCCTGCATTATTTTACGCTCGTAAGCGAGCTGGGAATCAGAAATTACGGTTCTCATGTCAAAATTCCTTTGCTAATAAAATCGCACCACATATTTTATCAAATTTCTGTGGATTTTACAATATAAATGTGCTACAATTAGCTATTGATAATTGGATTATTGTGTCCGAAAGGGATTGTATATGGCAAAAATCAGAGAAATGCCCGCGCACCTCGCGGATCTCATCGCCGCGGGAGAGGTGGTCGAGAGACCGTCGAGCGTGGTGAAGGAGCTCGTTGAAAACTCAATAGACGCCGGCGCCGATACAGTGACGGTCGAGATACAGTCCGGCGGAATGTCGCTCATCCGCGTGAGCGACAACGGCTGCGGAATGAGCCCGCAGGACGCTGAGACAGCGTTTCTGCGCCATGCGACGAGCAAGCTGTACGATGAGCGAGGTCTTGAGGCGATAGGAACTCTCGGCTTTCGCGGCGAGGCGCTTGCGGCGATCAGCTCCGTGAGCCGCATCGAGCTTCTGACAAAGGAGCGCGGCGCCGAAAACGGCACGAGGATAGTGCTCGAGGCCGGCACAGTCGTCGAAAAGGAGCCGGCAGGCGCGCCGGACGGCACGACAATGATGATCCGCGACCTGTTTTTCAACACCCCTGCACGCAGAAAGTACATGAAAACAGATAAGGCGGAGGGCGCGAATGTTTCTACCGTGGTTACCCGCCTTGCACTCAGCCGCCCGGACGTGTCCATTCGCTTCATAAAGGACGGGAAAGAGGAGCTTCACACCCCCGGCGACGGCAGGATAGATTCGGTAGTCTACTCAACTCTCGGCAGAGAGTTTGCAAAGAGCCTTCTGAAGGCCGAGCGCGGCGACGAAAGATTGCGAGTTTCCGGTTACATTTCAAGCCCCGCGGGAAGCCGCGGCAACCGCGCGTGGCAGTTTTTCTTCATAAACGGGCGCTTTGTAAAGTCGAAGCTCCTGCAGGCGGCGCTCGAGCAGGGCTATAAAAACAGCCTCTTTACCGGCCGCTTTCCGGTCTGCGTGCTCGATATAACGATGCCGCTCACGGCAGTGGATGTGAATGTTCACCCGACCAAGACCGAGGTGCGCTTCGAGAATGAGCGCGAGGTGTTCGACGCCGTGTATTGGGCTGTTCGCAGCGCGCTCGAGCACGAGGACAAGCCCGCGGAAATGAAGATATCGCCCTCGACGATTTCAAAGGTCGAAAACGGCTATCGTGAGACGCCGAAGCCGGCGAGCGCGTCTGCGCCTGCACAGTATTTTTCACAGAGCTATACCGCGCCAGCGCAGGAAAAGACCTTCAAGAGCGCGGATTACTACCGCGCCGCAGGGCAGAATACCTACAAAACGAGCTATTCCGCGCCGCAGACCTCGTTTAAAACTTCGCTTCCCGTCCTCGGTAATGCGGCAAGACCCGCTGAGATGCACGACAGCGCGTTTGACAGCCTTCAGGAGAGTATCGCCATGCCGGAGGCAGGGCCGATATTCACGCCGGACGCGCCGATCCGCGAGCCGAAGCGGGAGTACCGGTGGCGCTACATCGGAGAAACGATGAATACATATCTCATCGTCGAAAAGGGCGAGTCGCTCTATCTCATCGACAAGCACGCCGCCCACGAGCGCGTGCTGTTCGACAGACTCAAGGAGAGCGCTGCAAAGCCGGACAGTCAGATGCTCATTACGCCGCTTATCTGCTCCGTCGGAGCTGAAAACGCGGAAATCATAGTTGAAAACTCCGAACTGCTCAATGAGTTCGGCTTCGAGGTCGAGGAGTTCGGAGAGGACTCCGTGGCGCTCAGGCAAGTGCCGGCGGACGTCGATATCGACGAGCCGGAGCGCTTCATGGAGGAGATAGCCGACAAGCTCCGAAAGGGCGGCCGCCGAGAGATTGAGACCCTGCGCGACGATCTCAGACACACCGTCGCCTGCAAGGCGGCGATAAAGGCGGGCAAGCCCTCCGAGCCGGAGTCTGTCTATGATCTTATCGACCGCGTTATGCGCGGCGAGGTGCGCTACTGCCCTCACGGCAGACCGGTTGCGATGGAGCTGAGCAAATATCAGCTCGACAAGAATTTCAAGCGCGTATGACAAGAGTGCTTGTGATAACCGGCCCCACCGCCACCGGAAAGACGGCACTGGGAGTCAGGCTTGCGAAGGCTCTCGACGGCGAGGTGGTTTCCGCCGACTCGATGCAGGTTTATAAATATATGGACGTCGGCACCGCGAAGCCGACGGAGGATGAGATGCAGGGCGTGAGGCACCACATGATAGGCGTCGCCGAGCCGACCGAGCGCTATTCCGTCTCGGAGTACGTTCCCGCGGCGACAAAATGCGTTGAGGACATCGCCTCGCGCGGCAGGGTGCCGATAATCGTCGGCGGTACGGGGCTCTACGTCGAATCGCTCATACTCGGCAGAGATTTTGCCGACGAGGGCTCGGATTCCGCCGAGCGCGAGCGGCTCTACGCGCAGTATGACGCACTCGGCGGCAAAAAAATGCTCTCGCTTCTCGCGCAGTATGACCCGGAGCGCGCGGCGAAGCTGCACCCGAACGATAAAAAGCGCGTTGTGCGCGCGCTTGAGATCGCCCTTGCCGGCTCCACCATAACCGCGCACGATGAGGAAACAAAGACCCGCCCTCCGAAATACGACGCGCGTATAGTCGTTCTTAATTGGCTCGACCGCGCGAAGCTCTACGAGCGTATTAATCTCCGCGTTGACGAAATGATGGAGCGCGGTCTTGCGGACGAGGTGCGGCGCCTTATGGATATGGGCTTTGAAAAAAGCACCGCGCTCCAGGCAATAGGCTACAAGGAGCTGTGCGAGGCGCTGCGCGGCGAATGCTCCGTTGAGGACGCGGTCGGGCGCATAAAGCTCGGAAGCCGCCGATACGCCAAGCGGCAGATAAGCTGGAACACAAGATATAGCGAGGCGCTGCGGATAAATTGGGAAAATTTTCCAAATATTGATGATGCGCTCCACGCTTCGACAGAATTTTTCCAAAAATAATACTATGATGATGTCGTCTAAAAAAATATGAAAGGACGACACAAAAATGTACACAACAAAAGAAAAAAATTTGCAGGACGCTTTCCTTAACGAGGCGAGAAAAAAGTCAGTTCCGGTGACGGTGTTTCTCATGAACGGCTTTCAGATGAAGGGCACTATCGCCGGCTTCGACGGCTTTACGGTAGCTCTGCTCTGCGAGGGAAGGGAACAGCTCATCTACAAGCACGCGATAAGCACGGTGTCCCCGGCGCGCAGGATGGAGCTCAGGGAGCCTGAAGCGAGAGAATCAATAGAGATATAAGAAGGATAAACAATGGAGAGAAGCGGCAGAACGATAAAAATCGCCACAGCGATTATATTTCTCGCCCTCGCGGCGTATATGATCGCGGGCTTTGTCATAGGCGGGCAGGACAACCTCAGAACAGTCACGGTCACGGGAATGAGCATGAATGACAGCATCATGACCGAGGGCTGGTGCGTGCGCGATGAGGAGTATATGCTCTCGCCTGAGGGCGGAGCCACCGTCACGATAGACGAGGGAGCCAAGATCGCCCGCGGCGAGGCTGTCGCAATCTCCTATAACTCTCAGTCAGACCTGAGAAGAGCGGAGGAGATCCGCTCACTCACGGTCAGAATAGGACTTTTGGAGGCGTCAAAGACAGTAAAAAATCCTACGGAGGCGGCAAAGGCCGGCATAAGGACTGTCGCGCACATGGCGGCTTCCGGCGATTTGTCGGAGATGGACGCCGCGCTCTACGATCTCGATCTCTATCTCTTCGGCGACGGCGAGGTGGACACGGCCTCCGTAGACGCCGAGATAAACGAGGCAAGGCTCAGAATTCAGGGCCTTCAGGCGAAGGCAGGCGGCAGAGGCATAATCTACGCCGAAAAAAGCGGCACCTTCTCATCGAACGCCGACGGTCTTGAGGGCATTACTCCCGAAATGCTGACGGGCTCTCTCACGCCGACAGAGGTGCGCGATATGTTTACGCATCCGGCGAGAGTGCCGGACGCCGCGTTCGGCAAGGTTTCTAAGGGTATAAGATGGTATTATGTTACCCTCGTCGACTCAAAATGGGCGTCGCGCCTTACGGGGATGGGACGCATTACAGTAAAATTCACCAGAAGCTACTCCGATACGGTTGAGATGAGCGTTCGCTCGATCGGTCAGGCGGAGGATGGAAAGTGCGTTCTGATCCTCTCGAGCGACCGCTATCTGCAGGCAGTTGCGGGCGTGCGCGAGCTTGTCGGTGAGATCATTATCTCCAACGAATCCGGCGTGCGCGTGCCGAAGGAGGCGGTGCATCTTAACGAGGACGGTGAGACTGTCGTTTATATCGTCAAGAAGCTCCAGGCTTCCGAGGTCAAGGTCACGATCCTCGGCGAGGATGGCGGGTGGTATATGGTCGACGGAGGCAACGCGCTCAGACCCGGCAACGAGGTGATCACACGCGCACCGAACCTCTCGGACGGCGCCGTGGTGCTCAATTGACGCCTGATTTGAGGCGCAAATTGGCGGAAAAGTCTTGACACCGTAGAAAAAAGATGAAATAATGTAGATTGTATTTCTGTCAATATAATTTGGAGGCTCAAGAATGAAATTTTTAGATGAACTCAAGAAAATCACCCGCCCCTATGACGAGGAGGATGAGGAATTTGAGGATTTCAGCCCCCGCACCCCTGAGCGCGTGCCGGTAACTCCGCGTACTGCTGCGCCACAGCGCACCTATGTGAACGATAGCTTCAATCAGGAGAAAAGGGACAATAAGGTCGTTAACATCCACGCCACGACTCAGCTTCAGGTCGTGCTCGTAGCGCCCGAGCGCTTTGAAACAGCCGCCGAGATTGCGGATCACCTTCGCGAGAAGCGCACGGTGGTGCTTAACCTTGAGAAAACGAGCAAGGAAATTTGCCGCCGCCTCCTCGATTTCCTCTCCGGCGTTGCCTACGCGCAGGATGGAAAGATAAAGAAGGTCGCTGTAAATACCTATCTGATCACCCCGTACAACGTCGATCTTATGGGCGATCTGCTCGATGAGCTTGAAAATAACGGCTTGTACTTTTAACAGAGATTATACAGGAGGGATTTAGATATGCTGACACCACAGGATATTCAGGATAAGGAATTTTCCAAGGCAGTATTCGGCGGCTACGATATGGCGGCAGTCGACGAATTCCTTGAGGAGGTCGAGAAGGACTATACGGCCCTCTATAAGGATAACGCGGTCCTCAAGGGAAAGATAAAGGTGCTCGTCGACAAGGTCGAGGAGTATCGCTCCACGGAGGACAGCATGCGCCTCGCGCTTTCCTCCGCACAGAAGATGGCGGACGATATGATGGCCGAGACTCAGGCCAAATGCGACGCGCTCCTTGCCGATGCCGAAAAGACGGCCGCCGCAAAGAGAGCGAACGCCGAGCGCGATATCACCGCGGAGAGCGTCAAGCTCAACGCCGCAAAGCGCGAGACCGAGGCGTTCATTGACTCCGCAAAGAAGCTCATCGCCAAGTTCGGCGAGGCTCTTGATAAGGCCGGCAGCGAGCTTGATCTCGAGCAGATACCGGTTGCCGCGCCCGCAGCTCATGACGAGCCGGTTTTCAGTCCCGAGCCTGAGAGAAGCGTAAAGAAGGCGGTTAAGATCGCCGAACCCGAGGAGAGCTCCTCGAGCATTGAGGACTTCATTCAGGATGTTATGCAGGGCGGTGCCGAGGATAATCTCGACGAAACAAAGCGCGTGCCCGATCTCTCCGCCGCTCTTGATGAAACCAAGATCTGGACGGATGAGGACGAGGAGACCACCCCGCGCCCCAAGTTCAACTTTGACGATCTCCAGTTCGGCAAGAATGTCAACAAAGACTGAAAAAGCTTTTAGCGGGGGTTATGCCCCCGCTGAGTTTCGTACATAAAGATAGATAAGGAAGGAACTTTCAAGGAATGGATTACAACGCGACCCTGAATCTGCCGAAGACCGAATTCCCGATGCGTGCCGGTCTGCCCGCGCGCGAGCCGGGAATGCTCGAAAACTGGTATAAGCTCGATCTCTACCACGAGATGCTCAAGAGGAACGAGGGCAAGCCCAGCTTTATCCTCCACGACGGCCCTCCGTTCTCCAACGGACACCTCCACATGGGCCACGCGCTCAACAAATCGATCAAGGATTTCATCGTCCGCTATAAGTCAATGGCGGGCTATAAGGCGCCCTTTACCCCCGGCTGGGATAACCACGGAATGCCCATCGAGAGCGCCATCATAAAGCAGCAGAAGCTTAACCGCAAGGCTATGACCATCCCCGAATTCCGCACCGCCTGCCATGAGTTTGCGCAGAACTTCGTAAACATCCAGCGCGATGAGTTCAAGCGCCTCGGCTTTGTCGGCGACTGGGATCTGCCTTACCTCACGATGGAGCCGAAGTTCGAGGCCGAGGAGGTCAAGGTGTTCGGCAAGATGTATGAGAAGGGCTACATCTACAAGGGCAAAAAGCCTGTCTATTGGTGCCCCTCCGACGAAACCGCTCTTGCCGAGGCTGAGATCGAGTACAAGGACGATAAGGTCACCACCATCTTCGTAAAGTTCCGCGTTACCGACGATAAGGGACTGCTCGGCGGAATCGACCTCAGCAACACCTATTTCGTGATCTGGACGACTACAACATGGACTATCCCCGGCAACCTCGCAATCTGCCTGAATCCGGGTCTTGAATACTGCGTTGTCGAGGCGTCGAACGGCGAAAACTATATCATGGCGCAGGAGCTCTGCGACAGCGTTCTCAAAAAAGCCGGACTTGAGAGAGTCAAAACTCTTGCCGCGTTCAAGGGCGCAGAGATGGAGCTTATGACCGCTCGCCATCCGCTCTTCGAGCGCGATTCCCTCGTCATCCTCGGCGAGCACGTCACTCTCGATGCCGGTACCGGCTGCGTTCACACCGCGCCCGCCTACGGCGCGGACGACTACAATGTCTGCCGTAAATATCCGCAGATCCCGTCCGGCCGCGACCTTGTTGTAAATGTTGACGATAACGGCCGCTTTAACACCGCCGGCGGCAAGTACGAGGGCCTCAAGGTTCTCGAGGCGCACGCGCCCATCTTCGCAGACCTCGTCGCCGCGAACGCGATCCTCGCCTCCGAGGACATCGTCCACAGCTATCCGCACTGCTGGAGATGCAAAAATCCGATCATCTTCCGCGCCACCGATCAGTGGTTCTGCTCCGTCGACGCCTTCAAGAACGAGGCTGTCGCTGCCGCAGAGAGCGTAAAGTGGCTGCCCGAGTGGGGCTGCGAGCGCATTTCCGGTATGATCCGCGAGCGCGCCGACTGGTGCATCTCGCGCCAGCGCCACTGGGGTCTGCCGATCCCCGTATTCTATTGCGAGGACTGCGGCAAGCCCGTCTGCACCGCCGAAACGATCAACAAAATCAGCGAGATCTTCCGCGCCGAGGGCTCGAACGCGTGGTTCATCAAGGAAGCGAGCGAGCTTCTGCCCGAGGGCTTTGCCTGCCCGCACTGCGGCGGCAAGACCTTCACGAAGGAAACCGATACGCTCGACGGCTGGTTCGATTCCGGCTCTACCCATATCGCGTCCATGGAGCTTGACGCTCCCGGCTGCTGGCCCGCCGACCTCTATATGGAGGGCGGAGATCAGTACCGCGGCTGGTTCCAGTCCTCGCTTCTCACCGCTGTCGCCGTAAAGGGCAAGGCGCCGTACCGCGCCGTTCTGACCCACGGCTGGACTGTCGACGGCGAGGGCAAGCAGATGCACAAGTCCCTCGGCAACGGCGTCGCCCCCGAGGACGTAATAAAGAAATACGGCGCAGACCTCGTCCGCCTCTGGGCGGCAAGCGCCGACTACCGCCAGGATATGCGCGTGAGCGAGAATATCCTCAAGCAGCTCTCCGATAAGTACCTCAAGATCCGCAACACCGCTCGCTACATCCTCGGCAATCTCGACGGCTTCGATCCGAACGCCGCTCTCGGCTATGACGAGATGCTCCCGCTTGACAAGTGGGCGCTCGGCGCGGTCGAGGAGCTCAGGGCGAAGTGCATAGCAGCATACGATAAGTATGAGTTCCACGCGGTGAGCTACGCGATCCACAATTTCTGCGTTGTCGAGATGTCGAGCTTCTATCTCGACGTCATCAAGGACCGCCTCTACTGCGACGGCAAGGATTCTGTTTCCCGCAGGAGCGCCCAGACCGCAATCTGGACTATCCTCGACGAGATGGTGCGCCTCATCGCGCCGATCCTCGCCTTCACTGCCGATGAGATCTGGCTCGCCATGCCTCACAAGGCCGGCGACGATGTGAGAAACGTCGCTCTCAACGATATGCCCGCGGCGCATCCCGAGTGGGTGCTCTCCGACGAGGATAAGGAGAAGTGGGGCTTTGCGCTCACCCTGCGCGGCGAGGCGCTCAAGGCGCTCGAGGAAAAGCGCGCCGACAAGACCATCGGCAAGCCGCTCGACGCTGAGATCGAGGTCACCCTCACCGAGGACGAGAAGTCGAAGCTCGATACCTATAACCTCGACCTTGCGGAGCTGTTCATCGTGAGCCGAGTAGACGTCTCCGTCGGCGAGCATGGAGTAAATGCAGAGCCCTGCGATAACGAGAAGTGCCCGCGCTGCTGGAGAAGAGACCGCTCTGTCGGAGAGGTCAAGGCGCACCCGGAGCTTTGCAGAAGATGCGCCGAGGTTGTCTACCCCGACTGATAAAAAACGGAGTTTTCGATGGAGTACATTCTTATCGCCCTTGCCGCCTGCTTTCTCGATCAGCTTGTGAAGTTTCTCGTTGCGAGCAATTTCGACTGGAACGACTCGATAACGCTTATTCCGGGGCTTCTCAGCATCACAAAGCGCGCGAATACCGGCATGGCGCTCAGTATGCTCGAGGGTAAAACGCTCTTTCTCGGCATCGTCAGCGCTATTGTCAGCGTGGTGCTGATCGTGATAATCCTGCGCTGGAAAATGCCGAAGTGGGAGCGCCTCGCCATAGCCTGCGTGCTCGGCGGCGCTCTCGGAAATATGATCGACAGGCTCTTTTTCGGCTATGTTGTTGATATGATCGACGTGCGTATCTTTACCTTCAACGTTGCGGATGCGTTCATCACCTGCGGCGCGGCGGCATTCGTCATTCTCTATCTCATCCGCAGCATAAAAGAGGAAAAAGAGGGCAAAAGCGGGGATAAAAACGGTGAAAACTGAGATAATCTCTAATAAAAAAGGCGTCCGGTTGGACGCCTTTTTGGCTGAGAGCCTGCCCGATTTATCGCGCAGCTTCATCACGAAGCTCATTGAGGACGGGCTTGTCACGAAAAACGGAAAAGCGCTGAAAAAGAGCTATAAGACCGAGGAGGGCGACGTTTTCGAGGTCGAAATCCCCGCGCCTGAGCCGCTCAAGGTAGAGGCGGAGGATATTCCGCTCGACGTTGTCTACGAGGACGACGATCTCATCGTGATAAACAAGCCGAAGGGCATGGTCGTCCACCCCGCGCCGGGTCACGCCGGCGGCACGCTCGTGAACGCGCTCATGGCGCACTGCGGCGACTCGCTCTCAGGCATAAACGGCGTAATACGCCCGGGAATAGTCCACCGCATAGACAAGGACACCTCGGGGCTGCTGATCGCCGCGAAAAACGACGCCGCGCACGCGTATCTTGCCGAGCAGCTCAAGGATCACTCGCTCTCGCGCACCTATGAATGCGTGGTTATCGGGAATATGCGCGAAGATCGCGGCACCGTCGACGCGCCGATAGGCCGCCACCCGACTGACCGCAAAAAGCAGTGCGTTACCGAGAAAAATTCGCGCTCTGCCGTTACCCACTGGGAGGTCATCGCGCGCTATCCGGGATATACACATATCAGATGCCGCCTTGAAACGGGGAGAACGCACCAGATCAGAGTCCATATGGCGTATATCGGACACCCGATTCTGGGTGATACTGTCTACGGCGCTAAAAAACCGGTCGCGTGGCTCGAGGGTCAGTGCCTCCATGCTAAAAAACTGCGTTTCCGCCACCCGAAAACGGGCGAGGAGATGGAGCTTGAATGCCCGCTGCCGGACTATTTCGAGGAAACGCTCAGAAGAATAAAGTAAACCCGACTGATTTTTCAGCCGGGTTTCAATGCGTCGACAAAGTCTCCGCATCGAACATATTTTGCGCTCTGAGAGCGCAAAATATGACGCCTGCGGGCGGATTATGCGACGTGAAGGGGCCTCTCGGCCGGCCCCTTCACAGAACCCCGCCTCCTTTATCCAACGCTTTTCATTTTTGTCTGCAGTCTGAAACCCGGCTGAAAAATCAGCCGGGTTTTTCGTTATTTCACAAACTCCAGAATCGGCTCGCCGTCGCGGAAGCCTTTGTAGTATAGACTCAGCAGCGCCGCCTTGTCGCGCGTGAGCGTGTCCACGCCGCAGGTGTCGTCCGGTGCAAGAATCAGCACCTTGCCCGCCTTTTCAAGCTCCTTCGCCTTTTCGACCGAGGCGTTGTAGCGCGGGGCGCGGAGTATGAGATTCTTTGCAGCGAGGGGATACTGCTTCGAGATGAGCGAGGCGAAAAGCTCATCCTTGCCGACCTGCCGCGGTCTGTCCTTCGGCTTCGAGAGGAGAACTATCACCTTGTCGCAGCCAAGCTCCAGCGCCTTTACCACCGGAACGGGATCGGCAAGCGCGCCGTCAAAATAGCGCCTGCCGCCTATCGGATAGGGCTTGCAGATAAAGGGGATGGCGCTCGAGGCCTTCATAATATCGTAGTTGTTGCGCGAGATGTCGGACTTTGTAAAATACTTCGGTATGCCGCTGTCGGCGTCCGAGGCGACTACGATGAATTCCGCAGGATTTGCCGCGATTGCGTCATAGTCGAGAGGAAATTCGCCGTCCTCGTTCGAGAGGATGGAGTAGGGGTAGTCGAGATTGATGTAGGAGCCGAGGCGGGCAAAATTTCCCATGCTCATGTACTCCTTGCGGAAGGTGTACTCCGTGTAAAAGGTGAGTAGCCTGCCGCGCTGAGAGGCGAGGTAGGTCGCAAGATTCGCGCTTCCGGCGCTCACTCCGATGCAGAGGTCAGCCTTAACGCCCTCGTCCATAATTCTGTCGAGCACGCCGGCGGAGTAGATATCCCTGAGGCCGCCGCCGACGTCAACTATTCCGAGCTTCATTGTTTTTTCGCTTCCTTTGTTTTGAGTGATTGTCTCTCGCGGCACAGCTCCTTGTAAAGCGCGGCGACAGTCCAGCCCATGTTCGTGGGCGTGGAGACCGCCTTCAGAGAGCCGATTCCGGCGCTTCTGAGGCTTACGAGCGCCGCGTCGAGCTCCTTTGAGGAGATTCCGTGAAAGATTATGAGGTTTTCGGGTATTTTCTCGCCCGCTTTGAACCTGCCCTGCAGTATTTCGCCGACTGTCGAGCCGGTTTTACTCTCGTCGAGCGCGAGAACGGGCAGACTGAGAGCCGATTTTATCGCCTCAAGGTCGCCTCCCGCGGCGACGATGGCGCATTTACTGAGCGTAATCATTTGGGTCGACCCCCTTTACCCAATCAATGGCACTGAGGGGAACGTGGCAGTAGCCGCCGGGATTCTTGTCGAGGTACTTCTGATGGTACTCCTCGGCGGTGTAGAAGTTTCTGAGCGGCGCGCACTCCGTTACGACGGGGAGATTGCAGCTCTCTTCAAGCTTTGAGAGCTCCTCGCGGATTATCGGCTCGTCGGCTGGGTCGGTAAAATATACGCCGGTGCGGTACTGATTGCCGACGTCATGACCCTGGCGGTCAAGCACGGTCGGGTCGATAATGCGGAAGAAAAGGCGCAGCAGAGCGCGGAGCGGGAGCGAATCGCCGTAGACCACCCTGACGGTCTCGGCGTAGCCCGTGTCGCCCTTTTTGACAAGTGCATAGTAAGGATTGTCGACCCTGCCGTTGGCGAAGCCGACCTCGGTGGAAAGCACGCCGCGGATATTGTCACAGTATTTCTGAACTCCCCAGTAGCAGCCGCCGGCGAGATAAATTTCCTTCATGAGAGCACCTCGAATTCCTTTGCGATCGCCTCGAAGAGCGCTAAATCATCCTCGCTAAAGCGCCCAAGAACCGGCGAATCTATGTCGAGAACGGCGAAGATCTCGCCGTTTTTGTTCCTTACCGGCACCACGACCTCACTCTGCGACGCGCTGTCGCAGGCGATGTGTCCCGGAAAAGCGTGAACGTCCGGCACAAGCTGGCTCCTGCCCGCGTCAAGCGCCGTTCCGCACACGCCCCTTCCGCGCTTTATTCGGGTGCAGGCGACCTTGCCCTGAAAGGGGCCGAGAACGAGATCACCGTCAACTACGCGGTAGAAGCCCGCCCAGTTGAGGTCGGGCAGAGAGTAAAAGATCGCGGCGGAGGTATTCGCCATCGCAACGATGGGATCAGTCTCGCCCTCGAGAATCGAGCGCACCTGCTTTATTAACATCTCAGATCACCCAATCGTTTCCGGTATTCGGCTCGCCCATGAGGTCGCGAAGCGTGTAGCCGTCAAAAAAGTCGTTAATGAGCTTGTAGAGCTTTTCCCACATAGGCTTTGTGCGGCAATCCGGCATTCTGCGGCACTCCTTTGCCTCGGCGGAGAGGCAGGCGACCGGCGTGAGATCGCCCTCGGTAAGGCGAAGAATATCGCCGACGACGTAATCCTCCGGCGCCCGGGTGAGGCGATAGCCGCCGCCCTTGCCGCGCACTCCGTCCACAAGTCCGGCGCGCACGAGAGCCTTTATGATGCTCTCGAGATACTTTTCACTTATCTCCTGCCGCTCTGCAATATCGCGCAGAGGGATGTAGCCCTTGCCGGTGTGCTCCGCAAGGTCGAGCATAACGCGAAGCGCATAGCGCCCTTTCGTGCTGATAAGCATAGCAAAAACCCTCTTTCCGCATAGGATTATAGCATAAAAGGAAATCAAGGGCAAGCCCTTGATTTCCTTTTTAAATAATCACTGTCATTTTTACCTTGCCGCCGGAGTATTCCGCGGTGATTTTGCCCTTGTGCGCCTCTGCGACCGCCTTTGCGATCGAAAGACCGATACCGTAGCCGGGCTTTTTCTCGCGGCTCTCGTCGCCGCGGTAGAAGCGGTCGAACATATGCTTTACTGAGTCCTGAGTGACGTTTTCCGCGTCGTTTGTGACGGAAAGCACAATGCTTTTGCCGCTTTTATAAGCTTTAAGCTCGATATTACCGCCCTCGGGTGAGTACTTTATCGCGTTGTCGAGCAGTATCCCGACAAGCTGGCGGAGCGCCTTTTCGTCGCCGGTCACCTCGAGCATCGGCTCGGCGTCGACGGTGAGCGCGCGGTTCTGCGTCTTTGCGAGCGCGACGAAGCTCTGCGCCGCGTCGACTACCATATCGGAGAAGGGGAAGGGGATAAAGCTCATCGACCTGTCCGTCTCCTCCATGCGGCTGAGGAATATGAGGTCGGCGGTGAGGTCAGAGAGACGCTTTGTCTGCGCCTTGATGTCGCGCGTCCATTCCGTTTCGCCGCCGTCAAGCTCCATGACCTCGGTGTCGGCGTTGATGATGGCGATCGGAGTTTTCAGCTCGTGACCCGCGTCGGTGATGAAGCGGCGCTGCTTTTCGTAGCTCTCGGCGATGGGCTTTGTTGCCCTGCCTGCCGCAAGGGAAACGACAAGGAACATAACGCCGAGCGCAACTACGGTCGTGACGGCGCTGATTATGAGAAAGCTCCCCGCCTGCTGCATATCGCGGGAAGTATCGACGAATACTACGAGGCTTGAGTCGCCCTTTTCGGTTACGAGATAGCGATATGAACCAAGCCAGCCTTTTTCCGCGCCCTTCTGAACTGCGCTTGCGGCAAGAGAGACGGCTTCTTCCTCATCGACCGCAGCGATAAACCCGAGGTCAGAGGACTCGACGGTGCCGTCGGAGGCGAGAGTTACGGAGAAAAAGCGCGTTTCAAAGGGCGTTTCCGGCGTCATATCGCGCTTTCCCATGTGCAAAAAATCCTTCGGAAAGCGCCCGTCAGAGCGCGAGATCATCGTCAGCATATTGTCAGCGCTGCCGATGACGGAGACATAATTTGCCACGTTAACAACGCCAATTATTACGACTAACAGCGCGGTTATCGCCGTCATCGTGATGGCGACAAAGCGGCGGTTGAGCTTTTTAATCATTTGGTCATCTCCAGTGAGTAGCCCGCGCCGCGGGTCGCCTTTATCTGAACGTCGGCGCCGAGAGCGGTGAGCTTTTTGCGCAGGTAGCTGAGATAGACCCAGACAACGTTGATATCCGCGTCGCTCTCGTAGCCCCATACGCGCTCAAGTATGCGATCTGCGCTGATGATTACGGCGGGAGAGCGCATCAGGAGCTCCATAATGCCGTATTCCTTGCCGGCGAGCTTGTAGCTTCCGGTCGGTGAGGCGAGGGTACAGGTCGCAGTGTCGAGAGTCACGTTTCCGTAGGCGAGGGCGCTCGAGGTCTGCGTGTGCTGAACTCTCAGCATGGCGCGCAATCTCGCCAGAAGCTCCTTTGAATCGAAGGGCTTTGTGAGGTAATCGTTCGCGCCTGCGTCAAGCCCGAGCACCTTGTCGTCAATCTCGCTCTTTGCCGTGAGCAGCAGCACCGGAGTCATATCGCCGCGCTCGCGCATCTCTCGCAGAACGGTAATACCGTCCTTTTTCGGCATCATGATGTCGAGGATAACGCCGTCGTAGCTGTCGGCGGCGAGGTAATCGAGCGCCTCAGCGCCGTCATACACAGCGTCAACTACGTAGTTGGACTTTTCGAGTATCATCTTTAGTGCGCGGGAGAGGCTCTTTTCATCCTCGGCAAACAGCAGCTTCATAGCGTTACGCTCCTTTGAGTTTTGAGCATATTATAGTATGTATTCCTTAAAGAAAGCTTAAAAGGGCGGGTCAGCCCGCCCTTTTTTATATTTTCTCAACGTGAGCCTTTATCTTCTGGAAGGTCTCGTCGCACATATCGTGCTCGATCTTGCAGGCGTCCTCGGCGGCAAGGGCTGGGTCTACGCCGATCTTCGTGAGAAAGGCTGTCAGCACCTGATGGCGCTCATAAATACGGGCGGCGATCTCATAGCCCGCGTCGGTGAGGGTGATATGACCGTTCTCGTCGATGAGAATGTAGCCATTCTCCTTGAGGCGCTTTGTCGCATAGCTTACAGAGGGCTTTGTAACTCCGAGCTCATTTGCAACGTCAATTGAGCGGACGTAACCGCGGCGCTCCTTCAGCATGAGCATACTCTCGAGATAATCTTCAGCGGACTTCTGAATCTTCATAGCTGTGCCTCCCGTGTGTGGGTTAAGTTACATACAATCTATCATAAAACGGAGAAAAAAGCAACCTAAAACGGACATTTTGTATTGACAAACTAAGTTAGTTGTGATAAACTACCCGAAGTTAGCGGAAGCTAACAACTTTTTATGTTTAAGAGTTAAGCTTATTTAACTCTGACGGAGGCCCGAAATGCTGCCTATCACAATGGCGACGCCCGGTGAGATAGTCACCGTTAAGAAGATAACCGGCAGGGATGAGGTGCGCCAGCACCTCGGAGAGCTCGGCTTTGTGCCGGATGAGGAGGTCAGCGTTGTCGCGGACAACGGTGGAAATCTCATAATCGCTATAAAGTCCGGGCGCGTTGCGCTGGATAAGACAATGGCAAATCGCATTTTTGTAGAGGAGGAGAGATAAAATGAAGACTCTTAAAGACGTAAAAATCGGCGAGAGCGCCGTCGTGGTAAAGCTCCACGGCGAGGGTGCGGTAAAGCGCCGCATTATGGACATGGGCATAACGAAGGGAACCGAGCTTTTCGTGCGCAAGGTCGCGCCGCTCGGCGATCCGATGGAGCTCACAGTCCGCGGCTATGAGCTCAGCATCCGCAAGGCGGACGCCGAAATGATAGAGGTAAAGGAGTAAAGATATGGCTGACATTAAAATCGCGCTTGCCGGCAACCCCAACTCCGGCAAGACGACAATGTTCAATGACCTCACGGGCTCCAACCAGTACGTCGGCAACTGGCCCGGCGTAACGGTTGAGAAGAAGGAGGGTAAGCTCAGAGGCGAAAACGGCGTAATAATCCAGGATCTGCCCGGAATCTATTCGCTCTCGCCCTACACTCTCGAGGAGGTCGTTGCGAGAAACTACCTCGTTAACGAGAAGCCGGACGCGATAATCAACATCGTCGACGGAACGAACATCGAGCGTAACCTCTACCTCACCACCCAGCTTATCGAGCTCGGCCTGCCGGTGGTCGTCGCAGTGAACATGATGGATCTTGTCCGCAAGAACGGCGATCAGATAAACATTCAGAAGCTCGGGCAGGAGCTCGGCTGCGAGATCGTCGAGACGAGCGCCCTCAAGGGCGAGGGAAGCCTTGCCGCCGCGAAGAAGGCCGTTGAGCTTGCAAAGGCGAAGAAGAGCGGCAATCTCCCGGCGGTGTTCAACGGCTCAGTCGAGCACGCGATCGCCCACATCGAGGAGAGCATTGAAATGAAGGTCGACCCGCGCTTTGTGCGCTGGTACGCCGTCAAGGTTTTTGAGCGCGATGAAAAGGTGCTCGCAGACCTCAAGCTCGATAAGGACATCCGCGAGCACATCGAGAGCCACATCGCTGACTGCGAAGCGGAGCTTGACGACGACGCCGAGAGCATCATCACAAATCAGCGCTACACCTACATAGCCAAGGTGGTCGGCAAATCCGTAAAGAAGAAGGCGGCGAAGAACGCGATGACCGCCTCTGATAAGATCGACCGCATTGTTACTAACCGCTGGCTCGGACTTCCGATCTTCGCCTGCGTTATGTTCATTGTCTACGCCATCGCGATGGGCAGCTGGAATATCTCTATCGGTACCGCGCTCACCGACTGGGCAAATGACGGCCTGTTCGGTGACGGCTGGTTCCTGCCCTTCGTTTCAAGAGTTGACGATTACGATGAAGCAGCCGGTGCCTTCGAGGAGGCAGAGGCAATCATCGAGGCTTATGAAAACGGCGAGACCGTAGCCTATATGTATGACGACGAAGCAGCCGAGGATATCGAGCTCGAGGTAAACGCCGAGACCTACGCCGAGGCTCTCGAGGTTGAGGAGCCCGACCCCGCCGATTACGGAGTCTATGTTCCCTCAATTCCTGCGCTTCTGGATATGGTTCTCACGAACGCCGACGGCGACCCGGTGATCCCCGAGTGGCTCTACGGACTCATTATGGACGGTATCGTAGCCGGTATCGGCGCGGTGCTCGGCTTTGTTCCGCAGATGCTTGTGCTGTTCCTGTTCCTCGCAATCCTTGAGGATATCGGCTATATGGCGCGCGTCGCCTTCGTTATGGACAGAATTTTCCGTCAGTTCGGCCTCTCCGGCAAGAGCTTCATCCCGATGCTCGTCGCCACCGGCTGCGGAATCCCGGGACTTATGGCCTCGCGTACCATCGAAAATGACCGCGACCGCAAGCTCACGCTTATGACAACTACCTTTATGCCCTGCGGCGCAAAGATGCCGATCATCGGCCTCTTCGCCGGCGCTCTCTTCGGACACAGCGCATGGGTCGCCGCAAGCGCGTATTTCATCGGAATGGCATCCATCGTCATCTCCGGCATCATGCTCAAGAAGTTCAAGGCGTTCGCCGGCGATCCCGCGCCGTTCGTTATGGAGCTGCCCGCATACCACGTCCCCAGCGTGAAGAACGTGCTTCGCGCCACATGGGAGCGCGGCTGGAGCTTCATTAAGCGCGCCGGAAGCGTTATCGTCATCTCCTCCATCATCATCTGGTTCCTCTCCGGCTTCGGCTTCACCTCCGAGGGCTTCGGAATGGTCGAGGATATGGACGCCTCCATTCTCGCCGTCATCGGCAACGCGATGGCATGGCTCTTCGTACCGCTCGGCTTCGGCACCTGGCAGGCGACCGTCGCCACCATCACCGGACTTGTCGCCAAGGAAGAGGTCGTCGGCACCATGGGCGTTCTCTACGGCAACCCGCTTCTCCAGAACGTCGGTGATCTCTACACCGGTATCTCCGGTTACAGCTTCATGTGCTTCAACCTTCTCTGCGCTCCGTGCTTTGCCGCTATGGGCGCCATCAAGCGCGAGATGAACAACGCAAAGTGGACCTGGGGCGCCATCGGATATATGTGCGCGTGGGCTTACGCAGTAGCGCTCATCGTGTATAACCTCGTCGGACTCTTCTTCGGCGTCGGCTTCTCCGTATGGACTGTCCTCGCGGCGCTCGTTTTTGCGGCTATCGTCTATCTCACAGTCCGCAAGAACCCCTACGATCAGGATCACCTTGCAGTAAAGGTAAAATAAGGAAGTGTCTGTAATGACAACTGTAATATCCGCCGCCGCGGTAGTCGGCCTCGTCGCCGTCTGCGTAAGAGAGCTTATGCCGAAAAAGGGCAAAAAGGGCTCCTGCGGAGGCAACTGCGCAGGGTGCAGCGGATGCTCGTGCGGCTGCGCTTCAAAAAGGTAACAACGCCTTCCCATGGGCGTAGTTATACAAGTTTGTGTTCACCTTCATAAAGAATCGCCGCTCCTCTTTTGAGGAGCGGCGATCTTTTATTTTGCGGGGAAGCTGACTGTTAAGAAGAACATATCGTCCTGCGTGCTTATCTCCATATTTCCGCCGTACTGCTCGGCGACGTAGCGGATGCTCTTTGTACCGAAGCCGTGACGCGCGGCGTCGGGCTTCGTGGTGGCGGCGCCGAGCCCATCGAGGCGCAATTCGCCGGTAAAGTAGTTTGATTCCTCGATGAAAAGCCTGCCTTCGCGCTCACCGCACACGAGAGAAATATATTTGAGCGCGGGGTCGGTGAGCTTCGACACTGCCTCGATGGCGTTGTCGATTATGTTGCCGAAGAGAGAATAGGTCTGCACCGGCGAGAGAAAGTCGAAGTGCGAGCCGTCCGCCATGCAGGAGAACTCAATGCCGTTTTTCTCGCACACCATGCTCTTTTCGCATAGAACTACGTCGAGCACGTCGTTGCCGGTCTTGATGTTCGAGTCATAAAACTGTATAGCGCGCTGAAGATCCTCGACCTCACTCACCGTGAGCTTGTCCTCGATTTTGCCCAGAATGTGCTTTAAGTCGTGGCATTTCATGTTTATTACGTCCATATTCGCCTTGACGGACTCAAACTGCGCCTTATCCTGCTTCATAAGCTGGCTGAGGATCGCAATCTGCTGGTCGCGCTCAGACTGCGAGAGAATACCGCCGCAGGCGAGGAGAATAACAAAGGAGACGATGATGGTGTACCACTTTGTGATTATGTTCAGCGCAAGGCTCTCGCCCTCGTGCGTGCGCGCGATGCAGACGAGCACGTTTACGAAGATTATAGTTCCGATGGAGAGAAAAATGGTGTTCCGCACAGTCTTGCGGTCAGTTCCGGGCTTGACTCGCGGGCGGAAAATGCGGCTCAGCAGGAACATAACGCCGAAATAGAAGCTAAAGTAGATTATCCAGTCCACCTCGTTCGGCACGGTACCGGCGGGGAAAAGCGAATTTGTCATCTTATCGTCGATGCCCATGAGGTTCTGTATGAGCGGGTAGAGCTTGTTTACAAACCAATACGCCGCGGTGCCGGAGGAAAAGACGATGAGAAGCTCGGAGGGACTGCCCTCCCAGCAGGCGACGAGGTAGAGAATATTGAGCCCGGAAATTATGAGATAGCAGATTATTCGTACCGTCAGCGTGTGCACCTCGGTGTACAGCACCGAGAGGAGAAAGCACATCACAAGGCACTCAATGAACATTACTATAACGCGCAGGGAAAAATCCCTGCGCTTTTTGAGGTCTCCTGCAAACAGCGCTATCGCAAACTGCGCGTTTACAAAGGTGAGCACAAGGTTGAAGGCCTCGCGGGTATAAGCCCCGAGAGCCTCATATATGAAGTCAAACATACTTTTTTGTCTCCGAAAACTCCGTCAGCGCCGCCAGAAACGCCTTGCGGCGCGGGTGGCTTATCTGGAGCTTTTCATCGCCGACCGCGGCGGTCATACCGTCCACACCGCGGACGAAGGCGAGATTTACGAGCAGGAAGTTGTTGCACCGCGCAAAGCCGCTGCCGCATAGGGCGGTCTCGGCGCTCTTCATGGTCTGATACTGCCGGTATTCGCCGCTTTCGGTGTGATAAACGCAGTGGTGACCCGCTACCTCGACGTAGAGAATCTGATCGGGAGTGAGGCGCACAAGCCCCGTATCGGTCTTGAGAACGATGTCGGGCCGCTCCGTTTTGCGTATGCGCGAGACGAGCTTTGCGAATTTCAGCCGGAACTCGGGGTATTTCACCGGCTTAATTATGTAGTCCGAGGCGTTTACCTCATAGCCCTGAATGGCGTACTGACGCATGGTGGTGACGAAGATGAGAATGACCTTCTCATCCTTCTCACGGAGAATGTGCGCCGCGTCCATGCCATTCATCATCGGCATCATGATGTCCATGTAGACGATATCGAACTCACCGGTGTATTTTTCAAGGAAGTTCACAACGTTATAGAATATGCTGACGCCCACCGCGAGATTTTCCTCTCCGGCGTAGCGCTTTATATTCTCTTCAAGGAGCGATGCCTGCTCAGGATCGTCCTCAACTATGGCAATTTTAATCATTGTGAGCCCCCGTTTCTGCTATAAATATATCAACTTACACTAAAAAAGTCAAGGATATGCTGTCTTAAGAGAAAGTTATGCTGTTTCGATTGAAGATTTTTTCCTTCTAATTTATAAATAGAGGCGTAAAATCCAAAAAAAACTATATGGAGGAACAAAAAATGAAAAAGACACTCGCAATCGTACTTTCCGTAGTCATGCTCGTCTGCGTTCTCGCTTCCTGCGGCGGCGCGGCAAAGGAAGCCAAGATCACCGGCGTATATCTCAGCCCGGCGACCTACGGCTACTCCAACATGAGACCCGCCTACAACTTCTACCTTCTCAACTACGCGCAGTCCGAGCTCACCCTCTACGATGACAACACCTACATGATCGTTGTCTCCGACTCCACCTTCTCCGGCATCGAGCTCTCCGACTCCACCAACGACGCCACCGCCAACGAGCGCACCAACTCCATCACGAAGCTCTTCGGCACCTACACCTCCCAGCCCAATGACCTCGACGAGGATCTCATCGACGTCACTCTCGCCGCTCCGACCCGCGTTATCAACAAGCTTGACGACAAGCACTATCTCGACACCGACAACTGGAACGATGATATGGGCATTGTTGTTGCCACCAAGGAGTATGACGAGAACGGCAACGTAACCGGCACCGGCGCTCCGCTCACCGCGGCTGAGTACCTCGCTCAGTTTGCCGACGCTGCAAAGACCATCCAGGTCAACGAGAAGACCGACTCCATGGACTTCGACAACTTCGGCGTAAAGGTCGGCTTCCAGAACTGATAGTTCAACTGACGGACTTCCCAAAAGGAGGACACTATGGCTAAAAGCAATCTGTGGCGTGGACTTACGAGCGCTTTCGCTCTTCTGTTCTCGCTGACCTTGTTCGGTCAGTCTCTCGCGTTTACCCGCGAGGGCGACGTAAACCTCTTCCTCGGCACTCTGCCTCCCGTGCAGACCGTGACCGACGACACAAACTATTTCCCCTCAGATTTCTCATCCGCCGATGAGATGCGCGCCGCTGTTGTGCAGCACGTTATCGACACACAGATCGAGGGAAGCGTTCTTCTCCGCAACGAGAACGGCGCGCTGCCCTTCGATTCAAGCGCCAAGGTAACGCTCTTCGGCTTTGCCGCCGCAACTCCCGTCTACCACGGCGGCTCCGGCGGCCCCGCGAACACCGGCATAAACCTCGCTGATGCGCTCAAGGCCGAGGGCGTCAGCGTAAATGACACCGTCATGAGCGCCATCACCGCAGCCGGCGGTTCGAGAACCAAGACCGGACTTATCGGCGAGATCCCCGCCTCCAGCTATAACGGCACCGAGGCGAGCTTCAAGGAGTATTCCGACGCCGCTATCTACGTTATGAGCCGCTACGGCGGCGAGGAGGGCGACCTCAACCACGGCCTTCAGGGCGAGTGGCAGGAGGGCCCCGCGGGTATCCGCGAGCTTGCGCTCCATCCCGAGGAGATCGACACGCTGAAGCTCATTCAGAATGCCGGCTTCAAGAAGATCATCGTCGTTGTGAACTCCGGCTACGCAATGGAGCTCGGTGAGCTCCCCGAGTACGGCGTTGAGTCGATCCTCTGGATCGGTTATCCCGGCGGCGACGGCATGAAGGGCGTTGCTCAGGTGCTCACCGGCAAGGCCGACCCCTCCGGACGCAACGTCATCACCTACGCAGCTAATTCTCTCTCCTCCGCTTCCATGCAGAATGCGGGAGATTTCACCTTCTCAAATCTCACCGGACTTTACAAGAACAAGTACCTTGTCTACGCCGAGGGCATCTACGTCGGCTACAAGTACTATGAGACCCGCTACCACGACGCCGTTCTCGGCATACATAACGCCGATTCCGCCAAGGGCGCCTATGTAGGCGATACCTGGAACTATGCCGACGAGATGGTCTACTCCTTCGGCGACGGCATGAGCTACGCCGAGTTCAACACCGAGCTTGAGAGCCTTGAGTGGAACCGCGACAGCCACACTGTCAGCGCCACCGTCAAGATCACGAACCTCGGCGGCTTTGCGGGCAAGTCCAAGACCCCCGTACAGCTCTACGTCTCCCAGCCGTGGGAGGAGGGCATGGCGGAAAAGAGCGCCATACAGCTTGTCGACTTCGGCAAGTCCTCATATCTCGCCGCGGGTGAGAGCGAGACAGTCACGCTCGAGTGCTCCGATTACATCTTCGCAACCTACGACCAAAACGCCGTTAACGGCGCCGACAGCTCGAGGAAGGGCTCCTATGTCTTTGACGCGGGCGATTACTACTTCTCCGTCGGCAATGGCGCGCACGACGCATTAAACAACGTCCTCGCCGCAAAGGGCGCGGAAAACCTCATCGACGCGGACGGCAACACCATCCTCGGCAACGCGGCAAACGTAGTCAAGGTCACGCTTGACGCGACCGACAACATGACCTACGCCGTAAGCCCCTACACCGGCGAGGTGGTTGCAAACCGCTTTGAGGACAGAGACGTCAACTACTTCATCCCCGGCACCGTTACCTATATGACCCGCGGCGACTGGAACACCTTCCCCGACACCGTTTCCACGCTCACCGCCACCGATGAGATAAAGAATCTCATGGAGAACTTCCAGTATGTTAAGCCCGCAGACGCGCCCGACATCAGCTCCTTTACCTATAAGGCTGATAACGGCATCTCCTTCATCGATATGAAGGACGTTCCCTTTGAGGACGAACAGTGGGAGAAGCTCATTGACGAGCTTACTGTTTCCGAGCTCTGCCAGATAGTCGGCGATAAGATGGCGCTTGACGCTATCGCCTCCATCGACTTCCCGGCTTACGCCGGAGGCGACGGCCCCGACGGATATCAGTCCGGCGGCGTGCTCTACGGAGCTGAGATGCTCGCGGCGAGCACCTTCAATAAGGAGCTTATCGCTGAGCGCGGCTACTACTTCGGCGAGGAGAGCTTCTGGATCGGCTTCCGCCACACCTACGCGCCCGGCGGCAACATCCACAGAACTCCGTATTCCGGCCGCAACTTCGAGTATTACTCCGAGGATGCGATCATGAGCTACATCTGCGGCTCTCTTCAGACAACCGCTATGGCGAAGAAGGGTCTTGCCGGAATGTTCAAGCACTTCTGCGGCAACGATCAGGAGACTAACCGCCACGGCGTTGCCACCTTTATGACCGAGCAGACCTACCGCGAGGTATGCCTCAAGGGCTTTGAGGGCGGACTCTCGAAGGATCACTCCCTCGGCACTATGACAGCCTACAACCGCATTGGCTGCATCCCCACCGCCTCTGACTATGAGACTATGACGGGCGTTCTCAGGAATGAGTGGGGCTTTACCGGCATCAATATGACGGACTCCTCCAAGGACTCCGCCTCCTACATGGGTACCGGCGATGCGCTCCGCGCCGGCACCAACCAGTTCAATAACGACCCCGGCCGCGTTGCCGAGGCAAGTAACTACCTCACAAAAGACCGCGACGGCTTCATCTGGTCTAAGCTCCGCGATGTAGCAAAGTACTACCTCTACTCCATGAGCCGCTCGAACCTCATCAACGGACTCTCCAAGGAGGTCGCGATTGAGGACTTCACCCCGTGGTGGAAGCCGACCGTTGTTGCAATCAACGTCGGCATCGGAGTTCTGACCGCGGCGAGCCTTGCAATGTACGTTATCAGTTCTCTGAGAGCGAAGAAGGAGGAAAAGTGATGCTGAAGAATAGAAAAATCGGCTTCTGGCTCGCCCTTGCCGGCGGCGCCGTCGCCCTCTGCGGCTCCATCGCATACCTCATCGCTTATGCTCTCACAGCCGACCCCGTAACAGGGGAGTGGGACAGAGTTTTCAAGTGGCTCGTTTTCGGGCTTGCCGCCGCCGGCGGCGCGATTGGAATCGCCGGTGAGCTCTTCCGTCTGCCCTTCACCCCTATATGCGCCTCGGCGTGCATCTCTGTTGCACTTGCCGCGCACCTTGTCGAGACCGCCTATCCCCTTGCGGACGTGCTCACAAGAGTGCCCTTCTTCGGCGGCAGCCCCGTTCTCGCAATCGTTTTCGCAGTCATTTTTGCCGTAGCGGCACTTCTTACCGTCGTCGCGGCTTTTATGGAACATAACAAAAAATAAAATTCAGGAGGAAAATGAAAATGAAAAAAGCACTTGCACTTATCCTCGCACTTACGCTCGTTTTCGCCCTCGCAGCCTGCTCCGGCGGAAACAGCAACACCCCCGCGAAGAGCGATACTCCCTCTTCCACCCCCGCACAGAACAACACCCCCGCAACTAACGACGCACCCGCCGCCGAGCAGAAGAGCTATCAGCTCACCGGCACCTATGAGGAGGAGGGCGCTAACGCCTCCATGCTGAACGCGGCGTTCCTTCTGAACCTCAATGCTGACGGCACCGCAGTCGTTGACCGCTATAAGTTCGGCCAGTACGACGCCTCCGACGCCGCCACCAACCCCACCTATGAAGCAAGCTTCCTCTCCGGCACATGGAAGGAAGTTGAGAAGGACGGCGTTGCCTGCCTCCAGATCAAGCTTGCCTACGTCAACGAGGACGGCACCACCTCCAACGATCAGACCGCTTACGCTTATGACGTTGCCGGCGAGTACAGCTTCGACCTCACCTTCCCCGTAGTACCCGGCATGAGCTACAGCCGCGTCGCCACTCTCTCCGGCGGCGAGACCAAGACCTACGCTGACGCCAACGCATTTATCCAGGCTTACAAGCAGGAGTTCACCGCTCCCGAGCACGTTGCTGAGTTTACCGCTGAGAACGGCGCTACCGCCTATGCTCAGGAGGACGGCACTCTCCTTATCTTCATAGGCTACGATCAGGTTGCCGAGGGCAAATGGAACGTTGACGATACCGGCGTGACCGTTTCCGTCGCCGGCGAGAAGAAGGACGTTACTAACGAAAACGGCACCGCCTCCTTCACCTTCAGCCGCGATCCCGGCAACGGCGAGACCATCGACTACGTTCTTACCTGCGCCGATACCTCCGCTCTCGGCTCCGTTGAGGTTGCCGCTGACGCTCCTTACACCACCACCGTCGCTCTCGGCGATCAGCAGTTCCCGGCTGAGCTTACCCTCGGCGAGGACGGCAAGGGCACCTTCAAGGCCGCTGTTGAGATGGCTATCACCTATGAGAAGGTCGGCAACGCAGTCGTCATCGCCGCTGACGGCGAGCTTGAGGGCTATGCCGCTCAGATTTTCCCGAACGTTCCCCACGCATATCTTCTTAACGCCGACAAGAGCATGGCAGCTCTCAAGGGCGCTTACATCGCCGCTGACATGATGGCTATGTACCTCACCAGCGACACCGACATGACCTGCGACGTATTCGCTTACGGCTTTGCAAAGGACGGCTTCACCTACTCCCTCAACGAGGACGCCACCGAGCTTACCGTTACCGGCAAGCCCGCCGAGATGGGCGCATTTGAGCAGGTCTGGGCAGGCTCCGGCGCTGAGGTCTACACCCTCGACGGCGTTGTTGCAACCGCAAAGGCGTAATTTGGCCTGAAATCAGGGCGGATAAGCTCTTATCCGCCCTCTTTTTATCTAAAAATCCAATAAAAGGAGCAGAAATAGAATGAAAAAAGGTCTTATCTGGAAGATTCTGACCCCGATTTTCGCTGTGCTTCTTGTTGTTTGCATCGTTGCGATCCCCGTTACCCAGGGCTTTGCCAGCGTAATAAACGTAGCACTCAAGGCGCAGACCCAGAAGATCGTTTCCGACCCCAACGCAAAGATCTACTACTGGACAGCATGGGACTCCGAGGAGGAGCTTGTCGCCCACGAGGCTGAGCTTTGCCGCCAGATTGAGGGCGAGGGCGCCGCGCTTCTCATCAACCGCGACAACACCCTTCCGCTCGCTAAGGGCACGAAGTTCACCACCTTCTCCCAGTCAAGCTTCAACCTCATCTACGGCGGCACCGGCTCCGGCTCCATGGCCGCCGACGACGCCGTTTCCCTCCGCACCGCACTTATCGAGTCCTTCGGTGAGGACACAGTCAACCCCGAGCAGTGGAAGTTCTACGCCTCCGCAGGCTACAAGCGCGTAAACGCCGACACCACCGGCGGCAATCAGGGTCAGTACCGCATCAACGAGGTACCCTGGGAGAAGTACGCAGACGCCATCAAAAAGACCTGGGCAAGCTACGGCGACGTTGCTCTCGTAGTCCTCTCCCGCTCCGGCGGTGAGGGCGCTGACCTTCCCAGTGGACTTCCCGAGCTTGAGGAGTACATGACCGACGGCGATTACCTCCGCCTCTGCAAAGAGGAGATCGATATGTTCGAGAACCTCGAGCAGCTCAAAAAGGACGGCACCTTCAAGAAGATCGTAGTCCTCCTGAACTCCTCCAACGCGCTCCAGCTCGACTTCGTCGATAAGTACGGCATCGACGCCGTTCTGTGGATCGGCGACGTCGGTATGACCGGCACCCGCGGCGTCGCGGATATCCTCTGCGGCGACGTCAACCCCTCCGGACGCATCGTCGACACCTTCATGAAGGATAACCACTCCGCTCCCGCGATGGAGAACTTCGGCGCTTACCGCTGGACTAACGGCGCAGATTACGAGGTCGAGTCCGCTCAGAACAATACAGACCCCGGCATCGCAAAGTGCAACAGCGACTACGTTGTATATCAGGAGGGCATTTACGTAGGCTATCGCTATTTTGAGACCCGCTACGAGGACTCTGTTCTCGGCCAGGGCAATTCCGGCGACTGGAATTATGACGACTGCGTAGCTTTCCCCTTCGGCTACGGACTCAGCTACACCGATTTCGAGTACAGTAACTTCAAGCTCACCCCGAACGCCGACGGCTCCTTCACCGCCGAGGTCGACGTCAAGAACGTCGGCTCCGTTGACGGAAAGCACACCGTTCAGATCTATTTCCAGAGCCCCTACACCGAGTATGATAAGCAGAATCACGTTGAGAAGGCTTCCGTTGAGATCTGCGGCTTCGACAAGAAGATGATCGCCGCAGGCGCAACTGAGCATTTCGAGATTAACATTGACCGCGCAGACCTCACAAGCTACGATGCGAACAACGCAAAGACCTACATCTTCGAGGACGGCGACTACTACTTCACCGTAGGCAGGAATGCCCACGACGCAGTTCAGAATATCCTCGCGGCCAAGGGTCAGAATGTCGGCAACGCAGCTCTTGCGGCAAAGTGGACAAACGATACCTTCGACAAGACCACCTTCGCAGTTTCCGCAAAGACCGGCAAGCCCATCACTAACCTCTTCGACGAGGCTGACCTCAATAAGTATTCCGGTAACGGCGGCCAGACCTATACATATCTCTCGCGTCAGGATTGGCAGGGTACTTATCCCACCACTCAGTCGCTTCACATCACCGATGAGATGTGGGCTGACGGTCTTACCCACGATGACGCCGGTCATGTTGCCATCATGGAGAAGATGATTGCAAAGTACTATCCGAATGCCACAATGCCGACAGTCGGCGCCGTCGGAACTCTCAAGGCGGGCGACATGGCAGAGGCTTCCTACGACGATCCGCGCTGGGCTGAGCTTATAAGCCAGATGCCCTACACCGAGATGACCACCCTCATCTACAACGGCTTCCACTTCACCGAGGCTGCCCCGACTATCGGACTTCCCGGAACTCTCGATGAGAACGGTCCGCAGGGCTTCACCGCTTCCCTCATGGGCGGCGCCTCCGCTATGGCTTACACCTCTGAGGACGTTATGGCGGCGACCTTCAACCGCTCTCTTATCGAGGACATGGGCTCCTGCATCGGCGAGGACTTCCTCCATGCCACTCCCGAGGGAGCTGACAAGGTCTACGCCGGCCTTTACGGCCCCGGCGGCAACATCCACAGAACTCCGTACTCCGGCCGTAACTTCGAGTATTACGGCGAGGACGGCTGGCTCTCCGGCGAGGTTGCCAAGGTCGAGGTCAATGCGATCCGCAACAAGGGCGTTTACGTCTTTATGAAGCACTTTGCCCTCAACGATCAGGAGGAGGGACGCTACGGCGTTGCTACCTGGTCTAACGAGCAGGCAATCCGCGAGCTTTATCTCGAGCCGTTCGAGAAGGCGATCAGCGAGTCCAAGGGCAACGTAATGAGCTCCTTCAACCGCCTTGGTGTTGTATGGAGCGGCGCACATCACGGCCTTATGACCGGCATACTCCGCGATGAGTGGGGTATGGAGGGCGCTGCAATCACCGACTGCTCCGTCTACGCTAAGTACATGGATTACCGCTACGGCGTTCTCGCCGGTCAGGATCTGTGGGATGGCTACGGTATGGGCATGAGCACTCTCGATGGACTTGAAGGCAACGCGGCTGTCGTCACCGCCGTTCAGGAGAGAGCGAAGAACATCGCCTACAACGTAACTCACTCCCACGCTATGAATATCGGCAACGCCGAGATCATCGCCGTCACCCCGTGGTGGCAGCTGGCTCTCTACGGCGCAACCGCCTTCTTCGGAGTCCTCACAGTCCTCGGCGCTGTTATGTGGGTGCTCTCCGCAAAGAAGAATAAGAAGAATTAACCCTTCATTTTTCCTTCCTCTATATGGAGCCGTCCTTCGGGGCGGCTCCGACTGTAAAATTGGTGATTTCTATGATTAAAAAAGCAGTACAGCAGATCATGCTCGGCACGGTAACGCGCTCCGAGACCGAGGCGGGCGATACGCTCGCCGCAATAAAGCTCGCGGGCTACGATGCGATCGAGCTATGCGGATTTATGATACGCCCGACCTCGTTTTTCGTGCGCGCGCTTACAAAGGCGGCGGGAATGCCGGTGGGCAAGGGCGGAGCTTTCAACTGGAAGGAGCTCCTGCGCGAGTCCGGGCTTGGTGTTACGAGCGTGCATGAGGATCTCGGCACGATAAAGGCTGACCCGGACAAGGTGATCGCGGAGGCAAACGGCTTCGGCACAAAGTATGTGGTAATTACGGGAATGTACAACTTTGACTATTCGGACGAGTCTGCACTGGGGGAGCTGTGCCGCGATCTCAACGAATACGGCGGGATCCTCGCAAAAAGCGGCGTTTCGCTTCTGTACCACAACCACAACTGCGAGTTGAGGCGGACAGGGAATGGTACGGCATACGAATATATAATGAGCCATACCGACCCGGAGAAGGTGAATTTTGAGTTTGACAGCTATTGGTTCACCGATGCCGGCGCGGACGCGGGCGAGTGGATGAAGCGCCTCGGCGCGAGAATGAAGCTCTGGCACATAAATGACAGAGGCATAAGAATGATCGGAAAAGGCATAACTCCGATTCTCAAGGCTGACAGCATGGAGCTTGGCTGCGGAAATATGCCGCTCGACAGACTGACCGCCGAGGCTAAGAACTGCGGAATCGACGCCGTAATTCTCGAAAGCCACAAAAACTGGGTGGACGGCTCACCTATAAAGAGCCTACAGCTCAGCTCAGCGTATCTCAACAGCAATTTCAGATAAAATCGCGCCCTTGACGAAAGTCTGAGGGCGTGATAATTTAAATGCATGAATAAGAGAGAATTGCGCATTAAATGCGCCGAAATAAGGAAAAACTTAACACCAGAGCACATAAAAACCGCCTCGGAAAGAATAGCGGCGGCAGTTTTGCAAACCTCGGAATATATCGCGGCTGAGACGGTTTTTATCTACGTTTCTGTGCCTGACGAGCCTGAGACAAGGGGTATAATCACCGACGCACTGGAGCGCGGCAAAACTGTTCTTGTGCCGAAATGCGTTGGGGATAATATGCTGGCGGTGAAGATACGCTCCCTTGATGACCTTGCACCCGGTACATTCGGCATTCGGGAGCCGATAGGGAGCGAAGCGTGGAGTGTGGGAATAGACCTTGCCATAGTGCCGTGCGTTGCCGCCTCGAGAAACTTAAACCGCCTTGGCCACGGCAGGGGATATTACGACAGATTCCTTGCGGAAAGAGAGATTTTCAAGCTCTGCCTCTGCTTTGACAAGCTCCTCTGCGACGTTCCGGCTGAAAAGCACGATATAAAAATGGATATGGTTATAACAGAAACGGCGAAGCTCGGTTGAGCTTCGCCGTCAATTTATTTGATTATTGCTTCCTCGAACTTCGGCAGCCACCAGTCGCGGTAGCCTGCCTTCGTAGGGTGGATTGTATCCGCCATGTAGAGGGAGCGCTCAGCGTCCGTTATGGCGTTAAACTCCTCGTCGCGGTACATATCAATTATCGTAATATCCCACTTCGGCGCCATCAGCTCCAGCGCCTCTACCATCGGAACGTAGTTTGCGTTGCCGAATGGGGGATTCGTGTAGAAGTACACCGGGCAGCCCCAGACCTCTTTGACTTTAGCGGCGATGTACTCCATCGCGCCGAAGGTGGTATTCACATCGAAATACTGATAGTCGGTAATCATATTCGGCATAACCATTCCGAAGCCCTTGGGGTCGGAGGTATCATTCGTAGAGAGCTGGCAGATGAAGCCGTCGAGGTGCTCGGCGCGGTCGGCGCTTTCGAGGTACTTGTTGAAGCGTTCGACGTAGCTCTGACTTGCGGCGGCGGTGAGCTTCGTGCCTGAAACCGCCTCCTTAATGCAGGTGCAGTCCCATTTCTTAGCGAAGAAATCCACCATGCTCTCCTCCTCGGAGGAGGCGCCGAAGGTAACTGAGGAGCCGAGCCAGAAGTATGTGTTGCCCTTTATCGGACTGCTCTCGACAGTTGCAGTATTTGCAACCGAGTACTCCTCGGCGTTGCCCGCAAGATAGACCTTCACGGGAATCGTGAGTTTCTTGCCGAGACACTCGACCTTGACTGATTCCATGCGGTTCACAATTACCGTCTCCTCGCTTGTCCATTCCACATTCTCCTGAACGCTTCCGTCGGACATTATGGCATTTACGACAAGTCCGGTGGGGTCAAAGGATTCACCTGCGGCATACTCGGTCTTATCGGGGTAGGAGACAATTTCAAGCTTATCAAGCACCGGCGGCTCTGAGGGCTCGGTGCTGACCTGCTCAGTCGATGCGGAGCAGGCGGTAAGTAAAAGCGCGAAAAGGATAAGAATCGGAATCATTCTTTTCATTTTATAAACCTCAAATTAAAAATCATATTCACCGGCGGTCGTGATCTCGTGTGCCTCGCCGTTCGGGAGAACTACGGTACCCTTTGCGTCGATGGCAGTGATCTTTACGCTATCGCCGTTCTTTTCAACGGTAATTGCGCCCTTCGGCGTCCACTCGGTGCAGGTATAATCCTCAAGCGCGCCGGAGAGGACTATTTCATATTCCTCCCAGCCTGCCTTGAGCGGACGAATGCCGGCAACATACTTCGAGAGAATGTAGAGCGGAGCGCTTGTCCAGCCGTGGTTGTATGTGCCGGTGACGTCGTTGAACTGCTCGTAGAGGGTGTCCCACGAATCCGTTACCATAAGGTCATATCGAGCCTTGATGCGTTTGATGGCGAGATCCTGCCTTCTGAGCTGGCAGAGAGCCTCAAGAACGAACTTTTCCATGTAGGGGCTAGCCTCATAGGTGGTATCGAGAACCTTTGTGACAAGCTCGATATCCGCTTCGTCGGTGATAAGTCCGCCGAGAACGAGAAGAGCGTTCGCGCGATCGTCAATGAAGCGGCTGTCGGGCGCCTTGAAGCCCTCGGCAGTGTAGTAGTAATCGTGCCAAGCGCCCTCATAGGAGGTCATACGGGCTTTAAGCTCGGAGTCGAACTCGCGGCCGAGGTCGGAGGCGAGCTTTTCCGTGACAGTGAGTGCGTAGTAGTACCACGCGCTCTGCAATAGCTCGGTGTCGATGTTGTTGCCCCAGTCGTTCCACGTCCAGCTTCCGTCACGGTAGAGCGGCAGACCGTTTTCGCCCATCTCATAGAGCTTGAGATAATTCACAAAAGCGTCATAGTAGGCGTTCATTGTGTCAGTATCGCCGGAGTGGAGCCAATAGTGATATGCGGTGGTCATAAAGGAGAGCGACTGGTTCGGGATCTCCTGCGGCTTCTGGCTCGGCGCACGGGAGGGGATGGCACCGTCGGTGAGAGTCCAGCCGATGCAGGCTAAAATCGCCTTTTTGGTTATCTCAAGCCCCTCGCCGTCGTAGGCGTAGAGTGTTGCGTCTATCTCGTTTGCGGCGTCGCCCATATAGGGGCCGCGCTCGCGCTCGGGACAGTCCATGAAGGTATCACGCATGCAGATCGCAATGGTGTTGAGGCTCTCCTGCCAGAGCTGAGTAAGAACAGCGTCGGAGGAGGCAAACGAGCCTGCCCACTCTCCGTTGAAGCCGGAGGGACGATAGGCGATGCGGGTGAATTTCACGCCTGCGGGAGCTTCAATATAGAGAACAGAGCCCGATCTCCAAGGATAGTTCTCATAGCTCTGAGCGCCGGAGGCGGTCAAATAGGTATCCTTAAAGTTCTGCATACCCTGCCTGTCGGCGTAGGTGTTGGTGTAGAAGGTGAGCGCCTTGCCGGCGTCAGACTCAAGCTCAATGTACCAGGTAAACTGCATATTGCCGGGGAGATGAAGCTCAAGCGTTGTGTCCGCGGCCAGGGCGGCGCCGATGTACTCGCTCTCAAAGTCGACAAGATCGCCGAACTTCGGGGTCTTTATCATAGCGTCATAGATATCGCCGAAGGGAAGCTCGCCGGGCTTGGCAATAATAGTCGCATCCTCCCACGCGCTGTCATCATAGCTGAGGGAAGTCCAGTCGCCGATGGAGTCGGCGGCGTTGTAGAACACGTTGCGCTCAGCGAGCATGGAGCTTTGATCGTAGCGCACGTAGTCCTTGCCGCCGGTGGCGCGGTTTTTGTAACCGGCGTTGCGCGCGCACTTCCAGGAGGCGTCAGAGACTGTTTTTCCGGCGGACGTATCCATCTCAAAAAGGAAACCTGCCTGAGGATCCATATCGCCGTCGGCGTTTGCCATAACGGGTACGATGGAGCCGTCGCCGCTGCGGCCGTTGAAGGCGACGAGGATCGCAATTTCGTTGTCGCCGGACTTAAGGTCGAGAGAAACGGTGTCGTAGTATGTGTCATAGGGCGTGGGGCCGCGCTTTACTGAGCCGTCAAGAACTACCATCTCGCCGTTGAGGAAAAGGACGTATTTGTCAACGGAGGAGATGTATGCGGTTACCGTTTCATCGGCGGAAACAGTGACAGTCTTTCTGAATGAAACGTAGCTGTCCTCGCTGCAGCTCTTAGTCCAGATCCAATAGCCCGCCCAGTCGGTTTTCAGGTATTTGTCGATTGCGCTGGCGTAGGCGAGATTTGAGCGGTCAGCCTTGCCGCGCTCGGGTATCTCAACTGCGACCGGAGTATCGTTGACTGCGGGCTCGTCAGATGTGCTCTGAGCCGGCTCGTCAGCGGGCTTTTCGGTCGGCGTTCCGCCGGAGCAGGCGACCGCGGAGAGGAGCAGAACAGCGCTGAGAAGCAGGGAAATTGCCTTTTTCATATACTTACCCCCATTTTTGATTTTCTACATTATGCCACGCATTTCCACTCGCAGAAAGCGTTTCAGCATAAGCTTCGCCCTTGACAGCGCAAGTTTATGCTTGCCTATCTGCACAATTTGGATTACAATGGAGAAAAGCAAAAAAGGAGAGATTTTTATGCTCGAGGTTGGAACACCTGCACCGGATTTTACGCTCAATGACAAGGACGGAGGCGCCGTTACGCTCTCACAGTTTCGCGGGAAAAAGGTGGTCCTATATTTCTATCCGAAGGATTCAACTCCGGGCTGTACCCGTCAGGCGTGCGCCTTTGCGATGCAGTACGCCGAGTTCAGAAGGCGCGGCGTTGTTGTGATCGGTGTGAGCCGTGACAGCGAGGCAAGCCACAGAAGATTTGCGGAGAACAACTCGCTTCCGTTTATCCTTCTCTCCGACCCTGAGAGGACGGCAATCGAGGCTTACGGGGTCTGGCAGGAGAAGAAAAACTACGGCAAGGTGTCGATGGGCGTTGTGAGAAGCACCTATATAATCGACGAGAACGGCATAATCGAGCGCGTCATGCCGAAGGTCAAGCCGGACACCAACGCCGCAGAAATACTTGAATATTTAAAATAACACAATCGGGCAGGTATTTAACCTGCCCGATAAGTTTACTTTTCGATTTCGCCCTTCCAGTCGATGATGCCGCCGATCTCTACTACGTTCGTGTAGCCCATTTTGCACATCTCCTCGGCGGCGAGCTTGCTGCGCCGGCCGGAGCGGCAGTAAACAAGAATAAGCTGGTCGCGGCTCCACGGAGAGTCCTCGTTTATTGACCGGATATCGTCGAGCGGGACGATGTACGCGCCGGGAATATGACCCTCGTCATACTCCTCGTCGGTGCGGACGTCGAGGAGAATATAATCTTCGCGCTCCGCCATCATTTTCGCCGCCTCGTCCATCGAAATGCTCGTGAACGTGATCTCGCCGCGGAATAGCACCACAAGCTCGCGCACCGCCTCCAACGGCAGAAGCATATCCTGATTGTGGTCGGCGTATATGTGCTCGCCGGAGGCGTAGTTAATATCTAACTTCACGCCGAAATGATCCGGCAGACCGGCGGTGTGGCGGGAAATACCGTTAAACTGCGCGAAATCGTAGCGCTTTACGATGTCCTGAAGCGCCGCCATCTTTTCCGCGCCGTCCTTCTCAAGGCTCGCCTCAAAGGTGTACTTCATCTCGGTGATCTCGGGATAATCCGCGGTGTCATAGCCGAGAAGATTGACATAGCAGTAAAACGAGGTCATATCCTCGGATTTTATGACCTTCGGCGCGTCGGGATCGGTGTTGTCGGTGGTGCCGCCGGAAATATACTCCTCCGGGTCAGCGGGCTTAATAAATGCACAGCCCGCAGCGATGAGCACAATAAGCACCGCGATAACTGCAACTATTACGGCGGAGTGCATCATCTGACCTCGTGAACCTTGAGCATATTGGTGTTGCCGGCGATACCGAGCGGAACGCCCGCGCTGATGACCACGGTGTCGCCCTTCTTGATCGCTCCGGCGCGGAGCGATACATCAACGGCATGATCAAAGAGCTCGTCTGTGTTCTGCTTGACCTCGCACATAACGGGGAAAACTCCCCAGCTGAGGTTTAGCTGGCGCCAAGCCTTCTCACTTGTGGTCGCGCCGATGACCATGGTCTCCGGGCGGTACTTCGAGATCATTCTCGCGGAGTAGCCGGTCTTGGTGACGGTGATAATCGCGGAGGCATGAAGGTCGTTCGCGGCGGAGACTGTCGCGTGACCGATGGCGCTCGTTATGGAGTGGATCGCGTTGCTCTCGGCGGGCGCGCGGTCGCGGAAGCGGTGGATGTAGTCGATGTCGGACTCCGTGGTGCGCGCGATCATATCCATCGTTCTGACAGCGTCGATGGGGTGCTTGCCGACGGCGGACTCGCCGGAGAGCATTATTGCGCTCGTACCGTCGTAGATCGCGTTTGCAACGTCGGTTATCTCCGCTCTTGTCGGGCGGGGATTTGTGATCATGCTCTCGAGCATCTGCGTCGCGGTAACGACTATCTTGCCGGCCTCGTAGACCTTTTTGATTATCATCTTCTGAATTGCGGGGATAAGCTCAAAGCTGATCTCAACGCCCATGTCGCCGCGGGCGACCATTATGCCGTCGGAGGCCTCGATGATAGCGTCCACGTTCTCAACGCCCTCGGCGTTCTCGATTTTGGAGATTATCTTGACGTCCCTCCAGCCTATTGCGTCGCAGTAGTTGCGGAGAATGTTGACGTCGGTGGCGTTGCGGACGAAGGAGGCGGCGATGAAATCAAAATCGTGCTCCTTGCCGAACTGGAGGTCAGCCATATCGCGGGCGGAGAGGTAGGGCATACGGAGAGACACGCCGGGAACGTTCACGCCCTTGTGATTGGATACCTTGCCGCCGTCGATGACGGTGCATTCAATCTCGCCGGCGCGGACGGAGTCGACGGAGAGCTTAATAAGTCCGTCGTTTATGAGAAGAAAGTTGCCGGGTCTTACGTCGCCGGGAAGCCCATCGTAGTTAACGTAGGCTCGCTCGGCGGTGCCGAGTATCTCGGTGGTAGTGAGCGTGAACTTCTGGCCGGGGATAAGCTCGGCTTCGCCGCCCTCAAAGTCGCCGAGACGAATCTCGGGGCCCTTCGTATCGAGGAGTGCGGCGATGGGCAGACCCATCTCGTTCCGGAGCTTTATGACCTCGTTGAGGCGCTTTTCGTGGTCGGCATAGGAGCCGTGGGAGAAGTTGAAGCGGGCGACGTTCAGTCCCGCGTTTATCATAGCGCGCAGTACGTTTTCATCGTCGGTCGCAGGGCCGAGGGTGCAGATTATCTTAGTCTTTCTCATTTTATTACCTCCCGGGGTGGATATTTGTTAAATTTTAACATAATAAGATAGCGTTGACAAGCTTATTTTGTAACAAATAGCCGAAAATGATATAAAAAGTCCTTAAATAATTCATTTGCTTACGGGGTTATACTATGATATAATAATTGCCAAGCAATTATTACAGACTGTAGACAAAAAGGTAAAGCGTTGGATAAAGGAGGCGGGGTTCTGTGAAGGGGCCGGCCGAGAGGCCCCTTCACGTCGCATAACCCGCCCGCAGGCGTCATATTTTGCGCTCCGAGAGCGCAAAATATGTTCGATGCGGAGACTTTGTCGACGCATTGTAATAATTGCCAAGCAATTATTATGTTCTAATTCAAGTCCTTTTTCTCGCCGCTTAGGCGGCAACCGAAAAAGATGACAAATTTTTGCGTTAAACAAATAAAACCACAAGAGAGGTATAAGCATGGAAGCAGGAAAAATATACCACGGCTTTGAGCTCCGACGCGTTCGCCGCATAGAGGAGCTTGACGGCGAGCTCTATGAATTTTCTCACGCCGTGACAGGCGCCGAGGTCGCTTGGATAAACCGCAGGGATGAGAATATGTCCTTCGGCATCGCGTTCAAGACTATTCCGGAAAACTCCACCGGCGTTTTCCACATTCTCGAGCATTCTGTGCTCTGCGGAAGCGAGAAATACCCTATAAAAGACCCGTTTGTAGAGCTTCTCAAGAGCTCCGTAAACACCTTCCTCAACGCGATGACCTACCCGGATAAGACCGTGTACCCCATCTCGAGCCGCAATAGGAAGGATTTTCTGAACCTCATGGATATCTATCTTGACGCGGTGCTCCACCCCAATATCTATACGAATCCCTCGATCTTCCGTCAGGAGGGCTGGAGATATGAGATAAACGAGGAGAACGTCGCGGAGTATCAGGGCGTAGTCCTCAACGAGATGAAGGGCGCCTACTCCGACCCGGACGAGGTGCTGATGACGAAGCTGCAGTCGCTCATCTTCCCAGACACCACCTATCGCCATGATTCCGGTGGAGAGCCCTCGACCATACCCGACCTCACCTACGAGCATTTCATTGAAATGCACAAAAAGTATTACCACCCGTCAAACTCCCGCACGATGCTCGTCGGCTCTGTTGATATCGACGCCGCCCTTGCGAAGCTCGAAGAATTTTTTGCGCCTTATGAGCGCCTCGACGCCGATTTCTCCATTCCGTTCCAGAGGAGCGTCGAGCCGAAAACCGAGAGATTTGAGTATGAGATCGGCGCGGAGGAGGATCCGAAGGGCCGCGGCATGATCGGTATAGGCTGGCTCCTCGGTACCTTCGAGGAGCAGGAGAAGGTCTACGCGGCGAATATCCTCGCCGACTATCTCTGCGGCGACAATGACGCGCCGCTCAAAAAGGCGATTCTTGAAAAGGAGCTTGCCGAGGACGTCGATTTCAGCGTAAACGACGGCATTCAGGAGCTTGCAGGAGCTCTTATCTTCCGCAATACCGATGAGGACAAGCTCGACGATATAAGAAAAACCGTCCGCGAGGTGCTCGGTGAGATAGCGGACAAGGGCGTTGAGGAAAAGCGCATAAGAGCGAGCTACAACCGCTTCGCCTTCAAGCTGAGAGATAAGGATTCCGGCTTCTCGCGCTCGCTCTCCGA
The DNA here is from genome assembly GCA_017479425.1 of Oscillospiraceae bacterium. GTDB lineage: Bacteria > Bacillota > Clostridia > Oscillospirales > Oscillospiraceae > RUG626. The sequence goes on from JAFVCD010000044.1 coordinate 63,904, forward strand.
GGGCCTTACGATGCTCGACAGCTGGCTCTACGGCGGCGATCCCGCGCTCTACCTCACCTGCGAAAAGGCGCTGGGCGACATTGAGCGCAATATGGTCGCGGGCGGATATTTTGAAGAGCTTATAAGGGTTCTTCTCCTCGATAACCGATCCTGCGTGACCGCAGTGCTCGTTCCGAGCACCACTCTCGGAGAGGCAAAGCTTGCCGACGAAAGGGCGAGAGTCAAGGCAAGGCAGGATAAGTGGAGTGAGGCGGAGCTCGAGGAGAAAAAGGCCGAGCTTTCCGCCGTCAGAGAGTGGCAGCAGACTCCCGACAGAGAAGAGGACAAGGCGAAGATCCCCGTTCTCGCACTCAGCGATATCGACCCGACCCCGAAGGATATCACGCCGAAGACTGCTTCCGTGGACGGCGTGACCGTCCTTGAGAGCACAACGGGCAGCAGCCTTGCGAATATGGATCTGTGGTTTGAGTGCTCCGATGTAGGCGCGGACGAGCTCTGGAAGGTCGCGCTTCTGACTAAGCTCATCTCCAAACTCCAGACGGAGAGCCGCACAAGCGCAGAGCTGCAGTCCGAAACAAAGGAGCGCATCGGCAGACTTACGTTCGACACCGCGGCATTTAAAACTAAATCCGGCGATGTGCGCGCATTTTTCACCGTTTCGATGGGCGCTCTCGCCGCTGAGGGCGAAAACGCCGCCGCTCTCATATCCGAGATGCTCACAAAGACGCGCTTTGATGATAAGCAGGCTGTGAAAAACCTGCTTGCACAGAATCTGAACGAGCTGAAAATGGCGCTTATCGGAGCGGGACATATGTATGGCATACTCCGCACCGGTGCGTCGATCTCCGGAGCGGGCATGGCGAAGGAGCAGCTCGGCGGCTCGAGCTTCATTGAAAAGCTCAGAAAGCTCACGGAGAACACGCCGGATACCCTCGGCGACGAGCTCGGAGCGATGGCTGAAAAGCTCTTCTGCCGCGCAAGACTGACTGTCGGCGCCTCAGAGGAGGCAAAGAGAGCCGCGAAAAAGCTTATCGACGCGCTTCCTGAGGGTGAAAAGAGCGACAAGAGCGATTATGAGCCCGCAAAGACTGCGCCCACCGGAATCGCTATCCCCGCACCCGTCGCATACGCCGTAAAGGGCGCGCTTTTTGACGGAGAATTTTCCGGCGCGAGCTATGTTTTGCAGAATATCCTCACGTTCTCCTACCTCTGGAACGAGGTGAGAGTTCTCGGCGGAGCATACGGCACCGGCTTCCGTCAGACCCCGGAGGGCGAGAGCTACTATTACAGCTACCGCGACCCGAAGCCGGCAAGAAGCCTCGGAGTTTATGACAAGGCGGCGGACTTCGTGCGCGAATTCCTCGCCTCTGACCCCGATCTCACCGCGCCCATCCTCGCCGCGACGAAGGCCTTTGACCCGCTTCTCAACGTCCGCACGCAGATGTATATCGCGGAGCAGCGCTATCTGAACGGCACGACCTACGAGGATCTCGCCCGCATCGCAAAGGAGGTCGTTTCCGCCTCGAAGGCAGACCTTCTCGCGCTCTGCGAAACGCTCGATAAGTGCGCCGGCGAGCAGAATATCACAGTCATCGCCGGAAAGCATATGCTCGATACCTGCGATGGGCTTGAAGTAACGGAAATCTGACCCATAAATAAAAAGCTAAAGGCAAAGCCGATGATCGGCTTTGCCTTTTTTATTTACACGCACTTATAAAAGCGGCGAATATTTTGCGGCTGTCCTCCGATACGTCGAAGGAGCGCTCCGGGTGCCACTGAACGCCCCACACAAAGCTCTTTTCCGGCATATAGACCGCCTCAACAAGCCCGTCCTCGCTTACAGCCATCGGCATGAGAGCGGGGGCGAGAGCCTTTATCGCCTGGTGGTGCAGGCTGTTTACGAGTATCTCGCGCTCACCTATTAGGGAGGCGAGGGGAGTAGAGGGCAGGACGGCGTTTCTGTGGGCGTAGTGCTCGCCGGACTGGTTGTGATCGACGCCACAATCACGCATCGAGGGCAGATCCTGCCAGAGCGTACCGCCGAGGGCGACGTTCAGAAGCTGCTCGCCGCGGCAGATACATAGGATAGGCTTGCCGGATTCCAGCGCCATCGGCATAAGCTTAAGCTCCATCCCGTCACGCTCAGGCGAAACCTTAACTGTGGGATCCGGTGCTTCGCCGTATTTTTCAGGCGCAACATCCGGCCCGCCGGAAAACAGAACGCCGTCTACGGCGCTGAGAAGATCACACAGTCGATCATCGTTATCTGTGAGCGGAAACACAAGGGGAATTCCGCCGGAGCGAAAAACTGCGTTTGTGTAGTTATCGCTCATCCATTCTTTGCCTGTTTCAATATCTTTAAGGGGCAAAATACCAATAACGGGCTTTTTCATAAAAATTAAAGAACTCCTGACTAATTCAAAATCATTCTGTCGTTGTCGAGGCTCTTTCCGACCTTCTCGCGGAACAGCTCAAGGAGATCGCCGACCTCAAGCCTTGCGCGCGCCTCACCCTCGGTGTCGAAGATTATTTTACCTGCGCTCATCATGAGTGTGCGGTTGCCGAGTTCGAGCGCACTTTGCATATTGTGAGTTATCATAAGGCAGGTGAGTCCGTTTTCCTCAACGGTGGAGCGCGTGATCTCAAGCACCTTTTCCGCAGTCGCGGGGTCAAGCGCGGCGGTGTGCTCGTCAAGAAGCAGAAGCTTCGGCGGGTTTATCGTCGCCATCATCAGCGTGAGCGCCTGGCGCTGACCGCCGGAGAGCAGCCCGACCGGGTGCTGAAGTCTGTCCTCAAGTCCCATGCCGAGAACGCTGAGCTTTTCGCGGAAGAAATCCCTGTCGCGCTTTGTGAGCGTCGAAAACCACCCGCCGCGGCCAGCGGCGAGGGTGAGATTTTCCTCAATCGTCATATTCGGCGCCGTGCCGAGGCGCGGATCCTGAAAAAGCCTGCCGATATCGCGCGAGCGCAGGTGCTCGGGCTTGAGAGTAATATCCTCGCCGTCGAGAATGATAGCGCCGGAGTCTGTGAAAAACGAGCCGCCGATCGCGCCGAAGAGCGTGCTTTTGCCAGCGCCGTTAGCGCCGATTATCGAGATGAAGTCGCCCTTTTTCACGTCGAGCGAAACGCTGTCGAGGGCTGTGCGCTCATTGACGGTGCCGGGGTTGAAGGTCTTGACAAGGCTAGTGAGCTTAAGCATTTTTGCCACCTCGCTTGTGCACGAATCTGCGCTTGAAGTCGGGCAGGCGCTGCCTGAGATACGGCGCGGAGATGGCGATGATGACGATCACGGAGCTCACGAGCTTCAGCATGAAAGCCGGCATATTGAAGCGCAGGGCAACTGCGTAGACAAGGCGGAAGATTATCGCGCCGAGAACGGCGCCGAGGGCGCGGCGCGTGACCTTGCCCTTAAAGGCGAAAATTCCGCCGATAAGCAGGCTTGCGAGCGCGATCGTCACCATGCCGGATCCGATATCCGCCGTAACCGACTTCTGACTCTGCGCTAAAAGCGCGCCGGAGAGAGCGGTGAAGGAGTTTGAGATGCACAGCCCGACGATAGTCGTAAACGCGGGATTTATGGAGCTTGAGCGCACCATATCGGGGTTATCGCCGGTGGCGCGGATCGCAAGCCCGAGGCGCGTTCTGAGAAAGAAAGCGAGAAACGCTATGACGAGCGCGACAAAAATCGCGGCAACGACTGTCTTATAATATGGCGCAAGCGGCGTTCTGTCTAAGAGAGCGCGCATAATTGTAAAAATAGTCTCGGTCTTGTTCATGTTGAGGAGGCTCGCACCGCCCATTATGCCGATGATCACCGAGTAAAGGCCGGTGTTCACGATTATTCCGGCAAGCAGGCTGTTTATGCCCATCTTCGTCTGCAAAAAGGCAACGACGAAGCCGGAGAGAACGCCCGCCGCCATCGCGGCGAAGATCGAGAGAAACGGATGCCCGCTTATCGCGACCACCGCGCCGACCGTCGCGCCGAGGGCAAAGCACCCGTCGGTCGAGAGATCGCACACGCCGAGCATCGAATAGCTCAGAAAGAGAGCCAGCACTGTGAGCGAACTTATAAGCCCGAGCTCAAGCGCCGTCTGAGCTATTGAAAGGACTGGATTCATAGATCTGGCTCCTTTTTAGCCGAGGTCACCGAAGCTCTCGGCGGTGGTGATGGACTGCACCTTTGTGCAGAAGGGCTGAAGCTGAGCCTTGACGGTTTCATAGTCGAGGCCGAGCAGAGCTGTGGTCTCGGTGTTCACTGTTGCGGTGCCGTTATCGAAGGTCATTACTGCGGTGTCGGCGGGAGAGGCGCCGTCAATGAGTATCTTCGCCGCCATGTTCGCCGTTTCAACGCCGAGATTTGCGTAGTCAACGCCGTAGCCGAGGAATGCGCCGTTCAGCGCAAAGGAATCAGCGCCGGTGTAGTGCGGAATGCCTGCGGCGGCGAGCTTTTCGTAGATCGCAAGCTCGCTTTTCATAATGGTGTTGTCGGTCGGGGTGAAGATCGCGTCCACGCCGTCTGCGATGAGAGCATCTGCGGCGAGCATTACCTCCTCGACATTGGTGCCGGTGCGCTCGACGTAGGAGATGCCCTTTGCGTCAAGATACTGCTTCGCGGCGGCAATCGGAGTCGCGGAGGCGTCCTCGCCTATATTATAAAGGAGACCGATCTTGTCTGCGCCCGCGTCCACGGCGAAGATGAGGTTCATGACCGCGTTTGTGTCGAGGTAGTCCGAGGTGCCGGTCACGTTGTGGCCGGGCTTTTCAAGCGAGTCGACAAGTCCGCAGGCGAGGGGATCGGAAACAGCGGCGAATACAACGGGAATACCGCTGTCCTCGGTCGCCGCCTGCATCGCCATAGCGACCGGGGTCGCAACGCCGATCATGAGGTCTACGTTCGAGGCGGTGAAGTCCGCGATGATCTGGTTGAGAACGTTCGCGTCCATGTTGCAGTTATCGACCTTGACGTTGATGGTAACGCCCTTTTCCTTTGCGATCTCGCTAAGGCGGGCTTCGACGTTCTCGATGATCTGATTGAGCGAGGCGTCGTCAACGAAGTTGCAGATTCCGACGGAGTAGGTCTTTGCGCCGCTGTCGGATGCCGAGCAGGCGGCGAGCGAAAGTACGAGCGCGAGCATAAGGACGAGCGAGACGAGCTTTTTCATAACGATTCTCCTTTTCTCGGGACAAAAAATAAATCCTGTCCCTGCAATAATATGCTGGGACAGGATGAAAAATCCTGCGGTGCCACCCGGCTTGACGCTCTCGCGCCCACTTTTCGCGTCAGAAAACGCAGACTTTTTATAACGGGGAGCCATACCTCGGCGCACCTAATAGGCATAAGCCGTTCAGATTGCCCTCGGAAGTCCATTCGGCGCAGTATTATCTGCCGCACTCTCACCGCCAGCGGCTCGCTCAGAGATAAGGGAAGGCGCTTACTACTCTTCCTCATCGGTTTGACGTAAGTTTAGCACCCGTAAGCCCCTTTGTCAAGGGAAAGTTTAATTATTTAAAGCGAGAAACTGTAATTTCTTTAATTACTTTAAACTACATTTAAGGTTCGCGGCTATAATAGAGGCATAGTTCGAAACGGAAAGGAAGTGAGCGAGATGAAATTCCGCCATGAATGGAAGCATGAGCTGAATTACGCCGATATGCTGATCCTCAGAAGCCGGCTTGACGCCGTTATGGAGCGCGACAAGCACGCGAAGGGCGGCAAGTACGAGATACGCAGCCTCTACTTCGATAACATATACGATAAGGCGCTTCGTGAAAAGGTAGACGGAGTTAATAAGCGCGAAAAGTTCAGAATTCGATATTATAACGGCGATAAGAGCTTCATTTCCCTCGAAAAGAAGTCAAAAATCAACGGGCTGACCTCTAAGGAGCAGGCGCGCCTCACCGAGGAGGAGGCGCAGAAAATCGTGGACGGCGATCTCGATTGGATGATGGATTCCGGTAGAGAGCTTGTGCAGGAGCTATACGCAAAGATGCGCTTTGAGGGACTACAACCCAAGACGATTGTCGATTACACCCGCGACCCGTTCATCTACGCGCCCGGAAACGTGCGCGTCACGCTCGATTACAACATTCGGAGCGGGCTATCGAACACCGACTTTCTCGATTGGGACTGCCCGACAGTTCGTGTCGGCGACCAGTTCTGCATCTTAGAGGTCAAGTGGGATGAATACCTGCCGGACGTCATAAGAAGCGCAGTCCAGCTTCCCGGCAGAAGGGTAACGAGCTTTTCAAAGTATGAAATATGCCGTATTTACGGCTGAATAGAGAAAAAGGAGAATAAATATGAATTTTTCGGACATCTTCAAATCCTCGTTCCTTGAGAACGTGACCGCGGTCAGCGCCTTCGATATGGTGCTCAGTATGGCGCTTGCCTTTTGCCTAGGCCTTTTCATCTTCTTTGTTTATAAGAAAACCTATCAGGGCGTTATGTTTTCAACCTCCTTCGGCGTGACACTCGTCGCGCTGACGATGATCACAAATCTCGTAATTTTAGCCGTCACGAGTAACGTGGTGCTGTCGCTCGGTATGGTCGGTGCTCTTTCAATTGTCCGTTTCCGTACCGCAATCAAGGAACCGCTTGACATAGCGTTTCTCTTCTGGGCAATCGCCGCAGGCATCGTTCTTGCCGCAGGCATGATTCCTCTTGCAGTATTCGGCTCCGTCGTTATCGGCGTTGTACTCATTCTCTTTGTCAACCGCAAGACCCACACTCAGCCCTACATCGTCGTTATGACTGTCGATGATAAGGCGGCTGAGGACAAGGCGGTAGCTTTCCTCAAGGAAAACGTCAATAAGTGCGTAACAAAGTCCAAGACCGCCCGTGCCGGCTCCGTCGAGCTTAACATGGAAGTCAGACTCAAGGACGACAACACAGATTTTGTCAACGGTCTGACCTCGCTTAATGGAGTAAAGAGCGCAGTGCTTGTAAGCTACAACGGCGATTACATGAGCTGAGAGGTGCCGGGATGAGTGCGCATAAAAAATTCGATACAATATGCGTCGCCGTCCTCGTCATCGCCATAGCTCTCACAGTGTTATTTATGAACGGCAAAAGCCTCGGGATCACAGCCGTAACGGATGAAGATTCCGAGGCTTATTCCGACTCAGAGTACTTCACCGCGAGTGATCAGAACGGAGATTGGAGCGGCTACGACGTGACGACCGTCACCCTCTCGGGCGATACGGCGACGATAAGCGGAGGCGGCGCTTATGTCTATGACGGCGGACTTGTGATCAGCGAGTCCGGCTGGTATGAGCTTTCCGGCTCTCTCACGGACGGCAGCATTACCGTTGACGCAAATTCCAATTCAAAGGTTTATATCCGGCTCTCGGACGTCAGCATAACCTGCTCGGACAGCGCGGCGCTTATAGTAAATCAGGCGGACAAGGTGTTCCTAACCCTCGCTGACGGAACTGTAAACACCCTCGCCTCCGGCGCGGAGTATTCCACGGCTGCCATTTCTGACGGCGTGGGAGGCACGATTTACGCAAAGGATGACCTCACGATAAACGGCTCCGGTACCCTTAATATCACCGCTGAGTATAAGCACGGCATTGAGGCTAACGACGACCTCGTCATAACCGGCGGCGCAATAACGATCGCCGCCGCAAAGGACGGCATAAACGCAAACGATACTATCCGCATTATGAAGGCTTCAATTACCGTCGACGCCGCTGATGAGGCGATTCAGCAGAAAACCGAGGAAGGTTATATCTATATAGAGTCCGGCACCTTTGACCTCACAAGCGCTGACGACGGTATTAAGGCAGTGGGCAGCATCACCATCGAGGACGGAGATTTTGCAATTTCCGCAGGCGACGACGCTGTCCATTCCGACGCCGATATAACTGTAAACGGCGGGGAAATAGTGATTACGAAATGCTATGAGGGCATCGAGGCGCTGAATATCACCCAGAATGGCGGAAATATTGAAATCTATCCCACCGACGACGGACTAAACGCCAACGGCAACGGCGGAAATGTGACCATAACCGGCGGTGCGCTTACTATTATGAATTCTGACGGCAACGATGCCGACGGCTTAGATTCCAACGGCAGCGTATATATTTCCGGCGGCACGGTCACAGTTGCGGTGCTTGGAAACGGCTCGAACAATGCGATCGACTACGGCAGTGAATCCGGCGGAGAGTTCGTTATCACCGGAGGAACTGTAATTGCCCTGGGCGCCAGCAATATGGCGGAGGCACCGAGCGAGAATTCGACCCAGCCCGTTATCTTCTATAATCTCACCGACTTAGCGGCGGCGGGCAGCGAAATAACTCTCGGAGATATTTTCTCATACACCGCACCCTATACCTTTAACTGCCTGACTGTCAGTACGCCGGATATGACCCTCGGAGAATCCTATACGCTCACCATCGGGTCAGAAAGCACCGAAGTGACACTTGAATCGAATGTCACTACCCTCGGCTCTGTAATGGGCGGCATGGGCGGCGGTATGGCTCAGCCCGGCAATATGGGCGAAAGCATGGGTGAAATGGGCGGCACGCCGCCTGATATGCAAGGCGAAAGCGAAGAGATGGAAACTCCGCCGGACATGAGCGGCGAGGATTCCACGGACAGACCCACGCCTCCCGACGGCACTGAGACAGGCGAGATGGGAACTATGCCGGACGGCACGGAAATGGGCGGCACGCCTCCGGATATGGAGGGCGGCTTCACGGAAGAAAGCGCCACCGACGATGCTCTTGATGAGACCGATACCGATACAAGAAGCACGGTAACGCCGGAATTTCTTATGTTGACGGGCGTTTCGGCTCTCGCCCTTGCCGCAGCGCTCATATTTGCGATAAAATATAAAAGAAGATAGAAAAATCCGGCTCAGCCATCGCGCTGAGCCGGATTTTATTGTCAGCTTCGCAGAATTCGCCGAAGGCGAAAAATACTTCTCAGCCCGCAAACGTGCGCCTTTGGCGTGCGCTGCAGCGGGCTGCAAAAACTCAAATGAGAGCCCAGCGAAGCGGGTCTCATTTGACTGATTAAGCCGGATTTACGTGTACCATGACGTGCTTTACGCGCGGAAAAGCGCTCTCGACCTTGTCGTGAACCTCCTCCGCTATCGCGTGCGCCTCACGGAGCGGCAAATCGCCGTCGACGGCGATCTCAAGCTCAACGTAAATTCTCGAGCCGAATTCGCGCGTGCGGAGCAGGTCGATATTCTGAATTCCCTCGACCGAGCTCACCGCGTCAAAAATCGCCGCCTCGGTCTTTGCGTCGGCGGAGGTGTCGATCGTCTTTTCCGAGGCGTCGCGGAAGATATCCACCGCGGCCTTCATAACAAAAACGGAGATGACGATGCTTGCCGCAGGGTCAAGATACCCGAAGCCCAGCATGGCGCCGCCGATTCCGATAAGCGCTCCGACGGAGCTGAGCGAGTCCGAGCGGTGGTGCCAGGCGTCGGCCATGAGCGCGTCGGAGTCGATAGCCTTCGCGGCTCGGGCGGTGTAGTGGTACATAAGCTCCTTCACAACGATGGAGATCACCGCCGCCGCGAGCGCGAGCGGGCCGGGCACAGTCAGCGCCTCGTGCGAAACTATCTTGCGAAGCCCCTCTACGCCGATGAGAAGTCCGGTGCCGAAGAGTATCACTGCGAGGACTATCGCGGCGATGGACTCATAGCGCTCATGCCCGAAGGGGTGCTCGCGGTCAGCCTCCTTTGAGGAGAGCCGCACGCCGATGAGCACGATAATGGTGCTCAGAACATCTGAAGCCGAGTGCGCCGCGTCGGATATCATCGCGCCGGAGTGGGCGAAAATGCCGGCGAGGAGCTTCACAAGCGTGAGCGCCGCATTTGCGATTATTGTAGTGCGCCCGACAGCGCGGGCAATTTTTGCTCTTTCATCCATAGATATGCCTCCGATGATACAAATATATGGATATAAACGCCATTATAGCACCCGTTTTCAAAAGTTCAAGCTATTGACAGCACTTTTTGAGAATGCTATATTTTTAATAGGAGGCGAAGAGGATGATAAGAATCGCTCTTGTTGAGGATGACGCCGGCTATCGCAGGGAGCTCAAAAGCCTGCTGGAGCGCTATGGGCGCGAGAGCGGCGAAAAATTCGATATCCGCACCTTTTCCGACGGCGATGAGATCGCGGTCGGATATAAGGCTGAGTACGATATCATCCTGATGGATATCCAGATGCGCTTCATGAACGGCATGGACGCGGCAAAGGAGATAAGAGAGAAGGACGGCGAGGTCATCATCATCTTCGTGACGAACACCGCGCAGTACGCGATCTCGGGCTACGAGGTCAACGCCCTCGACTATATCCTCAAGCCCGTCAGTTACTACGCATTTTCAAAGACCCTCGAGCGCGCCATAGGCTCTCTTCGCCGCAGAGAGAAGAGATACATCTTCATCACAAACCAGCACGGGGTCAAAAAGGTCGAGGAGAGCAGGATACTCTACATCGAGGTTGAGGGGCACAGCCTCGTCTACCACACGCTCGACGGTGACTTCGGCGCCACCGGCACCATGAAGGAGGTTGAGGAGAAGGTCTCGCAGGAGAGCTTTTTCCGCTGCAACAAGTGCTTTCTCGTAAACCTCGAGAACGTCGACGCCGTAGAGGGCGACGACGCCGTTGTCGGCGGGGAGAGGGTAGCGCTCAGCCGCAACAAGAAAAAGGCGTTTATGGAGGCGCTGAGCCTCTACGTTATGGGTAGAAGCTGATGAACGTTATCCGCAATGTTCCCGGACTGTGGACGAGCGCGTTCCACTGGCTCGGGTATATGTTTTTTATCTCGATACTTCCGAAAAGGCTTAAGGCATGGCAGACGTGGCTTGTCTCGGCTGCGTTCTTAGCACTCCAGACTGCGCTGTACATCGCCTTTATAGCCGACAGGTCGGGTATATATTTCAACGTCACAAATACGCTCTTCGCGCTCTGGACTCTTATTCCGTTCGTTCTGTTCTGCGAGATCGGCGTCGCTGACGCGGTCTATTACTGCGCGAGGGCGTTCATACTCTCGGCGTTCGGAGTTTCGCTCGCATGGCAGTTTTACGCTCTTTATGTCTCTCCGCTGCCGCTTATGGGCGGATTTTTCGGAGAGTGCGCGTTTATGATATTCATAGCCGCGGCGGTGTTTTCTGCGGCGTACCTTGCCGAGCGCGGGCATATACGCGAGGACGCTGAGATGCGGATAAAGCCTTCGACGGCGATCACGACTGTCCTCAGCGCGGTATCTATCTACATACTCTCGAGCCTGAGCTATTTCAGCTCCGACGCGCCGTTTACCTCGAACAGCGTTCCGGAGATATTCGCGCTGAGAAGCCTTGTGTACTTCGGCGGTACGGCGATGCTGTTTGCACTCCACTTTCAGCTCTGCGACAACTATTCCCGTCAGGAGCGCAACGCTCTGCAGAACGTTCTCAACACGCAATACGCAAATTTCCGGGCAAATCAGGAGTCTGTGAGCATCGTAAACCAGAAGTACCACGATCTGAAGCATCAGATCACGCTCCTGCGGAGCAATATCGGAGATGATAAAAAGTTAGAATATCTCGACGAGGTCGAGCGCGAGATCGGCGCGTTCGAGGCTCAGAACAAGACCGGAAACGAGGTGCTTGACACCATTCTCACCGGCAAGAGTCTCTATTGCCACGAGCACGGCATAACGCTCACCTGCGTGGCCGACGGAAAGCTCCTTGATTTCCTCAGCGTTATGGATATGAGCGCCATCTTCGGAAACGCGCTTGACAACGCCATCGAGAGCGCGGAAAAAATCACCGACCCGGCAAAGAGGCTCATACACGTCACCGTATCGCGCCAGAAGGGCTTTGCGAGCGTAATCGTCCGCAACCGCTACGGTGAGGAGCCGCGCTTTTCCGGAGGAATGCCCGTCACCTCAAAGGGCGATCGCGAGAACCACGGCTACGGAGTGCGAAGCATCGTCGCCACCGCGGAAAAGTACGGCGGCACCGCCACAGTCGGCGTAAAGGACGGCTGGTTCAGCCTGAACGTGCTTCTGCCGATAAAATAATCAGTTGATATTTCCCCTCACTTTTGTTATAATGTACAAAAGTGAGGGATATTTTTTTACCCATTTGCACATATCTTACAACGGATAATGCTCAAAAATCAACATTTTATGAAGGCGGCAACACAAATTTTTAATTGTTTGGTAATATAAAATCAAGAAAAACATAGGAGGAGAAGGGTATGCTAAAAGTCAAAAGATTTGCGGTTGAAAACCTCGAAAAGGGCTGCGTTACAGACGCGCTGAGGCCGAGATTTGCGTTCTCGCTCGAGTCTGACAGAGAGAACGTCAAGGTAAAGAGCGCAGAGATAACGCTCGGCGGCTGGAAGAAATCCGGCGCCAAAGAGGCTGTGACAGTTTACGACGGACCGGCGCTGAAGCCCTTTACCTCCTACACCGCGGTGCTCAAGGTCGAGGACGATGCAGGTGAGAGGGCGGAGAAGTCCGTCTCCTTCGAGACCGGCAGAATGGGTACAGCGTGGAGCGCAAAGTGGATCTCCGACGCGGCGTATTCCTTCACCGAGAAGGGCGTAAGCCCCGTTCCGATGGTATTCCGCCGCGAGGTAAAGAGCGCAAAAAAGGTAAAAAGAGCGCTCATTAACTCCACCGCGCTCGGCATCTACGAGCTCTATATTAACGGCAGGCGAGTTAGGAACCGCTACTTTGCCCCGGGCTTTACATCATATAAAACGAGCCTTATGTATCAGACCTACGACGTCACAGAAATGCTCACCGGCGCCGATACGCTCGATGCGATCGTCTGCGGCGGCTGGGCTGTCGGCTCCTTCGTATTCACCCGCGCTAACCGACTGATGGGTGACAGACAGGCGTTCCTTATGGAGCTCCGGGTCGAGTATGAGGACGGTACGAGCGAGGTGATCGGCACGGACGAGTCCTGGAGGGTAACGGAGGACGGACCCGTTCGCATGGCTGACCTCTATGACGGCGAGACCTACGACGCCACCGTTGACCTCGGCAAGGCAAATTGGAGAAGCGCCGCGCCCGAGACTCTCAAAATAAACCCCGAGATCATCGCAGATTACGGCGCGCCGGTAGTGAGCCACGAGGAGTTCAAGCCCCTTTCCGCAAAGAAGGTCGGAAACGCGACCATCTACGACTTCGGTCAGAACCTCGCCGGCGTTGTAAAGCTCAGGATAAACGGCAAAAAGGGCGAAAAAGTTATCGTAAAGCACGCAGAGATACTTAATAAGGACGGCTCGCTGAACCTCTCGTTCCTGCGCTCGGCAAAGGCTACCGCGACCTACACCTGCACTGACGGCGAGCAGGAGTATTCACCGAGATTTACCTATATGGGCTTCCGCTATGCCTCCGTTGAGGGCATCGACACCGAGAGAGTTGAGATCAGCGCTCTCGCACTTTACTCCGATATGCCGGAGATCGGCTCCTTCGAGTGCAGCGATAAGCTTCTCACAAGACTTCAGAAGAACATCGAGTGGGGCTCAAAATCGAACCTCGTCGATATCCCGACCGACTGCCCGCAGCGCGATGAGCGCATGGGCTGGACCGGCGATATCTGCGTATTCGGCCCGACGGCGGCGTTCAACTTCGACACCTCGCGCTTTCTCGATAAGTGGCTGAGGGACGTAAAGAGCGAGCAGTTCCCGGGCGGCGGCGTACCGAATACAGTGCCGCGCCAGGGCTACGGCTTCCCGACTACCATGCCGGATATGGCGGTCGACTGGTGGGACGACGCGATAATCATGGTGCCGTGGGCAGAGTATGAGGCGAGAGGCGACAAGAGCGTTCTTGAAAACCTCTATCCCGGCATGAAAAAATACATAAAGGCTCAGCTCTTCTGGGCGGGGCTTATGAGCTTCGGCAAGAACAAATATATCTGGAACACTCCGGGCATTTTCCACTTCGGCGATTGGGTCGCGCCCGATGTGCCGAATATGTCGCAGTGGCAGGCAAGAGCCAAGTGGACCGGAACGGCGAGCATAAAGAGCTGCGCCTCCAAGGTTGCCGAAATCACCCATATCCTCGGCAAGAGCGAGGACGAGAAGTATTACACCGACCTCGCCGCCAAGGTCTCCGACGCCTATTGCAGCGTTCTGACTGACGGAAACGGCAAGCTCCTCGAGGAGTTCCAGACGGCCTACGTCCTTCCGCTCTGGCTCGATATGTTCCCGAACGCCGAGACCAAGAGGAAGGCAGTCAAAAACCTTGTAGCGCTCGTCGAAAAGAGCGATTACTGCATCGGCACCGGCTTCCCCGGCACGCCGTATATTCTCTTTGCCCTTGCCGATAACGGCGAGGAGGAGACCGCTTTCAAAATGCTTATGAACACCAAGTGCCCATCGTGGCTCTATGAGGTCAGAGTCGGCGCAACTACGATATGGGAGCGCTGGGACGGCCTTGACGAGGACGGCTTCTGCCCGATAGGCGACGACGGCACCGGCGGAATGATAAGCTATAACCACTACGCCTCCGGCGCGGTCGGCGCGTTCCTTTACAGGCGCGTTGCCGGACTTGAGCCCGTTGAGGCAGGCTACAAGACCTTCCGTGTAAAGCCCCTTGTCGGCGGCGGACTCACGAGCGCGAAGGCTTCCGTAGAAACGCCTTACGGCACTGCCGAGAGCGATTGGAGCATTGAAAACGATAAATTCACGCTCCGGGTAACCGTTCCGGTGGATACTACCTGCGAGGTAGTGCTTCCGAACGGCGAGACAAAGACAGTCGGCAGCGGCAAATATACCTTTAGTTGTTAAACTCCGCAAGGAGCAAAAATAGAAGGAGGATTTAAAAATGGCAAAAGGCACAAACAGTCGGGCCAAGCAGCTTCTGTGGCGAGGCTTGACAACCCTGACCGCCGGTCTTACGGTGCTTGCTCTTACGGGCTCGGTCATCGTAAACGGCTTCCGCACAGACATTGATAAGTTCCTCGGCACCTCCAGCACTCGAATCGTCAGCGAGGAGGCAGACCCCTCCACCGCTTACGGCTTCAAGTCTGACTATGCGACCACCGCAGAGCTTGTCAAGGCTATCGCCGACGTCGGCGAGAGAATGAACGAGGAGGGCAGCGTTCTTCTCAAGAATAACGGCGCTCTTCCGCTCTCCGCATCCGAGAAGGGCAAGGTATCCCTCTTGGGCTTCTCAAGCTACCACCCTGTAATGGGCGGCATCATGGGCTCCAGCCTCACCGAGAACGTCGGAACCGACGCTGATACCGTCGATTTCGTCGCCGCTCTGAAGGCGAAGGGCTACACCTACAACCCGACCCTCGAGACCATCTACGAGACTCTCCGTCCCACCTATGAGACAGAGGTCGCAAGCTGGTTCGGCTCGAGCTTCTATCCGAACATCACCGCCCCCGCAAACTCCGCCGGCAGCTTCTTCACCTCGAAGGAGCCTTCGCCCGCCGCTCTTGACGGCGCTGACGGTTCCTGGCGCGGCACCCTCAACGATTATAACGTTATGATCGTCACCATCGCCCGCGCAGGCAGCGAGAACGCAAACTACACCCCCGGCACCGCCGGCGTTGACCCCAGCCAGAGCCTCAATCAGACCGATCCTCTCGGCCTCTCCGACGACGAGCGCGCGCTCATTCAGGCAGCGATCGACGCCAAGAGCGCTAACGGCGGCAAGGTCATCGTTCTCCTCAACAACGCCTCCGCAATGGAGATCCAGGAGCTTAAGGATAACGACGGCATCGACGCAATGCTCCAGATCGGACTTCCCGGCGGCTACGGCTTCTACGGCGTCTGCGATATTCTCGACGGCACCGTGAACCCCTCCGGCAGACTCCCCGACGTCTATGCAGTCAAGGCTTCTCTCAGCCCCGCTGCACAGAACTACGGCTTCCTTATGTGGGCAAACGCACAGCCGGAGATAAACATCAACTCCGCCATCGTTGAGGCAGAGGGCATCTACACCGGCTACAAGTACTATGAGACCCGTTATATCGACGCAGAGCTCGGTCAAGGCAACGCAACGAGCACCGTCGGCAGCACCTCCGGCGCATGGAGCTACGATAACGAGGTCACATATCCGTTCGGCTACGGCCTCTCCTACACCACCTTTGAGCAGACTCTCGACTCCGTCACCGTTGACCTCGGCGCGCAGACCGCTACCGCAGTCGTCACAGTAAAGAACACCGGCTCGAGTGCCGGCAAGGACGTCGTTCAGCTCTACGTTTCTACCCCGTATACCGACTACGATAAAGAACACGGCGTTGAGAAGGCGGGAGTTCAGCTCCTTGACTTCGGCAAGACCGAGGTTATCGAGCCGGGCGCAAGCTTTACCACCACCATCACCGCCGACCTTCAGTACATGGCTTCCTGGGATTCCACCGCTGATAACCTTCTCGGCACCAAGGGCTGCTATATCCTCGACGCCGGCACCTACTACTTCGCAATCGGCAACGCTCACGAGGCGGCTGAGGCAGTTGTCGAGGCTATGAAGGGCAACGAAAGCGCAGTTAAGACCTGGGAGCTCGGCGCTCTTGACGATACCACCTTCGCGCGCTCCAAGAACGGCACCGCCGTTGAGAACCAGCTCGATGATATGGACGTAAACTACTGGCTCCCCGGTACCGCCACCTATCTCAGCCGCTCCGACTGGGAGGGCACCTTCCCCAAGACCTACGCAAATCTCACCGCTTCCGATGAGATGCTCGCAGTTATGAGAAACGATAACTACGAGATAAAGCACACCGGCTCGAGCGTTGTATTCGGACAGAATAACAATCTGAAGCTTGCAGACCTTAAGGGCGTAACCGACCTCGATGACGAGCGCTGGGAGCTTCTTATGGATCAGATCAAGCTTGAGGACTGCATGATCCGCACCGGCTTCGGCGGCACCTCCACCAAGGTCATCGAGTCCATCATGAGCCCCGAGGCAGTCCAGAACGACGGCCCGAACGGCATTTACAGCTATCCTCTCGCTCAGTACGCCAACACCGACGCCTCCACCGGCGATCCCTGCGTTGTTGACGCAAACGACAAGAACGCAAACTATCGCGCCGGCGTTATGGGTAACGAGACCGTCATCGCCTCCACCTTCAATAAGGCTCTTGCAAGAGAGTACGGCAAGGTCATGGGCAACTACTCGCTCTGGGCAAACCTCCCCATCTGGTGGGGCATCGGCGTAAACCTCCATCGCGTACCCTACAACGCCCGTAACCACGAGTATTATTCCGAGGATTCCGTCCTCTCCGCATTTATGGGCGCAGCCACCATCGAGGGCGCTCAGTATTACGGCGTGATCGCCGCTCCGAAGCATGTTGCCTTCAACGATTCCGAGGTCAACCGTACCGGCGTCGCCACCTTCATGACCGAGCAGAAGGCCCGCGAGGGCGAGCTTCGCGCGATGCAGTCCAGCTTCGAGGACGCTCAGTGCCTCGGCGCTATGACCGCATATAACCGCGACGGCGTCTACACCGACAACGCTCACCCGACTCTTCTTAAGAACATCGTCCGCGGCGAGTGGGGCTTCAAGGGCCTCATGAGCGAGGACTTCATCATGGATCCGAGCTATGTAACCCTTAAGGAAGCCGTCATCAACGGCGTAACGATGAGCTGCAACACCGGCGAGAGCACCATGGAGGCTGTTTCCGGCTACTATCAGGGCTGGACAGTTGAAAACGTCAAGGACGATCCCGAGCTCACCGCCGCACTCAAGCAGGTTATGACCTGGCAGGCTTACGCGCTCGCTAACTCCAACGCTATGGACGGCTACTCCAGCTCTACAAGACTTGAGACTGTCAGAACCTGGTACGATAACGCCCTTACCGCGGCTTGGATCTGCTTCGCCGTACTGACCGTCGGCAGCGCATTTATGTATGTCAAGAGCCGCAAGGAAGAAAACTGAGAGAGGGAGGATATAATAATGACTAAGAAAATTTCTGCAGGAATGTATATCGCCTGCGCCTCCGCCGTCTGCGCGCTTGTCGGACTCATCGCCTATATGATCAACACCGGCACCGCCTACTATGCAAAGATGGGCGTCGATACCGTCGTTGTTCTCTGCCTCGCAGGAGCCGCGCTTGTCGGCATCGTCAGAATCGTGATCGGCATGAAGGCTAACCCCGTATGGGCGGACATCCTTCCGGTCTGCGCCGCAGTTCTCGCGGTGATCGGCTTCATGTTCCTCGTGAACGTCCGCGTAAATAACATCGCCGCTGTCATGACCTTCGAGAACAGCGCCTCCAACATGGCGGATTCTGTCAGCTGCTTCATCGCCATCGGCGCCGCGCTCATCTCTATGATAACGAGCTTTGTCGCCGCATTCTTCGATATAGCGAAGTAATCGCTGAAACCGAAATAATTACCCTCCGTTGTTTGCACAGCGGAGGGTAATCTGCTATAATAATCGCGATTGCGATTATTATATTGATTTAAAGTCCTTTTTCTCGCCGCTCGCGCGGCAACCGAAAAAGATGACATGAAAGGAGGCACAAAACCTGTGAAAAAGTGCATACTAACAGCCGTTTTGTGCCTCCTTTTGTGTATTGCGGGGTGCAAAAGCGCGGAAAAAGCGGATACCGTGACCATCGTCCTCGAGAAGGGCGCCGGCTTTACCGCCGAGCAGTACGCGCTGACGGTGCCGCGCGGGTCACGGGCGCAGTTTCGCATTACCGAGCTGGACGGCTCGGTCATAACGGGCGCAGACCGTGACTGCGAAATCGAGCGCACGCTCGGCGGCGTGACTGTTACTCGCACGGCAAATTACACTGAGCGAGTTCGACTTCGCGTGCGCAGGAGCGATAAAATCGTGACCTACACCCTCGGAGATGAGAGCGTGAGCGTTCCGGTCGCGGTGACGCACCTGCGGCACAACACCGAAACTGACCTCTTTGGGCGCGAGGGCTATACTCTCGCCTCATGGATAGATGAGCGCGGCAATATCGTGCCTCTCGGCGCAAGAACGGAGAGCGTAGAGCTCACCGCAAACCTCGTGAAATGGTCGCCTGAGAGCGACTTTGAAATATCTGACGGCGCTCTCGCGCGCTATCTCGGATCGGATAAGACCGTCTGCGTGCCCGGCGGAGTCCGCACCATTTTGGCCGGAGCCTTTGAAAACTGCGCCTCGGAGGTCGTGATCCTGCCGGAAACCGTCCGCACCATCGAGGCGGGAGCCTTCAAAAACGCGAGCATTTCTGAGCTTTTTATGTTCGATTCCGTGCAGAACGTGTCAGATCTGAGCTTTTCCGGCTGTGATAGGCTCGGAACGCTCACCCTCAACGCCGCCGCGCCTCCACGCTACTCCGGCACGTATTACGCCACCCTCGCCGATAAGCACGACAGGCTCTTGAGCCTCGCCGATATACCGAAAATCGTTCTCTTTTCCGGCTCCTCCGCGCGATTCGGCTACGATTCTGCGGCGATCGACGCGGCGTTTCCCGATTATGAGGTCGTAAATATGGGCGTTTTCGCCTACTCGAACGCTCTGCCGCAGCTTGAATTGATACGAAACTACCTGCGCCCGGGCGATATTCTGCTCCTCAGCCCTGAGCTTGACGCAGCAAAAAGGCAGTTCTGCACTACGAACGCCCTCGATTCCGCGTTCTGGCGAATGACGGAGGCGGACTATGGCATGGTGCGCGAGCTTGATCTAAGGGAGTATTCGCTTGTTTTCTCGTCACTCTCGGAATTCCTCTCGGAGCGCTCATCGCTTGAGGCGCGCGACTACGCCGTTTCGCCCTCAGACTTTGACGAGGACGGCGCCGGTACGCTCACACCGAGCTACAACGAGTACGGCGATTATATAATCTACCGCCCGAACTCCGACTCCGATGCGCCGCTCTACGGCCTCGAGGTGCCTTACAGAGCCGACTACTACCTCAGAGAGCTCTATCTCGCCCCCTTTAACGCCGAGATCGAAAGGTTCAAGGCGGATGGAATTAAGGTTTACATAACTTATTCACCACGCAACAGACTTGCAGTCTCCTCCGACACCACGGATGAAACTATCCGCGAGCTTGACGGCTATTTCCGCGAGAATATCACTGCGCCGATAATCACCGATATCTTCGACTCTCTCGTGGACGGCAAATATCTGTACGGCACCGACAACCACCTCACGACAGAGGGCGTCAGAATCCGCACCGAGGCTGTGATCGCGGCGCTCAGAGAGGAGCTGGCGCGATGATCTGGATTATATTCGCAATCGCCGGAGCGCTGCTCCTTTTCGGGCGAAAAAGCTTCGCATTCGACGCGATCAGCGCGCTTTTCTGCGCTTTCGGCGTGCTTTTCGGGCTGTATTACGGACTATCTCTCGGTGAAATCGTGCCGCCCGCGCTTTTGTACTGCGCCATAGCGCTCCTGAGAAGGCGAGGTGGGGAAGAGTGAACTTCAATACCCTCGAATACCTCGTTTTTTTGCCGGTTGTGGCGGCACTGCATACTGTTTTGCCGCAAAGGTGGCGCTGGGCGATGCTTCTCGCGGCAAGCTGGCTGTTCTACTTCTCATGGGAGCCGCTTGCGGGGTTTCTGCTCGTTCTGACAACTCTCGTCAGCTGGCTCTGCGCCCTCGGGGTGGGAAAAGCGCGGGGCAAAACCGCAAAAAGGGCGCTGACTGCGGCGGCAATCGTATTCTCGCTCGGACTGCTCGCTGTTTTTAAATATTCCGGCCTTCTCGCGCCGTCGCTGAGCCTCAAAATTCTGCTTCCTGTGGGAATTTCGTTCTACACGTTCCAATCTCTCAGCTACGTCATCGACGTATACCGCGGAAAAATCGAGCCTGAGCGCCACTTCGGCTACTACGCGCTTTTCGTTTCGTTCTTTCCGCAGCTTGTCGCGGGGCCGATCGAGCGGCCGGACAAGCTTCTGCCGCAGCTTCGCGCCGAGCGCAGGGTAACAAAAAGCGACCTTGCAGACGGCGGCGCGCTCCTGCTTCGCGGCTACTTCAAAAAAACAGCTCTCGCAGATACCATCGCGCCGGTGGTGGACTCGATATTCGCCTCTCCCGAGAATGCGAGCGCTGTGAGCGTTCTTCTCGGCGCCGTGCTCTTCGGACTGCAGATCTACTGCGATTTCTCCGGCTACACCGACATCGCGCGAGGAAGCGCAAGGCTTCTCGGCGTGTCTCTTACAGAGAACTTCGACCGCCCGTACTCGGCCTCCTCTGTGCGCGAATTCTGGCGCCGCTGGCACATGAGCCTCACAAGCTGGTTTACAGACTACGTCTATATCCCCCTCGGCGGCAGCCGCAGGGGCGCGGTGCGGCAGGTCATAAATACGATGATAGTATTCCTTCTCTCAGGTCTATGGCACGGCGCGGGCTGGGGCTTTGCAGTCTGGGGACTTGTTCACGGCGCGCTCATCAGCCTTGAAATATTATCCCACCGCAGGGCGGGCAAAATCGGCACCTTCGCGCTTGTGTCGCTCGCGTGGATATTTTTCCGCGCGCCGGACTTAGGCGAAGCGCTTGCGCTGTTTTCGCGCCTTATATTCGGGTGGGAAAGCTTAGCGCTGCCCGCCGGGATTCTCGGCGCGCTTTGCGCCGCCGCGGCGCTCTTCGCCCTTGACAGAAACGATAAGCCGTCGCCGATTGCGGCGTTTGCGATGGCTCTCACACTCGGCCTCTCCGCACTCGCGCTTTTAGGCGCAGGCGGCGGCAACGCCTTCATCTACTTCCAATTCTGACTATGAAAAATAAACGATACCTTGCTTTACTGCTCATACTGCTCATCGTACCCGCGGCGCTGGCGTCGTGGGGCTTTGCCCTGCCCGAATGCTACGGAGACAGCTTCATGGGTGAGCTGAAACACAAGGTATCCCGCCTCGATGAGCTGGAGGGCAGGCGGATCGTCATCGTCGGCGGCTCTGCCGCGGCGTTCGGCGTGGACTCCGAGCTTCTCAGGGCGGCTTTTCCGGATCGCGAGATCGTGAACCTCGGAATGTACGCCGCGCTCGGCACAACGGTCATGCTCGACCTGAGCGAAAGGAGCGTCCGCGCGGGCGATACTGTTGTGATAATGCCGGAGATCTCACAGCAGACCATGTCGGATTTCTTCGACCCTGCGGTGATGTGGCAGGGACTCGACGGCGCGTATGGGCTTATATCACGGCTGCCGGTTGACAAAATACTGCGCCTTCTTGGCGCGTTTCCGGAGTTTGCCGCCTCGAAGCTGCGCTTTGCGCTCAGGGGCGAGCGTCCGGCGGGCGATGGAGCGTACCGCCGCGACGTGTTCAACGCCTGCGGCGACGTTGCGACGCCTCTTGCCTCGCGCAATACGATGCCGCTTCTGTGGGATGATACCTCGCCGGTAAAGCTCAGAGCGGAGCTTTTGGACGAAAAATTCGTAAAGCGCGCGAATGAGTATGCTCTTCACACCGGCGCGGACGTTGTATATTGCCTTGCACCGGTAAACGAGCTGGCGGTGAGCGGCGAAATCGGCGAGCTTTACAATGCGCTTTGCGCGGCACTGAGCTTTCCGGTGATCGGCAACGCGCGCGACAGCGTTATGGACTCGGGGTGGTTTTTTGACACGAACTACCATCTGAACAGCGCGGGGAAGGCGGTTTTTACCGACTCTCTCATCGGCGCATTGAAGGCGCACTTCGGAGATCCGGAGCCGTTCGCAGTTTCGCTTCCGAATATGCCGGAGCCGCAGAGCGCCGCCTGGACGGAGGGCGATGACAGCGACAGCGAGTATTTTGACTACGCCGACCTCGGTGAAGCGTGGGCAATAAGCGGAGCGCGGGACAGAGAAACGCTTACAGTTCCCGCGTACTTTGACGGCAAGCCCGTGAGCGCGATTCTCGAGGGCGCGTTCTCGGACTGCAAAACGCTCAGAGAGGTTACGCTTCAGGAGAATATCCGCTCCATCGCCTCAGGTGCGTTCGACGGCGCGGAGAGCCTTGAGAGAATAGTTCTCAGAAACGAAAAGCCCTCGTCCGTGAGGGCGGGGGATGGACTGCTCCGAGGCACGAGGGCAAAAATCTCCGTGCCGGAGAGCGCCCGCGGCGCATACATGACCGACTACTTCTGGTCGGTGTTCTCGGGAAGAATCGAATAAAATTGGGGGGTCGCCTAATTAGAGGCGACCCCCGGTGCTTTACTGGATATTAAATAGGTTCTTGAGGTAATTTATGATGCTCTGGAGCCACGCGATGAAGGCATTGGCCTCAGTCTCGGATACCTCGGTCTCGACTGCGGGAGCTTCTTCAACTGAGGGAGCGGTGTCTGTGGGAGCGTTTTCTGTCGGAAGCTCGGTGCCGCCGAAGGGATTTGTACCCATCTGACCGCGACCGCCCATCATACCGCCACCGAAGCCGCCCTGCGGCATCTCGCCATCGGAAGGAGGCTCGCCGTTCATGCCGCCGCGACCGAAGAAGCTGCCCTGCGGCATCTCGCCGTCAGCGGGCATTTCGGGCATTTCGCCGTCAGCGGGAGCTTCGCCGCTCATATCGGGGCGCTGACCGCCCATCATTCCGCGGCCGCCAAAGCTGCCGAACTGCTGAGAGCTGTCGCCGGAGGGCATCTGACCGTTCATGCCGCCCATCTGACCGCGACCGCCCATCATTCCGCCGCCGAAGCCGCCCATCATTCCTCCGCCGGAGGTGGTGGTGCCGATAGTTGCGGAGGCGGACTTCGCGCCGTTCAGATAAAGGGTTACGGTGTCGCCGCTCGAAACTGCGTCGGAAGCAAAGTAAATGTGGTTCGCACTCTTCTGAGCGGTGGTGCTCACAAGCTCTTTGCCCGAAGCATCCTTAACGGAAATAGTAGTTCCATTTGTCACATTGGCGCTGAAGGTCGTACCTTCGCCGCCGAGAGTCTGCGCCATGCCGTTCATGCCGATTGTAAGAATAGTGCCGCCGGAGAACGTGCCGGTTGAATCATAGTCGATTGCGCCGTTGCCGCTGTTTGCCGCGCCGAGGACTATCATCGTGCCGCCGTTCATATAGATGCTGCCGCCGAGGTTAGAGTCGCCGCCGGCGTCAAGCCCGTCGCCGTCGGAGTTGACGAACCACGTTCCGCCGTTGATGTAGAGCGCGATTTCATTTGCAGTGCGGCTTGTTGCTGCGTTCACACCGTCGTCGGATGCGGTGAAGCTGCCGGAGCCGGAGTTGAGGTAGATGCGTGCGCCCTCGAGAGCCTCGTAGGATTTCGTAACAGTGATGCTGGGGCCGTCGGACGCGCCTTCGGTGCCGATGGTGAGATCGTAGAGCGCCTTGATGGCGTCATCGCCTGCGGAAACTGTGATGGTGCCGCCGAGAATCGTGAGGCTGCCCTTGGAGGTGGTATCGTCATCGTCCGGGTCTGCCTTGATTCCGTCAGATGCGGCCGCTACGTTTACTGTGCCGCCGGTGATGATAAGCTCGCCATCGGAGGCGATGCCGTTGTTTGCCGCGCCTGCGTTGATCGTGCCGCCGGCGATGGTGATAACTGCCTCGGAAGCGCCCTTGATGGCGTTCTTGCATTTTGTGCCGTCAGCGTTAAGCGTGCCGGTGCCGGTGAGAGTGAGGGCAGCGCCGCTCTTTACCTTGATCGCCGCGCCTTCAAAATCTGTGTTTGTGTCCTCGGTTGAGGCGTCCTCTTTGTCCGTGAGGGTTACGGTGCCGAGCGTGTAGATCACTGCCTCAGCGCCCTTGCCGATGACTACGGGCGCGGTTGTTGAGCTTGCGAGGGTGAGATCAGAGAGAACGAGAGTCACGTCAGTGACGTTTTTCTTGACCTTGACGCTGCCCTCGGAGGCTGATCCGGTGATGAGATAAGTGCCGGATGCGGTTATCGTGAGGCTCGTGCCGGAGATCTCCCAGCCTGAGCCGCTTGCGGATGCCGTAACACCCGAGTCGGTGAACGTGAACGTCACGTCAGCCGTCGGCGCCGCCGCATAAGCGGGGGATGCCATAAGTCCTATTAAAAGCGCCATTACGACGAGTGCCGCCGTAAAAGCAAAATCTCTTTTCCTTGTTGTCGTCATAGCGATTTCCTCCAATCAGTTTGTTTTGCTCTCCTGAGCTTGACAAGAGTATAAAACGCGAAGCTTAATCGTAGCTTAAAGGTAAAAAAATATTGTTATTATTTTTCCTTTGTGCTAAAATTATCTCATTCATTTGAAAACCAAGGAGTGATTTCTATGTCCATCGGTACTAAATGCGTTCAGGGCGGCTACACGCCCGGAAACGGAGAACCGAGAGAGGTTCCTATCTACCAGTCCACTACTTTCAAATATGCCTCGTCCGCGGATATGGGCAAGCTTTTTGACCTCGAGGCGGAGGGCTATTTCTATTCCCGCCTCCAGAACCCGACCTGCGACATCGTCGCAAAGAAGATCGCGGAGCTTGAGGGCGGCACAGCCGCTATGCTGACCGGTTCCGGTCAGGCGGCAAACTTCTACGCCGTTTTCAACATCGCCTCCTGCGGCGACCACGTTGTTTCCTCGTCCTCAATTTACGGCGGCACCTATAACCTCTTCGCCGTTACGATGAAGCGCATGGGTATAGATTTCACGTTCGTATCTCCGGACTGTACGCCTGAGGAGCTCGAGGCGGCGTTCAGGCCCAACACCAAGGCGGTGTTCGGCGAGACCATCGCAAACCCGGCGCTCACCGTTCTCGACATCGAAAAGTTCGCCCGAGCCGCCCACAACCACGGAGTACCGCTTATTGTGGACAACACCTTTGCAACGCCCGTAAACTGCCGCCCGTTTGAGTGGGGCGCGGATATCGTTACCCATTCCACAACGAAGTATATGGACGGTCACGGCTCCGCAGTCGGCGGCGCTATCGTGGACAGCGGCAAGTTTGATTGGAACGCACACAAGGACAAGTTCCCGGGACTCACCACTCCCGACGAGAGCTACCACGGCGTTACATATACAGAGCGCTTCGGGCTCGGCGGAGCGTTCATTACGAAGGCAACCGCTCAGCTTATGCGCGACTTCGGCTCCGTCCAGTCGCCGCAGAGCGCGTTCTACCTCAACCTCGGCCTTGAATCGCTGCACGTCCGCATGAAGCGCCATTGCGAGAACGGACTTGCTGTTGCGAAGTTCCTCCAGACCTGCGACAAGGTCGCGTGGGTGCAGTACCCCGGACTTGAGGGCGATAAATACTACGATATTGCGAAGAAATATATGCCGAACGGCACCTGCGGCGTCGTTTCCTTCGGTGTAAAGGGAGGCAGAGAGGCCGCCGAGCGCTTCATGGGCAAGCTTAGAATCGCCGCTATCGAAACCCACGTCGCTGACGCGCGCACCTGCTGCCTGCACCCCGCCAGCGCGACCCACCGCCAGATGAACGATGAGGAGCTTCGCGCCGCCGGAGTTACTCCCGACCTCGTCCGCTTCTCCTGCGGACTTGAGGACGCTGAGGATCTGATTGCAGATATCAGGCAGGCTCTTGAATAAGCATTATAGATAGTATAAACCCCTCACCGGAAAAGGTGAGGGGTGTTCTTTATCCTAAGAGCATCGCGTCGTTTGCCTCGGTTGAGCCGCTTGCTTTACTGAACAGCTCCAGGAGATCCGTAACCGTAAGGCTCTTTTTCTCATCGCCGGAAACGTCTACTACAACACGTCCGGCGTCCAGCATTATGAGGCGGTTGCCGTGAGCGATGGCGTCGCGCATGTTGTGCGTTACCATCATTGTTGTGAGGTTTGAGGCGGAAACGATCTCGTCCGAAAGCTCAAGAACCTTTGCCGCAGTCTTGGGGTCGAGGGCGGCGGTGTGCTCATCGAGCAGCAGCAGCTTCGGCGCCTTGAGCGACGCCATAAGCAGCGTCAGCGCCTGACGCTGACCGCCGGAGAGAAGTCCGACCTTATCGGAAAGGCGGGTTTCAAGTCCGAGACCGAGAGTGGCGAGCTTTTCGCGGTAAATATCCCGTTCCTCGTTCGTAATGCCCCATTTGAGGCCGCGCTTCTGACCGCGGCGAAGGGCAAGAGCGAGGTTTTCCTCAATAGACATCGTCGGAGCAGTACCCATCATCGGGTCCTGAAATACTCTGCCGAGAAATACTGCGCGCTTATGCTCGCTGAGGCGAGTGACATCAGTACCGTCGATCTTTATCGTTCCGCTGTCAACCTCAAACACGCCGGCAACGGCGTTCAGCATTGTGGATTTTCCGGCTCCGTTGCCGCCGATAACGGTCACAAAATCGCCGTCTTTAATGCTTAGAGAGAGCCCGTTCAGCGCAACCTTTGCGTTTATCGTACCGGGATTGAAGGTCTTGTAGATATTATTCAGCTCAAGCACGCTTCTGCGCCCCCTTTCCGAAATATTTTCCACGGAGGTGGGGGATCGCAAGGAAGATTGCGACCACAAGAGCTGTGAGAAGCTTCAGATCGTCGGTGGAGAGTCCGAGCTTAAGCACGAACTGGATAACGAGATAGTAGATGACCGCGCCGATCACACAGGCGATGAGCTTCAATGCGAAGTTGCGGAAGACCTTGCTGAACAGCACCTCGCCGATTATGACCGCCGCAAGACCTATAACGATCGCGCCGCGGCCCATGTTGATATCGGCAAAGCCCTGATACTGGCTTAGGAGCGCACCGGAGAGTGCGACAATGCCGTTTGAGATCATAAGACCGAGAACGGTGGTGAAATTGGTGTTGATGCCCTGAGCGCGAGCCATTTTCGCATTTGCGCCGGTAGCGCGCAGTGAGCAGCCGAGCTCAGTGCCGAAGAACCAGTAGCAGGCGCCGATAATAACTACAAGGAAGATGAGAAGCACAATAATGGGATTCTTTACCGCAAGGTCGCGCACATAGCGAGCGGAGACGAGCAGCGGAAACTTATCGACGGAGATCGGCAGGTTAGCCTTTGAGCCGTTATCCGTGCCGAAGCCCATAATGTGCAGGTTTATGGAATAGAGCGCAAGCTGGGTCAGTATGCCGGAGAGAATCGCCGGAATACCGAAGAAGGTGTGGAAAACACCCGTCACAAATCCGGCGAGGAGACCCACAAGAAATGCGCACAGAAGCGCAAGCCACATAGGAGCGCCGTTCAGAATCATAATAACGCACACGGCGCCGCCTGTGCAGAGAGAGCCGTCGACCGTCAGGTCGGCAACGTCGAGAATCTTGTAGGTGACGTAAACGCCGACAGCCATGATGCCCCAGACGAGACCCTGCGCCACAGCGCCGGGCAGGGAATTGAGAAGTGATACAAAGAAATTCATCAAAGAACCGATCCTTAACTTTAGTCTGCGATAGCCTCATAGCCGTCGGGAACTGTAAGCCCGAGCGCGGCGACATTGGCGGCGTTATATTTCTTCGTTACGTTGGGCGCGTAAGCAATGGGCATACTCTCGACCTTTTCTGCGCCGGTGAGGATCTTATATGCCATCTCGCCGGTCTGGCAGCCGAGGTCGTAGTAGCTGATGGAGAGGGTGGCGACGCCGCAGCCCTTGCACATGCTCTCCTCGCCGGTCACAACGGGAACGCCGGCGGGCAGAACTACGTTTGCGATTGCCTCGGTGTTGTTCGCGGCAATGTTATCGGTGGGTATGTAGATTACGTCGACGTTATCGCAGGCGGTCTGGGTTACGGAGGCGACGTCGTTAGTGTCGTTGAAGGAGAAGAGAGTGACGGCATATCCGAGCTTTGTGAGCTCCTCCTGCATGACCTTGACCTGATAGATGCTGTTAGCCTCAGCGGAGCAGTAGAGAAGTCCGACAGTGGCGGCGTCGGGGAACCATTCCTTGATTACGGCTGCCTGCTCGTCGAGGGGCGCGAGGTCGGAGGTGCCGGATACGTTGGTGCCGACGGTGCCGGAGAAGTTATCGATGCTGAGCGCGGTGCCGTACTCTGTTACGGAGGTTCCGAGAACGGGGATGGTCGCCGTGGCGGAGGCGGCTGCCTGAACTGCGGGAGTTGCGTTCGCCATGATAAGGTCGACGTTGTCGGAAACAAAGCCGTTTACGATGATGGCGCAGTTTGCGGTCTCACCGGAGGCGTTCTGATTGTCAAAGGTGACCTTGTCGCCGAGCTTTTCCTTCAGAGTGTCCATAAAGCCCTGAGTTGCGGCGTCAAGAGCCGGGTGCTGAGCGAGCTGAACGATGCCTACGCGATAGGCCTTTTCAGCGCTCTCGGAGGAGCAGGCAGCGAGTGCAAAGACCATCGCAAGAGCGAGAACAAGACAGAATACCTTTTTCATAGTATTTACCTTCCTTATTAAAATAAAATCGCTGACAGTTACTATAATACTTTAAATAGCAAAAGTCAAGAGCTTTATCGACTTTACTTAATAGAAGAAGTATGGTATAATAATCGCAAAGGCGATTATTATATTTGATCCAAGTTCTTTTTCTCGCCGCTAAAGCGGCAACCGAAAAAGATAACAAATTATACCATATCCGCTGTGCAGATATGTTATAATAACGTAAATTCAATCGAAAGGGAGGAAATAATGTTGAATATAATAAGAGATCTTCCGATCGGCGGCGCGATAGTCATCGTGCTGATCCTGGCGCTCTTCTGCCTTGCTGTTGCGCTCCTTTTTATCGTAAACTCCCGGTATAAGGCGCTCGGGCGCAAGGTCTCCGATGGCGATACCAAGGATGAATTCCTCGCCTCGGTGCTGAAAACCTATGCCGACGCCTATCGCAAATACGGCAGAGATACGAACACACCCGCCATCATCACCGACGCAATCGCGACAAAGCTGCGCGGACTGCTGCTCGGCGAGAGATTCCTCAATAACGCGGTCTCGCTTTTTGTAACGCTCGGACTTTTCGGAACCTTCCTTGGGCTGAGTATGTCTGTTTCGAGCCTTACAGAGCTCATTTCCTATTCCAATTCCTCTGAGTGGCTGAGCGTTCTCGACTCTGTCGGCTCGGGACTTATGAGCTCGCTCGGCGGCATGGGCGTAGCCTTCTACACCTCGCTTGTCGGCGCCGGATGCTCGATTCTTCTGACGATACTCAGAACGATCCTCAATCCGCAGGCTGAGCGTGAAAAGCTCGAAACGAGCGTTGAGCTGTGGCTCGATACCTCGATCGCGCCCGACCTCAGAACGACGGCGGCAAAGGACGACGCCGAGATGCTGCGCGACGTTGTCGAGGCGCTCTACCACGCCTCCGACGCCTTTCAGGAGAATATCGACAAGGCGGCAAAGAGCTTCAGCGATACGACAAAGACCTGCGTTATGGGTCTTGCCAAGAGCGCAGAGCTGTCGAACAACGCGCAGACGAAGTTTCAGGACTCCATTACGAAATTCAATGACGGAGTTCACGATTTCTCTGAGGTCGACTATAACCTGCGCGGCAGCATAGAGCGAATGGATCTCGCGGTGCGCGATCTCTCTGCGGCGCTTCGTGAGATAAACCGCAGAATCGGGGGTAAGAGCGAATGAGAAGAGCGTATAAGGGCAAGTCAGACGGCCTTGTGCGCTCCTCCGAGGGCGAGCAGGGCTTCTGGCCGAGCTACGCCGATATGATGAGCGCGCTGGCGCTTATCCTCTTTTTCCTGATGCTTCTGAGCTACATACAGAATCTCATCACCGGCAACGATCTGCGAAATACGCAGGATGTGCTCGATGAAACGCGCTCGAAGCTGAACGCGACCACGATAGAGCTCGACGAAACGGAAAAAACCCTTTCGCTCACGCTGAGTCAGGTCGAGAAGGCGGAATCTGATCTTGCCAAGATCACCATCGACCTCGACGAAACGCGGCTGACCCTCGCTGATACCGAGGAGGAGCTTGCGGGACTTGACGCGCTTATTGGAGAGCAGCGCGCGCTGATCGGCGAGCAGGAGGAGTATATGAAGGCGGCGAGCGAGGAGCTTCTGAAGCTTCGCGGTCAGATGCAGACCATCGCAGTGCTGCGCCTCAGCATTCTCGAGCAGATACGCGAGAGCTTCGTCGAGATAACCGGCGACGCCTCGAAGGTTTCCATCGGCGAGAACGGCAATATAATCCTCTCGGAGTCCATTCTCTTCGACACCGGCTCTTCAAAAATCAAAAATGACGCGAAGGGCGCGCTTGATTCGCTTGCCGAGATGTTTGTGGCATTCCTCGAGAACAGCGAGAATGCAAAGTACGTTGACAGCATCGTGATCGCCGGACATACCGATTCCACCGGCACCGACGAGGAAAACCGCGTGCTGAGCACCGACAGAGCGAACTCCGTTCTCGGCTATCTCATGAGTGCGAACAGCAAAAAGCTGGGCAAGTACGCGGAGTATTTCTGCGCCTCGGGCTACGGCGAGACAAGACCCGTCGCCACAAACGACACAAAGGACGGCAGAGCGCAGAACAGAAGAATCGAAATAAGCGTAACGCTCAAGGACGAGAGCATCATGGAAATCGTCGACAGCTATCTCGACCTCGAGCTTCCGGAAAAGCCGGAGACTGCGCAATAATACTAATCCCTGATTAAAAGCTTTAACCGAGCGCGCAGAATTTTTCGCGTCATACAAGGCGTCTGGTGCAGACAATACTTTGTGTGTTATCAAGCCGGATAACGAAGTATGACGCGAAAAGGGCAAGCGCGAATTGAAGATTTTGATTAGGGGTTAGTATAAAAATAAGGGAGCGGAAAAACCGCTCCCTTTTGTGTTTTATATTTCTCAGCCGATGACCTGCTCGGCGTGAACGGCGGCGTCGATATGCTCGACGACCGGCACGTCGGGGTAATCGGTGAATACGGGCATGGGCAGAGACTGCATATACTCGTGCATTGCCTCGGCAACGCGCTTGCCGTTTGCAACTGCCTCGACAACGGTGCGCGCGCCGCTCGTCGCGTCGCCTGCGGCGAAAACGCCCGGGCGGGAGGTGTGACCGTCCTCGTCGACGGTGAGAAGTCCCTTGCCGGTGGTGTCGATGCCCTTCGTGGTGGTGACGAGGTTACTCTCGGCGCCCTGGCTTATGGCGATGATAACGCCGGTGCAGGGATAGAGCTTCTCGGTGCCGGGTATCGCGCGCGGGCGGTTGTTCTCGTCAAGCTCAGAGTCTGCGAGGATAACGCCGTCGTCGCGGATCTCCTTTGTGACCTTGTTCATGAGGAACTCAACGCCCTCGAGCTGAGCGTAGCTCGACTCATACTGGCTCGCTGTGATGACGTCGGTGAGGTTTACGCAGGTCACGTTTCTCGCACCGTGGCGAACTGCGGTGCGGGCGCAGTCCATAGCGGAGTTGCCGGTACCGATGACCATAATGCGCTCTCCAAGGCGGAATGCGCCGGGGGAGGCAAGATAGTTGATTGCGTAGGTAACGTTGCCGAGGCTCTCGCCCTTGACATTGAGCTTGTTTGGCTTCCAGAGACCTGCGCCGACGAATACGGACTGATAACCGTCGCGGAAAAGATCGTCTATTGTGATGGCGGAGCCGATGTAGGTGTTCGGACGGAACTGTATGCCCTTGAGCTCAAGGTGACGATAGGCAAAATCGTCGAGCACGGGGTCGGGGAGGCGGAAGTCGGGAATACCGTATCTCAAAACGCCGCCGATTTTATCACGTGAATCGAAAATCGTAACGCCGTAGCCGTAGCGCGCGAGAATTATTGCGATAGTCAGACCGGCGGGGCCTGCGCCGATGATGGCGCACTTGCGGCCGTTACTCTTGGCGGGACCCTTCACCATCTGATTTGCGTATGTGGTGGATATGTAGTTTTCAATGACGGAAAAGTGAACGGGCACGTCCTTAATGCCGCGGATGCAGTGACCCTCGCACTGCTTCTCGTGGTTGCAGACGATGCTGCACACGGTGGTGAGCGGGTTGTTCTCAAAGAGCATCCAGCCGGCGTCGTTGAGCTTGCCCGCCTTCAAAAGACGGATGACCTCGGGAATGTTGGTGTGGATCGGGCAGCCCTCCTGGCATCTGGGCTTTTTGCAGCCGAGACAGCGGTTGGCTTCGTCCATAACATGAATCGCCATTTTACTATCCTCCGTTTATATTTTTTTCCTTTATATTATACATTGATATTATTGGAATTTCCATACCTTTGTGGTACAATATTCGCATAAAATCGGAGGAAATGCAAGTGAAAAAAATTACTGTATGCGCTATTGCGCTTCTACTCGCGCTCTCGGCGTGCGCAAAGCCCGAAACGCCGGCGCAGACGCCGGAGATAACAGAGCCCGAAATCGCCGCGCCGCCGGAGCCGGTCGCAGAGCCCGAACCTGAGCTTATCACAGAGCCCGAACCCGAACCTGAGCCCGAACCTGAACCCGAACCTGAACCCGAGCCGGAACCGGAGCCTACGCGCGATGAGCTCGATTTTGAGGCGCCGGTGCTCGATATATCGCTCTTTTCCGAGGCCTCGTCGAAGCTCGCGCGCCTCACCGACGGCGATGTGTCCACAAGGGTAAAGCTGCCCGCCGGCTCGAGCCTGACGCTTGACTCAGCCGAGGAGATCACGGCGGTGTATATAAAATTCGATTACGAGCCGGGAGAGTGGACGATAGACGGCGCTCCTCGCGGCGAAAATGGCTTTATACACGATTTCTGCGAGCTTGACGAGCCTAAAACAACGCTCACTCTCGCCTTCTCGAAGGACGTCACGATCTGCGATCTGTGGGCGCTCGGATGGGGAAGCTTGCCGGACTTCGTGCAGGTGTGGCTTCCGCCGTGCGAGGAGGCGGATATTCTGCTTTTCCCGACCCACGGCGATGACGAGCACCTCTTCTTCGGCGGCACGATGCCGTACTACGCCGGAGAAAAAGGCAAAAAGGTGCAGGTTTGCTATATGACAAACCACTGGAACGAGCAGCCGCGGCCGCACGAGCAGCTCGACGGACTCTGGACTGTCGGCGTGCGGAATTATCCCGTGATGAGCCCGTTCAACGACGTCTACGTTGCCGATCTCGACGCGGCGCAGAGCCGCTACGGCGCGGATTTTATGCGCTATCAGATCGAGATGCTGCGCCGCTTCAGGCCGCTTGTGGTCATCGGACACGATATTAACGGCGAATACGGCCACGGCGCACATATGCTCGCCGGCAGAACGCTCTTAAAGAGCGTTGAGCGGGCAGCAGACCCCGAATATGACGCCCCGAGCGCGGAAAAATACGGCGTGTGGGAGGCTCAGAAGCTGTATCTTCACGTTTACAGAGAGAACAGAATGTCCATGGACTGGGATGCTCCGCTCGAAGCCTTCGGCGGCAGGACTGCCTTTGAGGTTGCAGAGGACGGCTACCGTCAGCATCTGAGCCAGCAGCACTGGGCGTTTCACGTCTACCCGAGATCGTCGGGCAATTCCTGCTATGATTTCGGACTCGCTCGCACAACGGTCGGCGAGGATATCCTGAAAAATGACTTTTTGGAAAATACGGAGAGATGAATATGAAAAAAATTACCGCGGCCATTCTGGCGCTTGCGATGCTCGTTTCAATCGGAGTTCCGGCGCTTGCCGCGAGGGATACAAGCTTCTTTACCCCGTCTGAGCACACTGATCTGAACTTTTCCGACCTCAGATATGAGCCCGTAGACGTCGAGGCGGCAAGAGCTTTCTTTGACAGCGTGCTCGAAAAGGCTCAGAACGCCGAAAACACCGCCGAGGTGGAAAAGCTTTTCGGTAAGGCGATCGGAATGAGCACTGAGGCATCCGATATGGAAACGCTGACATACATCCTGATGTCCAAGGATCCGGCGAGCGAGGCCGCAGGAGAGTATCTTGAGGCGTCGACAAGCAGCGTTCGCGTCAAGAACGCACTCTATGCCCTCATAAGAGACCTGCTCAGAACTCCCTGCGCCGGCGCCCTCAAGGCGTATTTCACAGAAAATGAGCTTCAGTCCTTTGTAAACTATAAGGATCTGGATGAGGAGGAAATAGAGCTTCAGGAGGCTGTTTCCGAAAAGACAAACGAATTCTGGACTGCCGCGGGCGAAGAGCTGACGGCGGAGGAGCTGTATCGCAAAAGAGCGGAAATATATATTGACACCGTCCGCCTGAACCGCGAATTTGCGGAGCTGAACGGCTGGGACAGCTATGCTGATTACGCCTATCAGACCCTTTACAACAGGGATTTCACGCCGGACGACGCCGAAGCGTTTGCAGGGATGGTCAAGAAGTACATCGTCCCGGTGTACTGCGCGCTTAACGTGAAATACAATTCCACCAAGGTCTTAGACTATTACTATGACGACTACTCCGGCGCCCGCGCGCTTGATGAGATCGGGCCGTATATCGCAGAGATGAGCGATGAGCTTGCCGAAAGCCTCGAATTTATGCGCACCCACGGCTTTTATGACAGCTCGATCGACCCGAAAAAGAGCGAGCAGGGCTTTACCACGCCTTTCTTCGGGCTGAACGCGCCGTTCTTTTTCAACGCTGCTGACGGCAGCTTCGAAGACCTTCTGACGACAGTCCACGAGCTCGGACACTACAATCGATTCTACTGGTGCTGCGACAGGCGCGGTATCACCAGACAATCCATAGACATCTGCGAGGTGCATTCTCAGGCTCTGGAGCTGCTTTTTTCAAGGTATTATCCGACGCTTCTCGGAGACGAGGCGGCGGGACTTGACGCGAGAGAGTATATAATCCTCTCGCAGCTCAGCAGCATCGTTTTCGGCGCGCTTGTTGATGAGCTTGAGCGCTGGTGCTACGCGCAGGAGACCC
Source organism: Oscillospiraceae bacterium (assembly GCA_017479425.1). Classification (GTDB taxonomy): domain Bacteria; phylum Bacillota; class Clostridia; order Oscillospirales; family Oscillospiraceae; genus RUG626. The sequence continues at coordinate 99,394 of JAFVCD010000044.1, forward strand.
TTACGCCGGAGGCGATAACGAGGGCTATGGAGGACATACTCGAGTCCTGCGGTCTTACGGGCATGATCTCGCCGGACTTCTGGGCGGACGTACCCCACATTTACGAAAATCCGTTCTATTATATAAGCTACGCCGTCAGCGCGGCGGGGGCCTTCTCATTCTGGCTGGAAGCAGAGAGCGATTATTTCCGCGGAGTGGACGATTATCTGCGCTTTTCCGCTCTGCCGGACACTCTTGGCTTTGGCAAGAGCTTTGCCGCCGTCGGCGTTGATTCTCCGATGAACGAGGAGTATCTTGTTCGCCTTTCCGACGCCGTTTCCTACGAGATGCGTTTGCGCGGCTGGTACTATGACGACGTAAAAATCGATGACTGGTATTTCTATGCGGTGGACGCGCTCTGCGCCTCGACAGAGGGCGAGGAAACGGGACTTTTCGCGCCGTATGAGCTTATCACCGAGGAGTATGCCGGACAGTTTCTCGGAAAAGCAGAGGATCTCAGCCGCATCGGCGTAGTCTGCGCGATTTATAATAAATATGGAAATGGTGAAATTGCTGTTGACACTCCTTTTGAAGACATTTCCGGACTGAGTGAAGCGGAGATAACGGCTGTAAACTGGGCGTATGAGCATGGCATAACCAAGGGGACCTCGCCCAAAACCTTCCAGCCCGATGCCGCCTGCAATAACGCTATGCTCGTTACGATGATTTACAGGGCTATGGTGAGCGCCGATGCCGAAAAGCGATAATCAGAAGCTCAAGCTTCTCTATATCCTCGATTATCTTAACAGCGAGTCAGACGAAGATCACCCCGTAAACGCCGCGCGGCTCATTGAATATCTCGCAAAGAACGGGATACGCGCCGAGAGAAAGTCCGTCTATTCTGATATCGCGGCGCTAATCGATTACGGAGCGGATATCGAGAGCGGGAAGAGAGGATATTATGTAGCCGGGCGCGGTTTTGAAACTGCGGAGCTCAAGCTCCTTGTCGACGCCGTGCAGTCCTCAAAGTTCATAACCCGCAGAAAGACCGGAGAGCTTATAAAGAAGCTTGAAAAGCTGACAAATCGCTTCGATGCGGCGTCGCTTCAGAGGCAGGTCGTAGTTCAGAACCGGATTAAGAATATGCGCGAGTCCATCTATTACAGTGTGGACGCGATACATTCCGCGATCTCTGCGGACAAGAAGATTCGTTTCAAGTATTTCCGCTTCAATGAACGCAAGGAGCGCGTTGCACAGCGCGGCGGCGCGTGGTACATTGTGAGTCCCTTTGCGCTCATATGGGATAACGAGAATTACTATCTCGTCGGCTTCGACGCTCAGAACGGAGAGATCCGAAACTACCGCGTTGACCGAATGGACAGAATAGAGCTGATGGACGAAGAGCGGGAGGGTGAGGAGCTGTTCGGCGCCTCAGATATTTCAACCTATACCTCGCGCGTTTTCGGAATGTTCTCCGGCGAAGAGAGGACCGTCAGAATGCGGTTTCACAACGAGCTTGCGTCGGTCGTGATAGACAAGCTCGGGCTCGACGCTTTCCTTGTGCCGGATGGGAAGGAGCATTTTACCGTCACGGCGGATATCTCCGTCAGTCCGCAGTTTTACGGCTGGCTCGCCGGCCTCGGCACAAAGGCGGAAATAGTCGCGCCGGGGGATGTGAGAGAGAAATTTGCAGAGTTTATAAACGGCATATCGGAGCTATATAAATAAAAGCTCCGACGAAGTAACGTCGGAGCTTTTGAGTGTCACGATCACCTCTCTGAGATGCGCGGCCTCAGCCTCCATCTCGACCGCCTTGCAGCCGCAGTAGAGGTAACCTGCGCAGAGCGCCGTGATTATGAGCGTGACTATGAGCTTTTTCATTTTATGTGACCTCCCTTTGTTTTTGTGACTTAATAATACAGCAGGGAGTGTCCTATAAACCGGACAGATAGGAGGCTTTTCAAATGAATGTTATTGACCACGTCAGACTGTCGGAGAGCGGGGAGAGGCTTGTTATCCTCGATCAGAGCGAGCTGCCGAACAGAAAAATCTATCTCGAGCTTGAGTCTGCCGAAGCTATGTACGAGGCGATCAAGGCGCTGAGAGTGCGCGGTGCGCCGGCGATCGGTATTTTTGCGGGCTTTGCGATGTACGTTCTCGCGCTGAGAATGCCGGAGCGACCGGAATTTGATGCGGAATTCAGGAAAGCCGCCGAATATCTCAATTCCTCGCGCCCTACGGCGGTAAATCTCAGCTGGGCGCTTAAAAGAATGATAAAGGTGCTTGAAAACAATAAAAAAGCGGCAAAAGCTGAGCTTTTGCCGCTTTTGAGGAATGAGGCGCAGGCAATTCTTGATGAGGATATCGCCATGTGCCGCGCAATAAGCGAGTATGGCATGAGCCTGTTAAAGCCCGGCGACGGCGTTCTCACGCACTGCAATGCAGGACCCCTTGCCACCTCGCGCTACGGAACGGCGATAGGGCCGATACTGCTTGCAAAGGAAAAGGGAATAGAGGTTCACGCCTTTGCCGACGAAACAAGACCGCTTCTGCAGGGCGCGCGGCTCACGAGCTTCGAGCTTCACGAGGCGGGGGTTGACGTCACGCTTATCTGCGACAACATGGCGTCCATCGTTATGAAATCCGGAAAGGTGCAATATTGCTTTGTGGGCTGCGACAGAGTTGCCGCAAACGGCGACACGGCGAACAAAATCGGCACCTCGGGCGTTGCGATTCTTGCAAAGCACTACGGAATCCCGTTTTACGTTTTAGGCCCCAGCTCAACGGTCGACCTCAATACTCCCACGGGCACAGATATCGTTATCGAGGAGCGCGACGGCGACGAGATACGCTCTAAATGGTACTCTGAGCCTATGGCGCCGGAGGGAGTGAAGTGCTACAATCCGGCGTTCGACGTCACCGACCACACGCTCATAACCGGTATCATCACCGAAAAGGGCATTTGCCGCGAGCCGTACACAGAGAGTCTGAAAAATCTGTTTAGATAACAAAAAAGGAGAGGCAAGCCTCTCCTTTTAAGTTTTGTGAGCCTTACGAGAGCTTTTCCATTTCCTCGATAAGCTCCTCAAAGTAGCTGAGTGCAGAATTCACCGGCTCGGGCGTGGACATATCCACTCCGGCAATCCTGAGAAGACTGATGGGGTCGGCGGAGGAGCCGCCGGACAGGAACTTCTTGTAGTCACGAACGGCGCTCTCGCCCTCGGTGAGTATGCGGTTTGCGATTGCAACGGCGGCGGAGTAGCCGGTTGCGTACTGGAACACATAGTAGTTGTAGAAGAAGTGGGGGATTCTTGCCCACTCGCAGGCGATAGGCTCGTCGGATACGATGGAGTCGCCGTAATAGAGCTTGTTGAGCGCGAGATACTTCTCATTCAGCGCATCGGCGGTGAGAGCCTCGCCATTTTCGCACATTCTGCCCATCATAAGCTCAAATTCGGCAAACTGGGTCTGACGATATACCGTTCCCTTGAAGGAATCGAGGAAATGGTTAATAAGGTATGCGCGCTCCGCCTTGTCGGTAGTCTTGCTCAGAAGATAGCGGTTGAGAAGCACCTCGTTAACGGTGCTTGCGACCTCGGCTACGAAGATAACGTAGTCGGCGGTAGAAACCGGCTGATACTTCGTCGAGTGGTAGGAGTGGAGCGCATGACCCATCTCGTGCGCGAGAGTGAACATACTGTCAAGCGTGTCCTTGTGGTTTAAGAGCACATAGGGGTGGGGACGGGATGAGCCGGAGGAGTAGGCGCCGCTTCTCTTTCCGGCGTTTTCGTAAACGTCTATCCAGCGATTATTGAAGCCGGTTTTCAAAAGCTCAATATAATCCTCACCAAGAACACTCAGAGCCTCGATAACTGTGCTTTTGGCTTCCTCGAAGCTTATCTTCTTGTCTGCTGACTTGACGATCGGGGTGTAGATATCGTACATGTGCAGCTCGTCAACGCCGAGAAGCTTTTTGCGCAGTGCAACATAGCGGTGAAGCTTCGGGAGATTTGCGTGAACGGCGTCGATGAGGTTGAGATATACCTCGGTGGGTACCTCGGTATCGTCAAGGCTTGCCTCGAGGGTCGAGCCGTAGCCTCGTGCCTCGGCAAAGAATCTGAGCTGCTTCATCTGACTGTCGAGAATCGTTGCTGCGGTGTTTTTGAACTCGCCGACTCGGGAGTACATACCCTCAAAAGCGTTCCTTCGCAAAACCCGGTCGTCTGACTCCATGAGCGGTCCATAGGAGCCGGCGGTAAGGGTGTGAAGGCTGCCATCCTTATCCGCAACTGAGGGGAACTTCAGATCTGCGTTGCGGAAGATAGAGCCGATTCTGTCAGGCGAGCCTGCCAACTCCCGCGCGGAGGCGAGCAGACGCTCCTCGGCGGGGGAGAGAATGTGCGCCTTCTTGCGGCGGATCTGATATAGCGCGCGGCGATACTCGGAAAGCTCCGGCTTTTCAGCATAGAATTTTTCAAGCGTTTCATCTGTAATTGCCATGATCTCCGGCGTAAAGAATGCAGCGGCTGAGGAGATCGCAACAGCTGTGCTCATCGCCTTGCCGCGCATATCCTGATACTTTGCGCTTGACTGGTCAACGTCCAGCGAACAGCTTGCATAGCCGAAAAGCGGCTCAAGGCGGCAGCTTATCTCGTCCTCAAGCTTCAGAGCATCATAGAGAGTATCCGCGCTCTCACCGAGGCGACCCTGATAGGCGGAGATGCGCTCCGGCATAGCTTTCAGCGCTTCGTTCTCTTTGTACCACGCATCGTCGGAGGGGAATATATCAGCAAGGTTCCAGGTAAAATCTACGGGAACGTCTTTTCTTTTGGTATTCGGATCGAGCATTTCTTCTCCTTTACAGCGCTGCCTTGATTTTTGCGATCATCTCGGCGTACTCATCGTCGGTGAGGAACACACGCTTGGGGTTCATCTCAAAGGTGCCGCCCCACTCGAAGCCGTCGCGGTACTTGGGAACGAGGTGCATGTGAAGATGGCAGCCCGTGTCGCCGTAGGCGCCGTAGTTGAGCTTGACCATATCGGGGAACGCCTTGTGGATCGCCTCTGCTGCGTGGTTTACGTCCTTGAAGAAGGCGTTGCGCTCCTCCTCGGTGATGTTGACGATCTCGCTGACGTGATCCTTATAGGCTACGATGCAGCGGCCGGGGTGGGACTGCTCCTTGAAGAGAATGAGCTGGCTGACCTCGAGGTCGCAGATCTTGATTCCGAAGGCGTCGAGCGCCGCCTGATTTCCGCAGTATGAGCAGTTGGGGTCTTTCATTTTATGTTCCTCCTTGCAGTTTTATTGGATTTCGGTTATAATAATTGCACAGCAATATTATATTTTAATTTTAGTCCTTTTTCTCGCCGCAGAAGCGGCAACCGAAAAAGATGACAAATTATAACATATACGCTACGCAGATATGTTATAATACTATCACAAATTATCCCAGGAGGGAAGTACAAATGGAAAAAGCAAAGGTATTTTTTACAAAAGAAATAACGCCCGAAGCGGTTGTCAGAATGTATGAGGCGCTCGGAAGAGAGCTCAAAGGCAAGGTAGCCGTCAAAATGAGCACCGGCGAGAGCAAAAAGTCAAATCATCTGCGCCCGGAGTTCGTCGCGCCGATCGTAAACCGCCTTAACGGCACCATCGTCGAGTGCTGCACGGCTTACGGCGGCTCGAGGCAGGAAATTCGCAAGCACTGGGCGGCGATCGAGGAGCGCGGATTTAAAAAGGTTGCGCCGGTCGAAATAATGGACGAGTTCGGCGAGTTCGAGATACCCATCGAGGGCGGAGTGCACATGGATACCGACATCGTCGGCACCGGACTTAAAAGCTACGATTCCGTTCTCATTCTGAGCCACTTCAAGGGTCACGTGATGGGCGGCTTCGGCGGCGCGCTGAAAAATATCTCCATCGGAATTGCCTCCAGCCACGGCAAGGCAAAGATACACTCCGCCGGCGTTACCATCGACACAAGCAAGTGCTGGGGCGAGTGCAAGCCGAAGCAGGATGACTTCCTTGAGAGCATGGCTGAGGCCTGCAAGGGCGTTCTCGATTACGTCGGCAGAGAGAATATGGCGTACATCAATGTGGCAAACCGCCTCTCCGTAGACTGCGACTGCGACGGCAACCCCCACGAGCCGGAGATGGCTGACATCGGCATATTTGCCTCCCTCGACCCGGTAGCCATCGATCAGGCGTGCGTTGACGCGGTCTACGCCTCGGCTGATCCGGGTAAAAAGGCGCTTATAGAGCGCATGGAGTCGCGCCACGGAATCCACACCGTTGAGCACGCCGCCGATATCGGCGTCGGCACGAGAGAGTACGAGCTTATTGAGCTGTAAAAACATTCAGGGCGGGTCGCAAAAGACCCGCCCTTGATTTATATTATCTTTACCTCGCACTCGCCGGAAAGTCCGGGAGCCGTTGCCTTTACAGTTATCTTTTCGCCGTCACCTGCCTCGATGACCGCCATCGCCTCGCCGTAGTAGGTGTCGCAGGTGGTGTCGAGATAGCTTCTCGGGTAGAACGGCGCGGCGGAGCCGAGACCGAGGAGCCTTCCGCCCTCAACCTCAACGTCGATGAGCGCTCTCGCGGCGCTCTTCGTAATGCCGTTTTCTCCCGCGAGCCTCAGCCCGACGTAGACGAGCGAGCCGCGCTTGACCTCCTGCTTCTCCGGCTCAACGAGCAGAACCGCGCTGCCGGTGGCGCTTTTTAGCTCATCGCGCCCGATAACGCTTCCGTTTTCGTCATAGCTTATCGCCTCAAGCACTCCGCTCTCATAGGGGAGCTTAAAGCGCGCGATCGCGTCCTTCGGCGACTTTTTGCCGACGAGCTTTCCGTTGATCCTCAGCTCGACGAGTGCTGCTCTTGCGTAGACCTCGACCTCGGCTGTCTTGAATTCGTGTCCCTGCCAAGACCAGCTTCTGAGCGTGTCGGTCATCTTCCACGCGGAGGGGGAGTGGTTCTCGCCCGCAAACTGAACCGGACGCACCGTGATGAACGGCCCCTTTGTGCGCTCAAAGGCAACGCGCGTGTAATACGCCTCGCCGAGCGGGCGGCCGGTGATGTCGATTCTTCCGCTTCCGGAGGTCATCCAGCCGCAGCTCAGCTCAAAGGTCGGCGCGTAGGCGGCGTATTCCCAGGTTCCGATGCCGGTCTCGCCGAGGTAATCCATACCGGCCCAGACGAAGTCACCGATGAGGCGCGGGTTCTTCTTCGCAAGCTCCCAGAAGCGGTAGGCGTCGGCGCAGAAGGTCTCAGAGCCGAGGATTATTCTGTCGGGATAAGCCCTGAGATCGTGCTCATAGCGCTTTTCGCCGTAGTTGTAGCCGGCGATATCCATATTCGCAAACGCCTCTCGGGTAGTCACGTCAGAGCCGTGGAGCGTTGCGCCGACCTTCATCACATTCGAGCCGAGAAAGCCCGTGAGATCGTTGAAGAACTTGCTTCCCGTGGCGCGCTCCTTCGGAGCCTTGCCCTCGGCGCGGGCCTTTTCAGCCTCGGCGGCAGCCTTCTTCGCCTTTTCGTCGGAGTACTGACCGAAGCCGGCGGCGTTGAGGAAGTTAAAGAAGATGTTTATTCCGCAGGTGACGGGTCTTGTCGGATCGGCGGCGTGGAAAAACTCGGTGAGCTCCTTCGCAAGCGCGATTCCGCGCTTCTGCGCCGTCTCCGCGACCTCGTTTCCGGTGGAGTAGAGGATAACAGAGGGGTGGTTATAGTCCTTATCCACCATATCGAGCACATCGCGCCTCCACCAGGTGTCGAAGTAGTCGACGTAATCGTACATCGTCTTGTGGATGTACCAGTGGTCGATGTACTCGTCCATGACGAGCATACCGAGCTTGTCGCACGCCTCGAGAAGGGCCTTTGAAATGGGATTGTGCGCGCTTCTTATCGCGTTGTAGCCGTTTTCCATCAGAATGCGGACTCTTCTCTCCTCTGCGTCATAGAGAGTTTTCGCACCGAGAAGTCCGTTATCGTGGTGTATGCACGCGCCGCGAAGGATAACGCGCACGCCGTTTATAAGAAATCCGTCGCGTCCCCACGCAAGGGTGCGGATACCGACCTTTTCGCACACCGCGTCTGTACCGAAGCGCACGCGCAGAGTGTAGAGATACGGCGCCTCGGGATTCCAGAGCTTAGCGCTCGGAACCTCGAGCGTGAAAACGCGCTCCTCGCCCTCGGCGCAGGCGACGCACTCCTCGCCGTCGAGAAGCTCAACGGTGACCTTGCCTCTGCCGCAGGTCTTTACGGTTACCTCGACTTTTGCGGGGTCGATTGAGAGAGTTCTGAGCTTCACGCCGTTTGGCTCGATGTGCTCCCTGTCCGCGCTCCAGAGCCACACGGGGCGGTAGATGCCGGAGCCGGTGTACCAGCGGGAGTTCGGCTGATCGGAGTTGCGGCACTTGACGGTTATCTCGTTTTCGCCGTCAACGGCGCCGTCGAGCGGAACGTAGAAATTCGTGTAGCCGTAGGGGCGCTCCGCGACCTTCTCGCCGTTCAAAAATACCTCGGCGCAGCGGTACACGCCCTCAAATTCGAGATAATTGACTTTACTTGTATCAAGAGTGAACTTCTTTGAGTAGACGTAGTCGCCGCCCTCAAAAAAAGAGCAGTTTACGCCGCTCGGTGCAGTGGTGCTTCTCTCCTCGCGGAGCATCGCGTCGTCGGGAATGGAAACCGGCATCGACTCGGCTTCGCCGGCGCGGCGAACGCTCCAGCCGTCCATAAAGCTTGTTTTGATCATAGCGCATCTCCTTAAGAGGTGTATTTTCTCTATTATAATTTGAAATGAGCGAAATGTCCAGCACTGTTTTGTCCGTATTTTTAATGTTAAAATCCACATAAGACCTCTTTACATCGAATGCGTTTAGTGTTAAAATAACTATAACTGTAAAAAGCAGTTTTATATTTCTTTGCGTACAAAAATCTATACGATAAGGAGAACACGAACATGGGAAGAAAACTTAAGTCCATGGATGGTAACAACGCAGCCGCATACGTCAGCTACGCTTTTACCGAGGTCGCGGGTATCTATCCGATCACCCCGTCCAGCCCCATGGCAGACTATGTTGACCAGTGGGCAGCCGCAGGCCAGAAAAACATTTTCGGAACAACAGTAAAAGTAATTGAAATGCAGTCCGAGGCCGGTGCCTCCGGTACCGTACACGGCTCTCTCGCCGCCGGTGCCCTCACCACCACCTACACCGCATCTCAGGGACTTCTCCTCATGATCCCGAATATGTACAAGATCGCAGGCGAGCTTCTTCCCTGCGTATTCCACGTTTCCGCCCGTACCGTCGCAAGCCACGCGCTGAACATCTTCGGCGACCACTCCGACGTTATGGCGTGCCGCCAGACCGGCTTTGCCATGCTTGCCGAGGGCAACGTTCAGGAGGTTATGGACCTCGCTCCCGTTGCTCACCTGTCCGCAATCAAGGGCAGAGTTCCGTTCATCAACTTCTTTGACGGCTTCCGCACCTCCCACGAGATTCAGAAGATCGCCATTTGGGATTACAACGATCTCAAGGAAATGGTCGATATGGACGCTGTCGAGGCGTTCCGCAAGCACGCTCTCAACCCCGAGAGACCTGCAATGCGCGGCTCTCACGAGAACGGAGATATCTTCTTCCAGCATCGTGAGGCTTCCAACGAGTACTACAACAAGCTTCCCGCAGTTGTCGAGGAGTACATGGAGAAGGTCAATGCCAAGCTCGGCACCGACTACAAGCTCTTCAACTACTATGGCGCTCCCGATGCTGACCGCATCATCATCGCCATGGGCTCGTTCTGCGACGTTACCGAGGAGGTTATCGACTACCTCAACGCTCACGGCGAGAAGGTCGGCCTTGTCAAGGTCCGCCTCTATCGTCCGTTCTGCACCGATAAGCTCATCGAGGCGATTCCCGCAACCGCGAAGAAGATCGCAGTTATGGACCGCACCAAGGAGCCCGGCGCAATGGGCGAGCCGCTTTACATGGACGTTGTCGGCGCTCTTGCCAATGCCGGCATGAACGACGTCACCGTTATCGGCGGCCGTTACGGTCTCGGAAGCAAGGACACTCCTCCTGCATCCGTATTCGCTGTTTACAACGAGCTCAAGAAGGACGCTCCCAAGCGTCAGTTCACCATCGGTATCGTCGATGACGTTACCAATATGAGCCTTGAGGAGGACAAGAACTCCCCCAACACCGCCGCAGAGGGCACCATCGAGTGCAAGTTCTGGGGTCTCGGAGGAGACGGCACCGTCGGCGCCAACAAGAACTCCATCAAGATCATCGGCGACCATACCGATAAGTACGTTCAGGCATACTTCCAGTACGACTCCAAGAAGACCGGCGGTATCACCATCAGCCATCTTCGCTTCGGCGACAAGCCCATCAAGAGCCCGTACTACATCAACAAGGCCGACTTCGTTGCCTGCCACAACCCCTCTTACGTTGTCAAGGGCTACAAGATGGTCAACGACGTCAAGCCCGGCGGCGTATTCATGATCAACTGCCAGTGGTCTGACGAGGAGCTCGGCCACCATATGCCCGCTGAAGCGAAGCGCTACATCGCCAAGAACAACATCCAGCTTTACACCATCAACGCCATCGACCTCGCAATCCAGGTCGGCATGGGCAAGCGCACCAACACCATCCTCCAGTCCGCGTTCTTCACCCTTGCGAAGGTTCTTCCGCAGGAGGACGCTATCAAGTACATGAAGGATGCCGCTACCCACTCCTACCTCAAGAAGGGTCAGGACATCGTTGACATGAACCACAAGGCCATCGACGCCGGCGCCACCGCCTTCCACAAGGTCGAGATTCCTGCTGATTGGGCTACCGCTGCTGACGAGGCTGACACCACCGTTCTCGAGGGTCGCGAGGCAACCGTAAAGCAGGTCAAGAACATCATGAACCCCGTAGGAAAGATGGACGGAGATTCCCTCCCCGTATCCGCCTTCCTCGATCACGTTGACGGTCAGTTCGAGCAGGGCGCTTCCGCCTATGAGAAGCGCGGCGTTGCAGTCAGCGTTCCCCACTGGGACGAGACAAAGTGCATCCAGTGCAACAACTGCGCATTTGTCTGCCCGCACGCCACCATCCGCCCCTACGCTCTTACCGAGGCTGAGGTCGCCGCTGCTCCCGCAGAGACACGCGCTGTCCCCGTCAAGGCAGGCAAGGGCAAGGGCGTTTACAGCTACGTCATGGCTGTTTCCCCGCTCGACTGCATGGGCTGCGGCGTCTGCGTAGGCCAGTGCCCGACCGGTGCTATCACCATGGTTCCGCAGGAGAACGAGCTCCACGAGCAGAAGGTCTTTGATTACTGCGTAGCCAAGGTCGAAGAGAAGGAAGACATGATCGACGCCACCGTAAAGGGAAGCCAGTTCCGCAAGCCGCTTCTCGAGTTCTCCGGCTCCTGCGCCGGCTGCGCCGAGACCAGCTATGCAAGACTCATCACCCAGCTCTTCGGTGACAGAATGTACATCTCCAACGCGACCGGATGCTCCTCCATCTGGGGCGGCCCGGCTGCTACCTCCCCCTACACCACCAACGCGAAGGGTCAGGGCCCCGCATGGGCTAACTCCCTCTTCGAGGATAACGCTGAGCACGGTCTCGGTATGTACCTCGGTCAGAACGCCATCCGCAACGCTCTCGGCGATCAGCTCAAGGAGCTCTGCGCCTGCGACTGCGCTTCCGAGGAGCTGAAGGCTGCCATCGGCGCATGGTTCGATACAAAGACAAACGGCACCGAGAATAAGGCCGCTACCGCGACCCTCATCGCCGAGCTCGAGAAGAACGGCTCCGACGCTGCCAAGGCTATCCTTGCCAAGAAGGAATACCTCGGCAAGAAGAGCGTATGGATCTTCGGCGGCGACGGCTGGGCTTATGATATCGGCTTCGGCGGCGTTGACCACGTTCTTGCTTCCGGCAACGACGTCAACATCTTCGTATTCGATACTGAGGTCTATTCCAACACCGGCGGACAGGCTTCCAAGGCTTCCAACATCGGTCAGGTCGCACAGTTTGCAGCTGCCGGTAAGGAGATCAAGAAGAAGAGCCTTGCTGAGATCGCAATGAGCTACGGCTACATCTATGTTGCTCAGGTCGCCATGGGCGCCAACCCCGCTCAGACCCTCAAGGCAATTCAGGAGGCAGAGGCTTATCCCGGACCCTCCCTCATCATCGGTTATGCACCCTGCGAGATGCACTCCATCAAGGGCGGCATGATCAACTGCCAGAAGGAAATGAAGAAGGCTGTTGAGTGCGGCTACTGGAATATGTTCCGCTTCAACCCCGCTGCTCCTCAGGAGAAGCGCTTCACTCTCGATTCCAAGGCACCTGCCGGCGGATATCAGGAGTTCCTTATGAACGAGGCCCGTTACAGCCGCCTCACCCGCGAGTTCCCGGAGAGAGCTACCGTTCTCTTCGCAAAGAACGAGGAGGCCGCAAAGGAGCGTTACGAGCATCTCCAGAAGCTCCTCACGCTCTACAACGCCTGAGTTCAGCTCTGAATAAAACAAAAATCCCACGGTCATCTGACCGTGGGATTTTCTTACGCAAAGATCATTCGAGATTCAGCCGATATCTGAGATTCCACCAGGTTAAAACGTAGAAGATAACGCCGTAAAGCAGTTGAGAGCCAAAGAGAAGCGTAAAATTCTGGTAAAAGCTCTCGTTAAAGGTTTCGGAGGTAAAGACGTTTTCGTTGAGCGATACAAGCACCTGCAGGCTGCCGCCTCCAATCCAGCCGAGAATGATACTGATTATAAAGTACGCTACTATGCTCCACAGCACCTTGTTCCTTGCAAAGCCGTAGCCGATCGTCATGCAGGAGTAGATATTGAGGCAGCCGACGATACCGGAAACGACGGCGTAGAGCGCAATGGAGAGCATCCACCCGAGCACCGACGCCTTGTCGTCGTAAGAGAAGAACAGCTCAAAGAGATAGCCGAGGTCCTTCAATGCTTCGACGACCCAGCCGACCTCAAATGCTGCGATGACTACGCTGAGCGCTGCGATAAGGACTGTTGCGGCGCTCCAGACAAGGCTTACGATTATCTTCGCCCAGAGAATGGAGTGGATAGAGACAGGGAGAGTCATCGTGAGATAGCCCTCGTCGCTGAGAACATTTCGCTTGAAGCGCACTATCATAACAACAAAGGTATAGACAAAAGCGCCGATAAGCCCGATAAAGAACGCGGCGACGATGAGATAGAGCAGAAGCCCGAGGAAAACGGGCAAACCGCGATCCAGCATACGGAAGGCGAAGTGGGCGAACAGCGAAACGAGCAGCACAACGGCGTACATCGGAAGAATAAGCCTTCCGGTCGCACGAAACTCGTGCTTTAGCAGCTTTCCTAACATCTGAACACCTCCCTGAAAAGACCGTCTACGCTCATACCGCGGCTCTCGCGGATGTGATCTACTGAATCATAGAGCACGATCTCACCGCGGGAGATAAAGAGCGCGTCGTCAAGGACGTTTTCAACGTCCGCTATGAGGTGAGTCGAAATCACGACAGAGGCGGAGGGATCGTAGTTGTTGATTATAGTTGCGAGAATGTAATCGCGGGTCGCCGGGTCAACGCCGCCGATCGGCTCGTCGAGCATATAGAGCTTCGCGCGCCGGCTCATCGCAAGAATGAGCTGCACCTTTTCGCGCGTACCCTTGCTCATCTCCTTAATGCGCATCTTCTCGCCGATTCCGAGATTGCGCAGCATATCCTGCGCGCGGTTCGGCTCGAAGTCCGCGTAAAAATCTGAGTAGAATTTTATGAGCTCCTCGGCACTCATCCACAGCGGAACATTTATGCGCTCCGGCAGATAGCTTACTATCGACTTCGTTTTTGCACAGGGCGACATACCGCCTATCAGTATTTCGCCGCTCGTGGGCTGCAAAAGCCCGTTTGCAAGTTTTATAAGCGTTGTTTTTCCGCTGCCGTTGGGGCCGAGCAGACCGACTATCCGCCCCGGCTCGATCGCAAAGCTGACGTTTGTGAGCGCCGGATTTGAGCCGTAGCGCTTGGTCAGCGATTTTGCTTCAAGAATTGGCATTTTCTTCCTCCTTTTCCTTTATTGTTGCTAAGATCTCATCCGTTTTGAGACCCAGCGAGCGCATATAACCGAGATATTCTGCGGTTTTCGCCTCCGCAAGCTCGCGCCTGACGCGCCCGATGATATCCGCGTCCTCAGTCACAAACTTGCCGGAGGTGCGCTGAGTGTAAATCAGTCCGTTCCTCTCCAGCTCGAACAGTGCACGCTGCATCGTGTTCGGGTTCACACCTGCCCAGAGGGCGAGGTCGCGCACGCTCCTGAGCTTGTCGCCCGGGAGAAGCTCGCCGGAGACGATGGAAAGCTTGAAGCGCTCTATAAGCTGAAGATAGATCGGCTCGTTCTGCCTGAACGAAGTATCCATTGTTCACCTCCTATTGTATTAGGCAATTAATACAATAGCACAATAATAAACCCTTGTCAAGCCCTTGACTGAGAATATAATTTGATATACAATATAAAAGTTGCGAAATTGCTCGTGAGGTACTTAAATTATGAAGAAAATAATCGGCAAACCCTCGGAATATCTGCATCTTCTCCTCGGAAATCTGCTGTATGCGATTGGCTTCAACCTCTTTCTGAACGGAAACAACATCGCCGCCGGCGGCTTTGGAGGTATCGGACTTGTGGTAAGCCGCTTTCTGCCGGTTTCGGTCGGTACAGTGGTCGTCGTGCTGAGTATTCCGATTTTTCTGTGGTCATACAAGGTGCAGGGCGCGAAATACACGATCTCTGCGTTTCTCTCAACTCTTGCGTTCTCGGGCTTTACCGATTTTCTGTCGTTTCTGCCGAATGTTACAGATAATAAGCTCCTTGCGGCACTCTGCGGCGGCGCGATTTACGGGCTTGCGGCTTTTATACTCGTCCGTGGAAGAGTATCCGGCTCCGGCTCGGATCTTCTGGGCAGACTGCTCATCACAAAATTCCGCGTTCTGAGTCTCGGCACCTTCGTTATGCTCGTCGATATCTTTGTTGTGCTTACCAGCGTCATCGCGTTCCACGATCTCGAGGGAGGCATCTACGCCGGCGTGACCATCGTCACAATTTCGTTTGTCACCGACGCCTGCATAAACGGCGGCAACCGTGCCTATATGTTTGAGGTGATCACAAACGCCGACCCCGATGAGCTCGCAAACCGCATTTTTGAGAAGCTCGACCGCTCGTCAACTCTTCTTAGAGGCATAGGAATGTACAAGCACGAGGAGCGAAATATGTTGATGGTAGTCGTCTCGCCGAGGCAGGTCTATGAGATGAAGGATATAATCAAGGAGGTCGCGCCTGACGCATTTGTGGTGCTCGTCAGCGCCTCGGAGATAATGGGCGAGGGCTTTCGCGGCCTTGACGTCACAGTGCCGATCAAGGAAATTGAGGCGAAGGAAGAGGAGAGCGCTCTGAAAAAATGACGGAAATCCGTCGCACAAAATTCAATTTTATACACTTTGCCGCCTGCGAAGATACGAAAACGCAGGCGGCAATTCTATTTTTATATCAGTTGTGCGGCAAAGCCGAGAAAAAATAAGAAAAATATTGAAAAAAAGTGAAAAACCCCCTTACATTTTCAGGCAAGATGTGTTATAATTCAACAGAGAAGATACAATATGACGATTTAATGCATTCTTGCATAAATGAGGTTCTACAATGTTCAATATTGGTGACTTAATTATATACTCGGGAGAAGGCGTGTGCAAAGTAGAGGAGATCGGAAATCCGGTGATCGGCGGCAAGATCGCGGACAGACTCTACTATACTCTTTCGCCGCTCTACCGCTCCGGGCGCGTGCTCGCGCCGGTTGAGGGAAAGGTGTTTATGCGCCCTGTCATAAGCCGCGAGGACGCCATGGCGCTTATCGAGGCAATTCCCGCAACAGAGGAGGAGGCCTGCGAGGAGCGCAATCTTCGTATGCTCACTGAGCATTATCAGGCGCGGCTTCAGCAGTATGACCCTATGGAGCTTGTGCGAGTGATAAAATCCGTGCAGAAGAAGCGCGACCTGGCGCTGTCGCGGGGCAAGAAGCTCGGGCAGATAGACGAGCGGTTTATGCACCGCGCCGAGGAAATGCTCTACGGCGAGCTCGCCGTGGCGCTCAAAATCGAAAAAAATCAGGTCGTCAGTTTCATTGCGGAAACAATAGGATAAAAAAAGGGCAGTTCATCTGAACTGCCTTTAGTATTATAATTGTTTCTCAGCCGAGGGTCTTGAGCTCCCCGGAGTCGGCTTCACCGGAGCTGGCTTCGCCGGAGCCGGAGGCCCAGTTTACCTCGTCGGGCTCGCGCTCCTCGGTGAGAATGCCGGTGGTGTCGATCTCATCGCGTTTGGCGCAGGTGGAGCAGAGCCGGGTGCGGCCTGCGGCTACCGCGTCTGCAACTGAGCCGAAGGTGAGGGTGTCGGTCTGATTGAGGTGACTGCAATCGTCGTGCGTGTGATAGACCTTGCCGAAGGGAGTCCAGTACACGTCGCCGGTGATGGCGGTTTCGGCGGAGGCAAGCTCCTCCTGGGAGATCGGATTGAAATCGTAGCTCGCTGCGCCACCGATAACGAGGGCGACGACGGCCGCGGCGATTGCTATGATCTTCGTCTTTTTGTCGAGATTTTTGTTCGTGAGCAGGATGATTATGAGGGGGAAGAAGGCAACGCAGGCAACGAGAACGCCCATGTTGTTCCACATCCAGAAGAGGAAGCCGTTTTTCTTGGAGGCGGGCTTGATTTTATTTGCCTTTTTCCAGAGCTGACTGCCGATGATAACGAACACAAGGTCGAGAACGATAAGTATTATCGAGAACCAGAGCGAGGGCATGAAGGTTATTTCGAGCTTGCCGGAGAATACAAGGATCGCAACTACCTCGCAGGCGATTGCGAGAAGCCAGAGCAAAACCGCGCCGAGACGGCGGGGAGCGGCGCTTCCGCGCGGACGCGCGTGAACTGCTGCCTGCTGCGGGCCGCTTGAGGAGCCGGTTGCCGAAACAAAATTATGTGTCTTTTTTTCTGCCATTTTCATTTTTCTCCTTTGAAAAAGTATAGTAATTATATACCTCTTTCTATCTTTTGTAAAGCATAATAAAACTCCCGCATTCCTGCGGGAGCTTGGATTTTTAGCCGATTCTCTTTGCGCCCCACCAATTCTGGGTGTAATAGCTGGAGGTGAGGTTTGAAATGATAACGCCGGTGTTGGAGGTGGAGGCGTGGATGAACTGATCGTCGCCTATGTAGATACCGACGTGGGTAACGCTCGTGTGATTCGAGGAGAAGAACACGAGGTCGCCGAGCTGAAGGTTGGACTTGGAAACCGTTGTGCCGTTGTTTTTGTACTGGAGGGAGGCGCGGCGCTCGAGATCGTAGCCATACTGCTTGAAGCAGTACCATACAAGACCGGAGCAGTCAAAGCCCTTCTCGGGGCTCTCTTCGCCGTAAACGTAATCGTAGCCCTCGAACTGAAGCGCGAGCTTAACGATCTTTCTGCCGAGCTCGCTGCCCTCGGACTGATCTGCGGGAATGTACTCGGTAATGACCTCTGTGCTCTCGCCGGTGATCTTCATAAGATCGGAGCGAACGTAGCCGGTCTTGCCGCTGACCTTGACCTTGTACCAGCCCTCGTTGATGCCGATGACGCTGACCTTGTTGCCGGAGTCAAGGCTTGCGAGAACATTTGCGTCGGTGTTGGGCTTCTCACGGAGGCGGACAGAAGTTGCCGTGATCTCGCCGGAGGCGTTGAAGTTTTCGACGGTGTTTACGTCCTTGAGGTAATCCGCGTCGACGTAGCCGACCTTGCCCTCGTAGTTGACGTGATACCATTTGCCGTCGCCCTTGTCGAGAATGACAAGACGCTGGTTTTTCATTATGAGCGTAATGCGCTCATAATCGGTGGACGGGCCGGAGCGGAGGTTAAGGCTCGTCGCGTTGACAGTTGCGGCGCCGTAGCTCAGCTCTCCGTCATCGGCGGCGGCGCTGAATGCGAAAAATGCACACAGAGCGGCGATAACGAGAACGAGCGTGACAGCCTTGGTAACTCGAAGCATTGTGGATTTCTCCTTTGGATTTCGGACTCAGCCGGCGAGCGCTCTGTCGAGCCAGACGCTTGCGACGTCCATCGCGGCGTAAAGTCCGTTCTTTTCGGTCTTCTTGACGATTCTGTCGCGGCTTCTGACGTCGGGATCGGTCAGCTGAAGCTGAACGGAAACCTTGGAAGCAACGTCAAGATCATCATGCTTGACCGTTTCGGTGATCTGAAGCATAACGATGTACTTATCGTTCATGCTGCCGTAGTAAAGGATATTATCCTTACGGCGAAGGGGGTGACCCTTGTAGATGAGATCGCCGCCTTTTTTCTTGGTTGCAGCCATATAAAAACATTCTCCTTAGTCGGCGGAGACGCAATACTCCACCGGAAAAGTAACCAAATTGTAACACATTGTTGCCGATTTGTCAACAGCGCGGGGGCCTTTAAAGTATGTGAAAAGTGCTGAAAATCGCGGGACAAGATATGCTAAAAGCCGCGAAAAGTCAAGGAATATCTTGTGTTTTCGATATGCAGATATTAAAAATGACCCTCGTCACGGCTCGGAAGAGGGTCATTTTCGTTGTTTAAAAAGCAAATAGGGATTGTAACTTTTTTTGTAACTATTTCGAGATCACAACGCGCTCAATGCCCTTTACCGCCTCGTCGCAGAGCGCGTCAATGTCGAGCGCCTTCTCGATTTCGCGCACGTCCTCGATTTTCGGCTTTGTCCGCGGGTGGCGCGGGGTAAAGACTGTGCAGCAGTCCTCATAGGGCAGAATCGAGGTGTCAAAGGTGCCGATCTTGCGCGCGGTGATTACGATCTCGGACTTGTCAAGGCATACAAGCGGGCGGAGCACCGGCAGAGAAACGCACTCCTCCGTAACGCCCATCGCCTGCATCGTCTGGCTTGCGACCTGACCGAGCGACTCTCCGGTGACTATGGCGCTCGCGCCGTTTGCGAGGGCTATGCGCTCGGCTATCCTCGTCATGAAGCGGCGCATGATGATTGTGAAGTACTCCTCCGGGCACTTATCGCGGATTTCCTCCTGAATGTGGGTGAAGGGCACTATCTCCAGGGTCATCTTTCCGCACCAGCGCGAGCAGATCTTCGCAAGCTCAATGACCTTTTCCTTCGCAAGCTCCGAGGTGTACGGGAAGGAGAAGAAGTGGACGGGTATGACCTTGACGCCGCGCTTTGCGACCATGTAGGTCGAAACGGGCGAGTCGATTCCGCCGGAAAGCATACTTACGGCAACGCCGTTGGAGCCGACGGGCATACCGCCGGCGCCCGGGATCGGCACGCCGTGGACGTAAGCGGCAAAGTCGCGGATCTCGAGGTGGACTGTCAGCTCCGGATTGTGGACGTCAACCCTGCACTCGGGAAAGGCGTCGGCAAGGTTGCCGCCGACGTACTGGCTGAGCTGAATCGAGGTCATCGGGAAGGACTTGTCCGAGCGCTTTGTCTCGACCTTGAAGCTCTTTGCCGAGCGCATCGCACCGCCGAGGTAGCGCTTGGCAGTTTCCAGAATTGCGTCCTTGTCCTTTTCACAGGCGGCGGCTCGCGTGACCGCAACTGCACCGAAAACCGTGCAGCACGCGTCGAGCGCGGCGTCCATATCGCAATCGGCGCTCTGCGGCTCAACGTAGGTCGTGGACTGAACGGTGTAAACCCTGAAATCGCCGAACTCCTTTATGCGGCGGCGCACGTTTGCCATGAATTTATCCTCAAAAATGCGCTTATTCAGCCCTTTGAGCACAATTTCACCGTGTTTTAATAGAATGACGTCCTGCATATAATGATACTCCTTAGATACTCATTGTGCGAATTGATTTTATGAAGAGCGGCGTTTCGACCGCGAGCATAGCGACCCAGCCTATGAGATAGCTGAAGGGCAGAGCCTCCATTCCGAGATGGAAGCCGTAGACGAGCACAAGCGCCGCGAGAACTCGCACGCCCATATTGACGATGCTGGAGATGAGCGTGACGCGCAGGTCTCCGATGCCGCGGAAGAAGCCCTGAATGCCGTTCGTGAGCGCGGGCAGAAAGTACATGAACGAGATGAGGTGCAGATAATTCACGCCCTGCGTGAGCGCGCCGGAGTCGCCCTTTGTGGAGAGCGAAACGAGCGGTTCTGCAAAAACGAAGCAGACTAACGCGATCAGCGCGGCGTAGCACAGCTCGATGATTATTCCGTCGCGGAAGCCCTTTTTCATACGGTCGGTCTTGCCTGCTCCACGGTTTATCGCCATGAACGAGGTCATTGCGTGACCGATGTTCTGCTGCGGCGTATAGGCGAAGTCGTCAATGCGGTTGACTATCGTGAAAGCGGCGCCGACGGCGATGTCCATAGAGTTTACTATCGACTGAACTGCGATTTTGCCGAGCTGCACCGTCGCCTGCTGCATGGCGCTCGTCGAGCCGTAGGAGACTGTTTTGCGGAAGAGCTTTTTGTCAAAGACGAGCCACTCCCTGCCGAGGCGGAGGATAGGCACCTTCATGTGTATGTAGACAAGGCAGAAAACGCAGCTGAGCGCCTCGCAGACGACCGTCGAGATCGCGGCGCCGTTCGCGCCGAGACCGAGCCACGCGACGAGAATGAGGTCGCCGGCGACGTTTATTACGGCGCTCACCGCGAGAAAGGCGAGCGGGCCGACCGAATCACCCATCGCGCGCATAACTGCGGCAAGGCAGTTGTACATAAAGGTAAAGACGAGGCCGGCGAAGATGATCCGCATATAGCCGAGAGATAGCTCCATGACCTCTTCCTTGACCTGCATAAGCGTGAAGATCGGGCGCGCGAGCGCAATAAACAGCACGCTCACAGCGAGCGCGAACACAACTCCGCCGATCATCGTGGAGCTGATCTGGCGCTTTAAGGTGCCGTAGTCCTTGGCGCCGTAGTGCGTTCCGATGAGAATGCCCGAGCCGAGGGCTATGCCGTTGAAAAAGAGAATGACGAGCGTCATGAGCGGGTTAGAGGTGCCGACGGCGTAGAGAGCCTCATCGCCTACAAATCGCCCGACGATAACGCCGTCCACGGCGTTGTAGAGGAGCTGGAATATGTTGCCGAGGACGAGCGGTATGGTAAAGCCGATGAGCTCAGGCGCGATTTTGCCCTTGGTGAAATCAGTTGCCATAGGAAATATCCTTTTTAAATAGTTTCCGGACGGAAAAGGCTTCTTGACGAAAGCTGCGCTATATAGTAAAATCATAGCAGGCACTTATTAAAATAACATATTTCACATATAAAAACAAGGGGGAAACGACAATGGAAAAGGCAATCAGAATCCATGAGAGCGATAACGTCATCATCTGCCTCCAGGAGCTCAAGGCTGGCGGCGAGGCATTCGGCGTAGTCGCGCTCGAGGATATCCCGATGGGTCACAAGATGGCTGCAAGGGATATCGCAAAGGACGAGAATATCATCAAATACGGCTTTCCCATCGGACACGCCAAGGAGGATATAAAGGCGGGCGCTTGGATCCATTCCCACAACTGCGCCTCCAACCTTGCAGGCATCCGCGAGTACAAGTATGAGCCGAACCGCATCCCCGACGCGACTGAGGACACCGCCACCTTTATGGGCTACAACCGCCCGGACGGCAAGGTCGGTATCCGCAACGAGATCTGGATCATCCCGACTGTCGGCTGTGTAAACGGCGTCGCTGAGGCGATCGAGGATATCTGCAACGCTCACAGACCCGAGGGCGTCGACAAGGTCGTTGCCTACACGCATCCCTACGGCTGCAGCCAGCTCGGCGGCGACCATGAGATGACAAAGCGCGCCCTTGCAGGACTTGTCCGCCACCCCAACGCCGGCGGCGTGCTCGTTCTCGGCCTCGGCTGCGAGAACAACCAGATGGACGATTTCAAAAAGACGATCGGCGAGTGGGACGATAACCGCGTAAAATTCCTCGTTGCCCAGCAGGTCAAGGATGAGATCGCGGAGGGCGTAAAGCTCGTTGACGAGCTTATGGACTACGCCGCCTCCTTCAAGCGCGAGCCCGTTCCTGCCTCGAAGCTCATTGTAGGCCTCAAGTGCGGCGGCTCGGACGGCTTTAGCGGCATCACCGCAAACCCGCTTCTCGGCTCCTTCGCAGAGAAGCTCACCCGTCAGGGCGGCAGCGCGATGCTGACCGAGGTGCCCGAGATGTTCGGCGCAGAGACTATTCTCATGAACCGCGCCAAGGACGAGGCGACCTTTGAAAAGACCGTCAGGCTTGTCAATAATTTCAAGGAATACTTCATGCGCTACGGCGAGAAGATAAACGAGAATCCCTCCCCCGGAAACAAGAAGGGCGGCATCACAACTCTCGAGGAGAAGAGCCTCGGCTGCGTACAGAAGGGCGGCAGAGTCACTGTTGTCGACGTTCTCGGCTACGGCGATACCTGCAAGGAGCACGGCCTCAGCCTTCTCCAGGCTCCCGGCAACGACCTTGTCGCCGCGACGGCGCTCGCCATCTCCGGCGCTCAGGTGATCCTCTTCACCACCGGCCGCGGAACTCCGTTCGGCTGCCCGGTGCCGACCATCAAGGTCTCCACTCAGTCCGATATCTTCACCCGCAAGCCCGGCTGGATCGACTTCAACGCCGGCGAGCTTCTCGAGGGTCACTCCATGGCTGAGGAGACCGAAAAGCTCTTCAGTTATGTGCTCTCCGTCGCCTCCGGCGAGGCTGAGCCCTCCAGTGAGAAGCTCAGAAAGAACAACCTTGCAATCTTCAAGGATGGTGTAACGCTATGATCCAGGTCGGAATACGGCTTCACGACGTCAATACTACTGTCGGAAAGGAGCTCCAGACCCTTGAGGAGCGGGCAAAAACCGCTCACGAGCGGGGCTTTAAGTGCGTGCATTTAGCGCTCTCGAAAAACGGCTACCCGAACGATCCCTGCGCGCTCAACGAGGGTCTCGGCTTCCATGTGAAGCGCGTATTCGAGGAGAATAAGCTCGATATAGCCGTTCTCGGCTGCTATCTCAATCTCCTGCATCCCGACCCCATCGAGCGCAGAAGGATAAAGGAGAAGTATTACGCGAATCTCCGCCTCGCCCGCATAATGGGCGCGGGCATGGTAGGTACTGAAACCGGCTGTCCCAACGCGGAGTACCGCTATACGCTCCAGAATCTCAGTCAGGACACGCTCGACGATTTTATTCGCTCGCTTGAGGACGTCGTAGTGAGCGCGGAGGCGATAGGCTCAACCATCGCCATCGAGCCGGTCACAAAGCACTGCGTGTTCGACGCCTCCCGCGCGCTCGAGGTCATCAAGACCCTGCGCTCGCCGAATCTCAGAATCATCTTCGACCCGGTGAACCTTCTCTCCATCGACAACTATGAAAAGCGCGATTACGTCCTTGCAGACGCGATGGATAAGCTTCACGACTATATTGCGATGGTGCATATCAAGGACTTCACGGTTGAAAACGGCGACCTCAAGGCTTGCGCCGCCGGCGAGGGACTTATGAACTACGAGGAAATTCTCAAATTCCTCAAGGCTAAAAAGCCGTGGGTGCAGGCGACGCTTGAGAACACAAACGACAATAATTCGGTGCGCAGCCGCGAACTCATCGAGAGAATTTACAGCGAAGTATAATAAACGGGCGAGGTCAATGACCTCGCCCTTAAATTATAGAACCTTGTATCCGGCTTCCTCGACTGCTTTGCGTATCGCTCCGTCGTCGGGGAGGGAGGTGTAATTTATCGTCGCGGTGCCGGCGGTGTGGCTCGCCTTCGCGCTCTCAACTCCGGGGAGCTTTTCGAGCGCCTCGCGCACGTGCTTTTCGCACATCGGGCACATCATACCCTCGACCTTGATTACCTTTTCCATTCCGTTTTCCTCCTTTTCCTCACTGAGCTCAGGAAGCTCGGCGGGGGTTATTTTTTTATCGCCCTTTGCGTTTCTCAGTCTGAAAAGATTGAGCCGCAGGGCGTTTGTCACAACGCAGAAGCTCGAAAGACTCATCGCCGCAGCGCCGATCATCGGATTGAGAGTTATGCCGAGCGGTATGAGCGCGCCTGCCGCGAGCGGGATGCAGATCACGTTGTAGAAAAATGCCCAGAAGAGGTTTTCCACAATATTCCGCCTCGTCGCTCGGCTGAGACGTATCGCCGCGGGTACGTCTGATAGCGAGGAGTTCATCAGCACAACGTCGGCGGCGTCGATGGCGACGTCTGTGCCCGCGCCGATCGCAACGCCGATATTCGCCCGCGTGAGCGCCGGAGCGTCGTTGATGCCGTCACCGACCATTATCACTCTTCCGGCTGTCTGGAGCCGGCGTATCACCGCCTCCTTGCCCTCGGGCAGAACTCCGGCGACAACCTTGTCGACTCCGGCAATCCTGCCAACCGCCTCGGCGGTGAGCCTGTTGTCGCCCGTCAGCATAACTGTGCGGATGCCCATATTTTTAAGCTCGCGGATAGCCGCGGGGGAGTCTGCTTTTATCGTATCCGCAACCGCGATGGTGCCGATAAGAATGCCGTCGAGCGCGAAATAGAGCGGGGTCTTGCCCTCGGAGGCGAGAGAGTCGTTCTGCGCGCAGCCGATAAACTTCGCGTTGCCTCCGGTAAGGGCTTTGACGCCGAGAACTGCCCTCAGTCCGTTTCCGGGCAGGGCGGTGAAGTCCGCGACCTCGCGTCCTTCAATGCCGCGCTTTTCACACTCAGCTATGACCGCCTTCGCGAGCGGATGCTCGCTCTTTGCCTCAAGCGCATAGGCGAGCGAGAGAAGCTCCGCTTCGGAAATTCCCTTTTCGGGTATAATATCCGTCACCCTCGGCTCGCCCTCGGTGACAGTTCCGGTCTTGTCGAGAACTACGATTTCCGCCTTGCCGGTCTCTTCAAGGCTCTCAGCCGTCTTGAAAAGAATGCCGTTTCTCGCGCCGAGACCGTTGCCGACCATTATCGCGACCGGCGTCGCAAGTCCGAGGGCGCAGGGGCAGGAGATGACGAGAACGCTGATGCCGCGCGCGAGAGCGTAGCCCACATCGCGCGAGATAAATAGCCAGATGAGCGTAACGACTACTGCAACGCCAATGACGCCCGGCACAAAAACTGCGCTGACCTTGTCCGCGAGCTTTGCAATCGGCGCCTTCGTCGCCGCGGCGTCTGATACCATTTTAATTATCTGCGAGAGGGTGGTGTCCTCGCCGACGCGGGTCGCCCTTGCTCTGAGATAGCCGGACTGATTGACGGTTCCGGCGCTGAGCTTGTCGCCCTCAGCCTTGTCGACGGGTATCGACTCGCCCGTGAGCGCGGATTCGTTGACCGCCGAGGCGCCCTCGAGCACAACTCCGTCCACCGGGATAGCCTCGCCGGGGCGTACTGCAAAAATATCGCCCTTCTGCACCTCGGAAATATCGACCTCGACCTCTTTTTCGCCGCGCACAAGCGTGGCGGTTTTGGGTCTGAGCTTCATAAGCGAGCGAAGCGCGTCGGTCGTGCGGCCCTTTGAGATGGATTCGAGAAGCTTTCCGACTGTAATGAGCGTGAGTATCATCGCCGCCGACTCAAAATACAGCTCGTCCATCAGCGCCATCGCGCCCATTCCGTCGCCGTCCGCAACAAGGCGGGTCATGCGAAACAGCACGAAAAGGCTCCACAGAAAGCTCACGCCGCTGCCGAGCGCGACGAGCGTATCCATATTCGGCGCAAGGTGCGTCGCGCTCCTGAAGCCGGAAATGAAAAATTTGCGGTTAATTAGCATCACGACTGCCGCAAGCACCATCTGAATGAGCCCGAGCGCAACGCAGTTGCCGTCAAAGAGCGGCGGCACCGGAAGAGAGAGCATCATGTGCCCCATTGAGAAGTACATTAAAGCGAGAGTTACGATTGCAGACGCGATAAGCCTCGAGCGGATCGCCGGAGTTTCGTTTCCGGCGAGATTCGCGCTCTCGTCCGGCGCGGCGGTCTTTTCAGCGCCCTTGGGGCTTGCACCGTAGCCCGCGTTTTCGACGGCGCGGATAATGTCGGCCTCGGAGGCCGTACCCTCAACGCCCATAGAGTTCGTGAGCAGGCTCACGGCGCAGCTCTCGACCCCCGGAACGGCGGAAACGGCATTTTCGACCCGCGCCTGACACGCGGCGCAGCTCATGCCGGTTACATTGTATTGCTTCACAGTCAATCATCCTACCTTTTTAATTGGTTAGTGATATTTTACCACAGTGGGGAGGATTTGTAAAGCTCAATACTCCTCCGGCAGCAGGGAAAGCGGATTGACCGCCGTCACGCCGCCCTCGCGGATCTCAAAATGAAGATGACTGCCGGTGGAAATTCCGGTCGAGCCTGCCTCGCCGATCTTATCGCCCTGAATTACCCTGTCGCCCTCGGAAACCGAAATTTTCGAGAGATGCCCGTAGCAGGTTATATCTCCGTTATCGTGCTGGATTTTGACAAAGTTGCCGTAGCCGCTTGCCCAGCCGGCGAAAATAACGTCGCCGGAGTCGGCTGCCGCGATATCCGTGCCCTTCGGAACGCCGATGTCGATGCCGTGATGATTTGACGAGCCGACGGAAACGCTTCTGCGCCCGAAATAGCTTGTGATAACTCCCCGGACGGGCCAGATGTAGTACCCGCGCGAATCGGTGCGGCTTCCGGGGAGCGTCCCGACCCGCAGAACGCGGTTTTCCGTCTCGTTAACTGTGACGGTTTCGCCAACCTCGGTCTTAACAAGCTCACCGCCGTAAAAAATTGCGCTTATTCTGTCGATATAGAGCCCGACCTCGCCCTCGCGCACTACCTCTGATTCATCGGAGTACATCGTATCGTCATACTCTATTACAGTTTCAAAATCAACTACGCGGTTGACGCCGTAGCGCTCAATTCTAAATTCAATTTCTTCAGCCTCGACCGGCTCAGCAAGAGCCGTCCGGACTGAAAGCGCCGCGTTCGAGCTCATTACAAGGGCGGAAGCCGCTGCGAAAAGAAGAGCCGCAGCGCGTGCGTTTAAACGCATTTTGAGTTCACTCCTTAAAAGTTACAAATCGGTAACAACCGTAATATAATCCATAAAACAAGCCCCGTCAAGGCATATTCTGTCGAAAAAAATTCGCATTTTTGCAGGAATCTTTGCATAATATCTACTAAAAAAGGGGGAATTAACCATGCCATATGAGGAAAAAGCGCCGATTCTGACGCCGAAGCACGACGTATCGATGGAGAGCCGCAAAAAGCTCACGGTGAGCGGCATCGTGGACGTCGAGAGCTTCAACGAGGACGAGATCGTGCTGCGCGGGGCGGATTTTGTGCTCTGCGTGCGGGGGAGCGGCTTCAGAATGGAGAAGCTCAACGTCGACACCGGAGACGCTGTGATAAAGGGGAGAGTCGACCTTCTCGAATATGAGGACGGGCCGATAGAGAAGGCGGGACTGTTTTCGAGGTTCTTCTCTTGAGCGTCGGTATCGAGCCGGCGGAGCAGGTTATCGGCGCCGCTGAGGCTCTTGCGCTGGGGCTTTGCCTCGGGATTGTCTACGATATCCTCCGCGCCGTCCGTAGATGCGTGAGAAGCGCCGCCGCGGCGAATATTCTTGACGCGGCGTTCTGGCTCACGGCACTCTGCGCCACGGCGGCGATGGGTCTGTGGGCGGGCGGCGGAGAGGTCAGATTGTACACAACTCTCTTCGCGGCGGCCGGCGCGGCGGCTTATTTTGCCCTTCTGAGCCGTATTTTACTGCCTCATTTTGAAAAAATTGCCTGCGTGTGCCTTGCTCCTTTAAAAAAGTGTGCAAAAAAATTAAAAAAACTCTTTTCTTTCTTAAAGAATAGGTATAAAATAAGTAACAGTATTATAAGGGCGACTATGGTCGCGGAGAGAGGTAAGCATGAGATTCAAAAGAGCAGGTATCATTACCTGGATAATCATAGCGGCTCTCTTTATCTACGGCGTCGCGACGATGGTGGTCCTGAGGTCGAAGATAGACGAGGCGCAGTCCATACGCGACTCACTCGCAAACGAGGTCGCAAACATGACCGCGAAGAACGACGAGATGCGCTACGCGCTCGAGCACAGCGATGACGACGCGGTGCTTGAGGATATAGCCCGCGGCGACGGCTATGTTTATAATGAGGAAGAGGTCTACAAGACCGAGTAAAACTATATAGCAAAGAAACAGAGGCAAACGGGTAAATGAAATTTGAAGTTGGAGAGATAGTTGAGGGCAAGGTCACCGGGATCGCAAAGTTCGGTGCGTTTGTGGAGCTTTGCCCGGGTAAGAGCGGACTTGTCTACATATCAGAGATCGCAAACACATTTGTAAAGGAGGTTTCCGACCACCTTAAAATCGGCGACTCTGTCAAGGCAAAGATCGTATCCATTGACGAGAACGGCAGGATCAATCTGTCGATTAAGCAGGCAATACCGCCCGCATCGAAGCCGGCGTTCCGCACTCAGCAGCCGGCAGTGGTTGACGCGCCGCCCGTGGAGAACGGCGACAGCGGCGACGCGGGCTTTGAGGATAAGCTCAAGCGCTTTATGAAGGACTCAGAGTCGCGCCTTTCAGACATAAAGCACCAGTCTGAGCGCCACGGTCAGCGCAGAAGAAAATAAGGAAAAGCCGACTAAATGCGGCTTCGGCGCAATATAGACATCGCTTTCAATTTGCGAGAAATAAAAGCCTCCTCTGTGCGGGAGGCTTTATTAAACGGAGGATAAGGTTATGGTAACTTCAAGAGTATTCGGCACAATGCCCGACGGCAGAGAGGTCAAGCTCTACCGCATAGAAAACAAATTCGGCGAGTATGCCGAGATCTGCGACCTCGGAGTAGTTATCCACGCGCTCTGCGTGCTCGACAGAGAGGGCAACATCGGAGACACCGTTCTCGGCTGCCCGGACGTTGAGAATATGCTCGGCAAGAGCTTCAAGGCGGCGACCATCGGCCGCTGCGCGAACCGCATCGCCTACGGAAAGTGCGTCCTCGACGGCAGGGAGCTTCAGCTCGACGTGACCGACCGCGGCGTGAACTTTATCCACGGCGGCTCCGGCAACTGGGCGTTCCGCCTGTTTGACGCCGAGGTTGAGAACGCGACTACCGTAGCCTTCCGCTACACGGATAACGGAGAGGGCGGCTTCGGCAACAGGTGCGAGGTCTGCGTTCGCTTGAGCTTCGACGATGAGCACCGCCTCAGCATAAACTACAACGTCACGCCCGAGGGCACGACCGTAATAAGCCCGACAAATCACGCATATTTTAATCTCGACGATTTCCGCGATGTGCGCGACCACGAGTTTACGCTCCTGAGCCACAATCTTGCCCGCCTCGGCGCCTCCAGGACACCGGAGGGCGGACTTGTGCCTGTCCTCGGCACCGCAGCCGACTTCACAAAGGGCAGAACTCTCAGAGAGTGCATGGAGTCCGACCCCGCGTTCTTTGAGAGAATGGGCAGACCGAACTATGACGATTTCTTCGTTCTCGACCGCGAGCGGGACGATAATCTCGTCGCCGTACTCTATTCTCCGCGCACCGGCAGAAGGATGAACACCTACACAGATATGCAGTGCGCCATCATCTACACGCCCGCCGGCTGCACCGGCAAGCATCCGGACAAGACTGTCGAGGAGCTGCCGGATTATGCCGCCATCTGCATTGAAACGCAGTTTGTGCCGAACGCCGTCAACGTGCCGGAGTTCGATTCGCCGGTTTTCCGCGCTGGGGAGAAGTTCGTCTCCACAACAGTCTATGAATTTGAGGTAGTGAAATGACTGCTGTCTATCCCGGCTCGTTCGACCCGGTCACAAACGGTCACCTCGATATAATCAAGCGCGCCGCGAGAGTTTATGATAAGCTCATCGTAGCCGTGCTCGTAAACCCCGCAAAGCACCCGCTTTTTACAATCGAGGAGCGCGTCGAGCTGCTAAGGGAGTGCTGCGCGCATTTTGAAAACGTAGAGGTGGATTCCTTTGAGGGGCTGACCGTCGATTTTGCGAAGAAGCACCACGCGGGAGTGCTCGTTCGCGGACTGCGCGCCGTCACCGACTTTGAAAACGAGCTTCAGATAGCGCAGGTGAACCACGCTCTCATGCCCGGGATCGAGACTATGTTCTTCGCGACCGGACTGCGCTGGGGGTACCTCAGCTCGACGGTAGTCAAGGAGGCGGCGTCCTTCGGCAGCGACATCTCAAAGTTCGTTCCGAAAAACGTCGAGGAAGCGGTTAAAAAGAAATATCAGAAATAATCAAAGGCGGAAGGGATCAGACCCTTCCGCCTCAATGCGTAGACAAAGTCTCCGCATCGAACATATTTTGCGCTATCTGAGCGCAAAATATGACGCCTGCGGGCGGGCTATGCGACGTGAAGGGGCCTCTCGGCCGGCCCCTTCACAGAACCCCGCCATCTTTATCCAACTCTTTTCTTTTTTGCCTACAGTCTGGGGCGGAAGGGCTCGACCCTTCCGCCTTGTTTGTTATTCAGAGAACAGCGCCGTTGAGAGATAGCGGTCGCCGGTGTCGGGCAGGAGCGCTACTATGGTTTTGCCCTCGTTTTCGGGCTTCTTCGCTTCATCGACCGCCGCCCAGAGCGCCGCACCGGAGGATATGCCGACGAGCACACCCTCGCTCTTGCCGATCTCGCGCCCGAGCTCAAAGGCGTCCTCGTTCCTGACCGTCACGACCTCGTCGTAGATCTTTGTGTCGAGCACAGAAGGAACAAAGCCGGCGCCGATGCCCTGAATTTTGTGACTTCCGGGCGCTCCGCCGGATAGAACGGGGGAGGAGGCTGGCTCGACCGCTACTATCTTCACCTCCGGCTTCTGCTCTTTGAGGTATTTACCGACTCCTGTGATCGTGCCGCCGGTGCCGACTCCGGCGACGAAAACGTCCACCTCGCCGTCGGTATCAGACCAGATCTCGGGACCGGTCGTAAGGTAGTGCGCCTTCGGATTGGCGGGGTTATCGAACTGCGCCGGAATGAAGCTCGAGGGTATCTCCTTCGCGAGCTCCTCAGCCTTCGCAATCGCACCCTTCATGCCCTTCGTGCCATCCGATAGCACAAGCTCTGCGCCGTAGGCCTTCATGATCATCCTGCGCTCGACGGAAAAGCTCTCCGGCATGACTATTATCACGCGGTATCCCCTTGCGGCGGCAACGGACGCAAGTCCTATGCCGGTGTTTCCGCTCGTCGGCTCGATGATAACGGAGTCGGGCTTCAGAACTCCGCGCTCCTCCGCGTCATCTATCATAGCCCTCGCAACTCTGTCCTTGACAGAGCCGGCGGGGTTAAAATACTCAAGCTTTGCAAGAAGCTTTGCCTTGAGGCCGTATTTTTTTTCGATGTGGCTGAGCCGCAAAAGCGGAGTGCCGCCGATTAGCTCGTCTGCCGATGAATATATTTTTGACATTGTTATTACCTCCATAAACCCACCAAAATGGTATGTTGTACGGTTATTATATGACCTCGCGTGAGTTTTGTCAATAGTTAAATTGACAAAAGCGGGGAAGAATTATATAATAAACGTAGTTTTTTATAGAGATGAAGGTTGAAACAAGTTTCAACCTCAGACTGTAGACAAAATGGAAAAAGCGTTGGATATAGGAGGCGGGGATCTGTGAAGGGGCCGGCCAAGAGGCCCCTTCACGTCGCA
>JAFVCD010000001.1 GCA_017479425.1 Oscillospiraceae bacterium
CTTACTGTGTTTGCATTCTGCGGCACTGCGCTCATTGTTACG
Organism: Oscillospiraceae bacterium; assembly: GCA_017479425.1. GTDB lineage: Bacteria > Bacillota > Clostridia > Oscillospirales > Oscillospiraceae > RUG626. Next base: position 43 of record JAFVCD010000001.1, read on the forward strand.
GTAAGAGATTCGGCTGTCACATCGCTGATGGAATAGACGCCGTCTGTAATTGTTATATCTTTGAGCGATCCCCTTATCGTGCCTTCGCTGTCCTGCGCGGTGAACGTCGGGCTTCCGGTGACGTCAAGAACGTACTTATCGCCGGTCAGCGAGATCTTCTTGCTGAACGCACCGCTTACTGTGTTTGCATTCTGCGGCACTTCGCTCATTGTTACAGTAAGAGATTCGGCTGTCGTATCAGCGATGGAGTAAGAGCCGTCTGTAATTGTTATATCCTTGAGCGATCCCGTTATCGTGCCTTCGCTGTCCTGCGCGGTGAACGTCGGGTTTCCGGTGACATCAAGTGCGTACTTGTCGCCGGTTACGGTGATTTCACCGAACGCGCCCTGAATGGTGTTTTCTTTTTGGGGCTTGGAACTCATTACGACAGTAAGAGTATCGGCAGTCGTGTCGGTAACTGCATAGATGCTGTCAGTAATTGAAATATCCCCGAAAACACCCTTAACGGTACCCTCACCGCCAGAAATAACGAGATCGGGCTTGCCGGTGACGTCAAGAGCATACTTACTGCAGTCCGTTACAGTTATCTCTTCGGTAAATTTGCCCTTGATTACTGCTTCGCCGCTCTCGATCTGAAGCGACTCAGCCTTTGTTACGTCAATGTTAAACTTGCTCTCAGCAGTCGCGCCCTTGAGGCTGATGTCCTTGAAGGCTCCGGTTAAGGCGCCCTCGCCGCTCTTTATCGTTACGGAAACGCCCTCAGTGCCCTTAAGCTTGGCGTTTGCTTTGTCCGCCGTGAGGTCACCGACAACAGTTACCTCGTGGTCGCCGGTATTGAGCTCGGTGAAGGTTCCCTGAACCGCCGCATTATCCTGAGTTATCGTAAGACTGTTGCCGTTGCCGGTATAAGTAACGGCTATCTGCTGGCTCGGCGTGTCGGTGGTTTCTCCCTTCCAGCTTCCGGAGATGTTCTCATACTTATAATTTGAGCCTGCAGGGAGAATTCCGTTCCACTCCTTGAATTCTGTGTCCTGCTTGACTGTAACGCTGTTTATTACAACGGGATTATCTCCATCCTTATACTCCGCGGAGATGGTCTTGTCCTTCGGAACTGTTATGGGGTACTGAACGCTGTTTACAACAGTGGATATCTCCTTGAATTCGCCGTAAGCCCACACGCCCTTTTCAATGGTGCTGAGCTTAACCTTGCCTGCAGTGCTTATTACAGTGCCGGTCGCGTCAGCCGCCGCGCCGCCTCTGGCCTTTACTGTTCCGTTCTCAACAGTGAGCGTGCTGCCCTCGAGGGATACGGAAATATCGGCAGAGCCGGTGCTCTTTACGGTTGTATTGCCTTCAAGCTGCCACGCGCCCGAGGCAACTGTATAGTTGCCGGCGGGAAGCAGATAGTAGCCGTTGATCTTCTTCCAGCTTGTAATAGTCTGCGCCTCGACCGGCTGCATCACATTTCCGTCGATCGTCAGCTTTACGCCCTTATTGACGGTTATGTTGCTGCCTTCCTTCTGCTCGACTGTTCCTATTACGGTTGTGCCGATAACAGAAACTTGTGCGCCGGGATTGACTGTGAGCTTATTGAAATAGCCGCTTATAATAGCGTTCCCGTTAACAGTGACGTTTTTGGCGTCAGCTTCGCCGGAAGCGCCGACTACGGTATAAGTTCCGCCGAGCGTTACGTCGCCAACCGGTCTGACCCGGCCGCTGACGCTCTTGAAGTAGCCTTGTACCGGAGCGGTTTTTCCCTGAACGACTACGAGATTATTGAACGAAACTCCCGTCGTCGTGCTCTGCGCTACTCCGGTTATGGTCTTGCGTCCGTTTGACACGTTGTAGCTCAGCGTGCCGGAGCCCTTTATGCTCGTCGGAAGATCAACGCTGAGCTCGACAAACTCGTCATCGCCCACGACAACGCCGGTCGCCGTAACGGATTGTGCGGTCAGATAGCTTACTCCGGTGGTGTTTGTTTCAACATAGCTTTTGCTTAGATTTGACCCTGTCTTGCCAAGTGCAAAATTGCCGCCGGTTGCCATCGAATAGCCCGTAAGCGAAGCGGAGCTTATCACGAAGGGCTCATCGGCTGTGCCCTTGTTTGCCGCTAACGCCGTCGCTGCAAGACTGTACAGCATAAGCACCGAAAGAGCAAATGAAATAATGCCTAATATTTTTTTCATATGCGTTTTCCCCTTCTTTCTTTCCCCTCCCCTTTTTCGGGGAGGGGTTTTATTTCACTTTATCAGCGACTTTATGATAACGCCGTTAAGTCTGTTTGAAATCGCAGCGCACTGCTCTCTCGAGAGTGCGGAGCTGCAATCGACTCTGCCGTTTGCGCCGTTGATAACGCCGTTTTTGATGCAGAGCGCAACGCTCGCCTTTGCCCAGTCGGGAACCTCGGCTCCGTCCGCGAAATTTGCAAGTATTCCTTCGATCTCAGCGTCGGTCAGCTGCTCGGAAGCTCCGAATACCTTCAGCGCTCTTCCGACCATTACCATAGCCTCAACGCGGCTGACACGGTTTGCGCCGCCGATGGAGCCGTCGGGATATCCCGTGATGACGCCGAGATCCTTTGCTACCGCAAGCGCCTCATAGTCCCAGGAGGTCGTTGAAACGTCGGGAAGAACAGTGCTTGTCTCGCGGGTCATCATACCGAGAGTGCGCATAAGGATAGTCGCAAACTCACTGCGTGAGCAAGCGCCGGTGCGGTTGAACGTACCGTCGGGCAGGCCCTTCAGTATCTCTCTGGCAGCCGCGCTCATAATGTCGCCGTAAGCCCAGTCGGTATCCTTGATATCAGAGAAGTGGGTTCTGCAGGTTTCAAGCACTACAGTGCCATTGTCTGTGAGAACTACGTCTACAAACGCCTTGTCACCGATCATATTGAGCTTGAAGGGCAGCGGGGTCATCTTTCCGGTGCTGTCATAGAGGATAACAGCAGTTACATCATTGACGGATACTGTATCAGCAATTGCAAAGGATGCTGTGACGGGTGTCTTTATATCGTCCCTGCCGCCGAGCTCTACTGCGGTCGCACTGAGGACTGCGCTGTCGCTGTCCGAGGCCTTAACTTCAGCCTTATCGAGCGCAGTTACAGTCATCTCGCCGTTATTGCCGAGAGCGGACGCAGGAAGCTCAGCCTTAAATATAGGAGTATCGATCTCAAGATCGCTGCCGGGCGTGTAGAGTATCTTGTAGCTCTTGGCGTCAAGCTCGCTTCTTACGCTCTTGCCCTTTGCAGCGTCGATAACGGCAACGCCGTTTTCATCAAGCGTAACATCGACCGCGGTCTTGTCAACCGTTGTCTTGGACTCTTCTGCGCCGATGACCCCATCTTCGCCGCCGGAGGACGCGCCGCCGGATATACCGCCGCCGCCTGAGCCGCCGCCGGAGGGATTTGAAGGCTCGCTCGGCTGAGAAGGCTGAGAGGGCTGAGAGGGTTCAGAAGGTTCAGAAGGCTCAGAGGGCTCAGAGGGCTCAGAGGGCTCAGCAGAGTCGCTGTCCTTGCGGACTACGGTCATAGCAGTTAGCACCGCCCCGTCAGGAGCCTTATAGGTTGCGCTTATGATGCCGGATTCGGAAGAGCCGAACTTCACCTCTCCGTTTTCAACCGAGGCGTCGCCTCTGAACGCATCGTATTGAACATCATCGACGACCTCTTCGTTGTAGGAGCCACTGCCGGCTGCATAGCGCGCGACAGTTTCAAGCTTGGTAGCATTACCCGACTTGAAGGTGCGGATGACGATATTCTGCGCCACCTTATAATCACCGTTCTGAACCGTCACAACAGCAGTATTGGTGTTGCCGGCGGCGTCAGACGCGACAAACGTGAGCTTGGAGGTTGCGTTCTTGGAGTTGAGAGCCACAGAGCCAGAGAATGTTCCGTTCTCATCAACGCTGAGCCGCGTTCCTGCCGTGCTGTCATCAACATAGACGGTAACGGTCGAATCCTCGGCATTCGTTACGCCGGAAATGTCGACTATTCCGTTCTCTGCAAGCGCGCCGGGTGCCGGTGTGTCAATATAGAGGGTCGGCGCGGTGTAATCCGCCGTAATGCGGATAGACTTGATGGAGGTATCCTTTGTGGCATTGTTGCGGACAAATGCGCTCAGCATTATCGTTGCATCGTTCTCGCCGAGAGAGGCGATGCGGATAGTGGCTTCGGTATTCGCGGTGAGCGCAGCTTCCGTGACAGCCTCGGTGCTGTCTCCGACAAAGAAATACACCTTTTCACTGCCATTATAGAGCTTGAAGGTGGCGTCGCAGTCGGTTTTGACCTTAAGCTCAGGCTCAGCCTTGTTGGTATTCAGGCTGTAATAGGCAAAGGTCTCGTCCTTGTAGTTTGCCTCTGCGCCGGTGATCGTGAGCTTGGGCTCAACGGGCTCTGGCAGGAGAACAAGCTCGGTATAATCCGTAAGCGCAGAGTAGTGGTACTTCTCTCCTCCCTCAAGGATCTCGGTAGCAGCCGACTTTACCCTTGCCTTGTAAGAGTTGCCGGTCTGGAAGCCGGAATATGTGATGCTGGTTCCGATAACCTTTCCTTCCTCATCGACATTCTCTGTGATCTGTTCGCTCCATGTACCGAGAGTGAAGCTGTAAACGCCGTCGCCCTCATCGGTAAGGTCGTCGCGCGAGATGAGAAGATCGGTGTAGTACGCCCAATCGTTGCCGTTTTCATCGTAGAAGTTCAGCACGAAGGAATCGGCCTTGTCATCACTGGGCTTAAAGCTGACCTTAAGCTGTCCGTTGCCGCCGACTTCGAGCTTAGCGTCGGTTACGGGCTGCGGAGACTTCGGGTCAACGAGCGTTACGAAATTGTCAGTCTGTTTATTAGACTGGCTGTTGCCGGAATCAAGAATGGCTCTGAGGTAATAATTTCCGGAGTCAAGAAGCTCGTTTAGATTTACGCCGGGCTTGTCGAGGACAGTGCAGTTCTCAATATCATCAATGGCTGCGGTTACCGTCTGCACCGCCGTCTTGGTATCCGGAATGACTGCGCTTCCGACGAGCATACCGAGAGAGCCCTGCTCTGCGTCACTGCCATCGGGTGTGAGGAAGAACTTGACGGTATCGCCCGCCTTGGCGAATCTTGCGGAGGCGCTCATGGTAAGCTTGCTGCCCTCCTGAGTGAGCGAAACATCAGTCAGCTCGGAGGTTCTGCCCACCTTGAGAAGCGCCATATCGGCGTTCTCGCTGAGAGTGAGGGTCAGCTCTGAACCTGCATTGAATCTCTCATAGGGAACTGTGATGTAAAGGAGCTTCTGAGTGGTGCCGTCCATATCGCGCTCAAGGGTGTAGCTGTAAAGCGCGTCTGCCGGAGCGCTCTCCGGAATTGAATAGACGGTGTTTCCGAACTCATCAGTGCTCGTTTCGTAAGGTACAACAGCGTGATCAGTGCCGTCAAGCTTTGCAGTTACAGTCGGCGCATCTTCGAGGTACTCAATCTCGACAAGCGCGTCAGCCGCCTTATCGGAGTTATAGACCTTTGTGCCGACGGGAACGGTATAGGAAGTGCCGTCAACGGTTATGCCGCCGAGACCTGCGGAGCGGTAGATGAGCATCTCGTCCGAGCCGAGGCGTCCGCGATACACAAGCTCCTGACCCGCCGCTTCGGGATCATAATCGCTCGTTGCGACGTAGCTTATATTCTGTCCTATGCTGATAAGGGACTGTGTTCCGGTGTCCTCATCGGTGTGGATGATGTATGCGAGCGCGTCCTCCTTGGCGGTGCCGTCACTCTCGACCCAGAAGTCGATATCGCCGCCGTAGTAGTAGGAGAGGCAGACGGAGACGAACGGAATGATGGTGAAGCCGCCGGTAATGCGCTCAAGGTTTATGCCGAAGAACGCTCTTGCAAGGCTCAGTCCGCCGACAACGGGAACCTTGGCGGGGATCTTGACCGCTGCATTTGCATAAGCGTCAAAGTCGAAGCCGCCGTTCTCACGCTCGCCGATAAAGAGCGCACCCTTTCCGACGAGAACTCCGAGATCAGCTATATCAATAAGTATCTTGGCGGAGAGGAATGCCGGGCTCTGCCACTGGATCTGGATCTCCGCAAGATTAACCAGCGGAAGAGATACGAGCCAGAGCTCAAGCTCAAGGCTGCCCACAATCTTAAGACCGGTCATCTTGAGGAGCATATCGATATTGCCTATGAGAGCAATACGGCTTGCAACTGAGCCGAGACCCATCGGTATGGAAACCGTTATGCCGCCTGCGAGCTGAAGAGGCATAGAGCCTACGTTCTCTCCGGTCATGATCCCATAAACGGTGTCAGCGAGGTTGCGGACGGCAACTCTGACTCTCGTCATATAGGTATTCGGCGCGATCTGGATGCCAGGAATTGCCTGACGCTGGCCATCTACCTCAGTAGAGTCGGACTTGGCGAAATACTGGAACGCAAAGCAGTCCGGAAGGATGAGCCCGCTCGGTACCTCTTTGAAGGTAAAGCCTACATAGAAGCCGCCGAGCACGGGAAGCTTGAACTTGCCGCTCATCGCTAAGAGCGTCTGCCTCTCCCTTGAGTATTCTCTGTAATGTCTGACAAGCAGCGCTGCACCGGCCTCGGCAAAACGTCCGCTGGAGGCCATCTGATTTGTGGTTCCGGCCTGTGTGTCATCATACCCGCCGCCGTAATACTTAGTTGCGGCCTTCAGAATGCCGATATCCTTCCAGATATCAAAGCCTACGTTCGCGTCAGTGCCGTAGTAGCCCTTACTGTCGAAGGAAACCTCGTCAATGTCACCGCGGAAAATGGACATATTGACAAAACCGCCCATTCTGAGCTGATAGCTGCCCTTGTTTGAGTTGAGGCGGAAATCAACAAGCTCGAGCTGCATTGAGCCGGGGTTGTAGTTCTGTGTCGGAACGATGCCGAGCTGATTGAAATAAACGTCGCCCTCTGCGATCATCTCCATCGGGTTTGCCTGTTCGTAAGTAAGGCCGTTCAGATGAGCCTTATATCCGTTCGTTGAAGCGGTAAGGCTGGAAACGTCGTAGATATTGGAGTCGTTGAAGCGCTCGGAATACTCGTCGACTCTGTCATTCAGAAACAGCGTCTTTGCAAAGCCGTCGTAGAGATCGATGTTCCACTTCTGATTATAGAAGGTGTATTTCGCTCCGCTGACGGAGAGCTTGCCGTTTCCGTTCAGAGTCCAGTGATAGAGCTGAAAATCGTCTGTAAGCTTGCCCTTCTGCGCTTCTGAGAGCACAGCCTCTGTGGTAACGCCGAGCTGGGCGCGGTATTCAGAAGCAAAGCCCGCGTTATTCTTGAAGGAGTCGTAAATGCTCTCCTTTGAGAGCGTGATGGTTTCGCCCTGATAGGTTACAGTGCGGTTGATGACTGCCGGCTCGACTGATGTATCGACGATATAGCCGTCGGTCGTCGCCTTCACCCTGCCCTTGATCTCAAGAAGCACCTCTCCCTTGCTCCATTTCATCTCGGTCGTCCAGTTGAGAGAGTTGCTGTACTGAGTGTATGGGTTTATGGCGTTTTTGTATTCCTCGAGGTCAGCCTCATTTGCAAAAACCTGCACATCGTAGTAAGGAACGAGAGCACCTGATTTCTGAGTGTTGTAGACTGCACCCGCCTTGTCAACATGAAGGCTCGCGTTATTAAGCGCGCTTACAATATTCTCATATTTCTTATAATCATTTGCAGACAGCGACTTGTAGCGGCGCGCTACCACGAGATAACCGCCGGTGCGAAGGCGCGATTCCTTAAGAGTATTGACGTCGATCTGCGCTTCGGAAACAAAGCTCAGCAGCTCAGCGTTATCTCCCCTGAACCTCACCTCTATCGCGTATTTGCCGATTGGAAGAGTCGGGTCAGCCGCAAGTGCGTTGTTGGAGCTTGCGTCCGGACTTGCTTCATAGGGACTTGCCGCCGCTGCGGAAATGAGCGTGCCGCCAGTGTAGTCGATATTCATTATACCGGTAGCTCCGTCCTTATCGACGAGGCTTATGTCCGCCGGATGAACGAGATATCTGTCGCCGGTGAGAACATTCTGAAGGTAGACGTTGAAGTTGCGGTTCGGATAATCATTATTGTCTCCGGCATCACCGAGCGCGTAGGCGCCGAAGTTCGTAACGCCGACGGAGATGATCTTCTCATCGGAGTAATACGCCTGCTCAGGGGCGACGGAGTAGGCTCTGGACTGCATCATCTCGCCCACAGCCGGGAGCAGAATGAAATCTGTGCGGATGGATGAGGTATCCTCAACCGTGAACGCGGTCTTTTCCGCCGCGGCCTTCTGCTCCATTTCAGGGCTTGTAACCTGGATCATGTACTCCTGAGTCGTCGGCCATGCTCTGCCCTCTGCTACGACCTTGTAGCGGAAAACGCACATATCGCCGGCAGTGAAATAGTTGACATCCTGATCCTGACTCGTCTTGCTCTTTTTATAGGTAGATCTGAGCGATCTGCCTGAAAGCGTTGCAGGCTTGCCGTTTTCATAAACAACCTGACCGTTTACCGTTTTGACAAACTTGAGATCTCTGTCAAGAGTAAGCGTCGCCTGAATCTCGGAGTGCTTCATTTCGGAGTTCTCGCTGCACTGAACCTGAACTGCGATCTCAAAGATTCCGTCGCCGAGATATTTGGTTTTCGCGTCGTTGGTTTCAAGCTGGAGCTTCTGGTCGATGAAGGTGAGGACGAACTCGCTGTTGTCATTCGTGATCTCGCCCAGTCCGTAGACGACGCGATAGGAGCGTGTGGTGCCGTCGGCAACGCTCACCGGCTCCCAGAAGTAGGCAACCGCGCTGTCGGCGGAGCCGTACTTATTCGTATCGGTGGTGAAATCGAGGTGACTGTCGACTTCAACTTCGTACTTGGAGTTTGCAAGGTGTGCCCAGTGACCGACGACGATCTTGTCGCAGAGCGAGGTGTTGAGCGCAGTGCCCTCGCTGACCTCGACGTTGACGCTGTTGAAGCCGTAGGCATAGATGCTCGTTGCAAGAGGATCGGTGTAGCCGCCTCTGTCGCGCATCATAAAGTAGTTTGCGATGTCGTAGTAATTCTTGTTCGATTCATCGAGGGTAACGCCGTCAACAACGTCGCCCGCCTTGGCGTTTCTTACCATTGTGCGCTCAACGGTAGTTACGTTTTCCTGGATCGTTCCGTTCTGATAGGCGGGGCCGTCGTTTGTTCCGACCATCGTATCCACGAGTACACGGGTACCGACCTCGATGTCTGCGCCGGAATTATTGTTTACCTTGTAGTCTACGAATACCATACCGGAGGTATCGGTATTTTCCGAGGCGTTCAGGGTGATTATCTGGTCGATCGCGATCGTTCCGCCGGAAACGGTGAGCGTCCACGTTGTGGAAAGCTTCTGTGTTCCGTTTTCATCGGTCGTGATCTTCGGCTCGGAAAGAAAGCTTTTGAGATTATTCCCTCCATCAAGGTCATAGCCGTTTCCGAAGATGTAATCTCCGGTATAACCACCTGCAGTGATCCGAAAGGTGGTAAAGGAGGTATCGTCCTCGTCATAGGTCATGTTCAGATTCCGGTCGTTCTTGCGAATAGGCTGACCGTCCACTGTCCTGATGGCAAAGCGTCCGTTTGACTTGTTAACTACGACCTTGATATAGTCGTTTTTAATTACCGCCGTGTTCTCTGCGCCCTCTCGGAGAGAGTCCGCCAACGTTTCCATTGGCAGGACAGTCAGCATGAGAGCCGCAACAAGCATAACGGATACTATTCTTTTAAATAGCTTCATTATTTAGCCTCCCCCTTTTATTCTGCATCGGCGTTGATGAAGAAAGTGGTGAATTCTCTCTCTCGCTCGGCATTGCGAACGACAATAGTATACCAGCCGGTGCCCGGAAGATCATTTGCGTTAAGGGTGATCTGCGCCGTTGCGACGTCATTCTTTACTTCAACGGTCATCTCCTTGGAGAGAACGCCGAAGTACTTCATCTGTCCCTCGCGGAAGATGCCCTGCTTTACTGTGATGTAAAGCTTTGCCTCCTTATTTCTGACCTTTCCGAAACCGACAAGGTCAAATAGATCGTAGCGGCTGATATCGAGGACGATTTCCTTGTTTCCATTCCTGTTCACAAGCGAGGCGTCCTTGCTGGAGGAGCAGAAGAGAACGCCGTTTCCGTCCCTGATGAGCATTCCGTTTGCGGGAAGAATATAAACCGTTGTCGCACCGTAGCCGGTGTTGCCGGCCTTATCAGTCGCCGCAAGTACGATTGTATATGCGCCCGGCACCGATGTTTTGATCTTAGTGCCCTGAAGTGCCACTGTCACGTCATTTACGTCTGAGTCGTCGGTAATCACGACGTTTTCCCTGATCCAGGAGAGCACCTCATTCTCAGTCTTGTCCCCTGCTGTTGCGTCCATCGAGATGACCGCAGGGAACCTGACAACAGGCGCGTTTCTGTCAAGGCCTGTTACCTTGATCGTGTAAAGCACGGTGTTTCCGAGAGAATCGGTGAGATACTGATTATAAACGCCGTTATTCTCGAAGGTCTTTTCAATGGTGTATCTTCCGTTTTCATGAGTTACGGGAGTAGCGCCCTTGATTTTTCCGTCATAAACGGGGTTATTCTCACTATAATTACCGGTTACGGTCGCCTTGATTTTCTCAACGCCGTTTTCGACAAAGCTCTCACCGAGAACTATGCTGTCAGGCGCCTCGACCTCGGTAACGATGCCGGTAACCTCGACTTTCTTCGAGAATATCCTGCCGCTCTCATCAGTGGCGGTGATAAGATAGGTTCCGTTTCTCGTCACGCTGTACGTCATCGTGCGGCTGACGTCATTTCCGTTTACCTCAACTGCCTTTGCAACCTTTGTCGCGGGCATCGGCTTTAGGACAAGCGTTACGCCGTTTGAGATGAGCGACGCGCCCTCTCCGAAGGTTTCAAAGCCCTCATAGCTCTCGGTTACGTCGAGGGTAAGCGGAGTTGTATCGAGCCAGGTAACATTTGCAGTTACGTCTGCGGTGTTGCCCACCTCGTTTGCGATCGTAAAGACCGCGGTGCCGTTTTCCCTGAATATATAAGTATTCGAGGCCCCGACGCTCACAAAATCACCGCTCTCTCCCTTGAATCTGAGATTGGTAACTGTGATAATCTCATCGCTCGAGACAGTTGCGGCGACGGTCTGCGCGGCAAAGTGCCTGCCCTCGTCGCTCCACTTGAGCTTGTAGGTCGGCTGACTGTCGTTGATATTGCTGACAACGTAGCTCACAAGGCCATCCTTGCTGTAGCTGCCGTTGAACGCGACTGTTTCATCGGAGCTCGTACCGTCCTTCTTGGTGAAGGTGAGCTTAACTCCTGTCGCGGCGTTTACCTCTCGGAGGGTGCTGCGCTTAATGAGGATATAATCCTCGCCGCTTCCCTGCGCGTTATCGGCTACCTCGAGCTTCGCATAGTCAGCTTCTGCGGTCACGTTCTCGCCGTTGCGGAACTTCATAAGGACATTGACGTTTCCGCTTCCGAGCTTGACCTTGATAACGCTCTCAAGCGGGCTCCAGCGCTTCCAGGTTACGGCGTCATCGCCGCTCTGTACCGCAACCGAATACTCGGCTCCGATGCATAGAGCGGAGGAATCGAGATTTTCAAGTCTTATGACCGCATATCTTGAATTGTTTTCTGTCTTAATGTCCAGAAGCTTAAGGCTCGGCTGCGCCACGGGACCGGAGACAGTATTTTTACCGTTCAGGTTGAAATTCTGATTTCTGACCTCTTCTCCGACCTTTGCCCAGACGCGAACCGCGGTCATATCCTTATAATCCGAGCTTCTGATATCGAGCTCTGCGGTATAGGTCTTCCACTCTGTGGGCTCTGCCGCGTCAGGTGCGGTAATTGCATACTGAATATTTGTCGCCTTGGAGGCGCTGATCTCAACCACTATGCCCTCATCGGAGGAGCCCAACTGGTTTATAGTGATCTCTCCGACGCTGCCTGCAAGCGGATATGCCTTATCTACTGTCTTTTTGACCTCTTCGCCCTTGGAATTCTTGAAGGAATAGAGAAGATGTATGTAATAGTAGCCGCTTACGCCGGTCTTTTCCGGCATCTCATAGCGATATGTGGTATTTCCATCAGTATCGGCAACCTTCGTCCCGGTAATGGCTTCGCCCCAGTCGGTATCGGTTTCCGGCTTCTGAGCTTTGTCATCGATAACGGCTCTTACCGTGAATTCCTTGCTCGATGAGAAGATATCGGTGCCGTAAGCGGTGCCGTAGATGTCGGCGTGGACTCCGGTTATACCGTCAAATGGTATCGTGCCCTCCGGGTCGGAAATATTGCAGATGATTTCAGCATCGCTGTTGACCTTGACGGTAAAATCGCTCTTTACAACAATCTTGTTTCCGTTTGCGGTGGTGTCCTCTGTGTAGACGAACAGCCTGTATTCGCCGGTCTTGACGTTTGCGTCAGCCGAGGAGACTGTGAAGGTCTTTTCCTTGCCGGAAACAGACTCGACCTCAGTCCAGCCGTTTACCTCGGTCACGTCTATCTCAGCATCCTTTGCGGCAAACTGATACTTGACGGTCTTTATGCCCGTGTTATCCGTGACCTTGACGTTTAACTTGACGTCCTCGGTATTGTCGGTGCCCTCAACGGCGGTAAACTCAGCGGCAGGAGCTGCCATATCGACGTAATCGGAGATGGCGAACGCCCAGTTTGAATCGTCCTTTTTGTACTTTTCCTGCGACCAGCCGGCATAATTTACCGCGCTCGCCATGAACTGCACGTCCGCTGTGTGGACTGCGTCCGCAAACTCATAGTATCTGCGAACGACGCTGACCTTCATTTCATCGCTGCTTGCCGCGAGCATATCGGTATGGAATGCACTTCTGCGAGTTTCATCGGGGATATTCTGTGCTGTTCCGAGCTTGTTTACTAAGCTTCCCTCATTCTCCTTATAGACGCTATATCCCGTAAAGCTCGGAGCCGAGGTTTTGAGCGTGACCGTCTCGGCGGCCTTCGCCCTTCTTGAAGCGGAGCTGAGGTCGAGCCTGATGTAATCGTCGTCCTTCCTGCCGAAATACTGATTGTAGGTGGTTCCCCAATCCGCAGGCTCGACTTCTACAGGCGTATAGCCGAACTCGTAGTATTTATTCTCCTCAAACTCAGGCGCCGTGATCCAAGTTACCGGCTCAAAGTCTGTGCTTGAAGCGGAATAGTAATAGAATGCGCTGTCCCAATCCGCCGGCTTCTCGTTCATCGCAGAGGCAGATGCCGCACGGATATAATAGCTTCCGCTCTCAGGATATTCTGCCGTATAGGCTGTATAAACCCTGTCGCCCTTTGTAAGGAAGCTTGCGTACTCAGTGCTCCAGTTTGCAGGCTCTGCGCTCTGAAGCGCGTAGCTTACGCGGTAATAGGTTACGCCGGAATCGTAGGACGCAGATGTATTCTTCACATACTCTTCGCCGCTCAGAACGTAGTAATCGTCGTAAACGTCGTCCCACGCGTAGTAAACGTCCACGGTCTGGCTGTTCTCATCTGTGGTGGTTTCGGCCACTCCGTTCTCGTCGTAGCCTCTGACCTCAGTAATATCCTCTTCCGTTCTGAACTCAGCCGGAGAATACTCCGCTGCATAATAAGTATCTGGCGCAAACTCCGGAGCGAGCGTTGCCGCTTCGTAAGCTGTACCGTTATATATATAGTAGCTCTCGTTCCAGCTCGGATTGCCGGAAGCTTCAGAGTAACTGTCTTCTCCGGTTTTTGTATAGTAGGTTGTGCCGCTCTCGAATACGGGAGGCGCGCTCTCCTTCCACGAATCGAACCCGTTGTATTCGGCGGGGGCAAGCATATAGTAGTCTGCGTAGACGGTTTCCCAATTTGCAGGCTCTTCGCTGAGCTCGGTATAGGTATTGCCGCTCTTTGAATAGACATCGCCGGGATTGAACGCCGGGGCGTACTTCTCAGCCGCGGATACGTAGATCGGGGCGCCGTTTTCATCGGAGTCGCGGACGTACATCTCGTCAGCATTTTCTGCTGTCAGCGCAGCGTCCGTCGCGGGATAGAGGTCATAATACACGCCGCTTCTGAACTCGGGAACGCCCGATATGCGCTCGAGCTTCTTATAGCTCTCGCCGTCCTTATAATAATAATGTGTATAATCGTCTGACTCGTCATAGACGTAAGTGCCGCTGTCGCTTACGGAGTATGTGCCGTCAGCATTTCTGACGTACTTTATAGTTCCGCTGCCCTCATGGTACGGATCCCAGCCGTCAGGCTTCTCGGTAAGCGGCGCATAGCCGATCTCATAGATCTTGCCCGCCTCGAATACGGGGAAGCTTTCGCCCTCTCTGAACTTCAGATAGCTGTCACCGTTTTTGTAGTAATAATCGGTGTATGCGCTTTCCCAGTCAGCGGGCTCGCTCTCCACCGGCGTAAACATCTCCGAGATATTTACGTTGAGCACCTCGGCGAGCTTTGCGAGATAGCCCGAGGGATTTGTCTTGTAGCTCGCGTCGGAATACTGCATAAGCTGACGCGCGGAATCCCACGTCATATCTGAGGTGAATACCACAAGATGCCAGTCCCCTGCCCCGGTCTTTGCCGGAATGACTCCGCCTGCCGAGGTCGCTGAGAGCATATAGTCCTTTCCGCCGACGGTGACCTTTGAATCGTTGCCGGCTATGAGGGAGTATGCCTTGACCTTCTGATAATTGTTCGCCTTGAATGCGTCCGCTACCTGCTGAGCCTGCTCATTGCCGTCGACCCAGACGTAATAAACTATTCCGGCGCTGTTATCATTACCGGAGGTGGTATTGGAGGTGTGGTACACACCGGAGCCCGTTTCAGCGACGTTTATCTGATAGGAGCCGTCGCCGAGCACCTTTATCTCGATCTCAGGCGCGGTATTGTCAACTCTGAGCTTCGCCCAGTTCATATTGGTTCCGTTGGAGGAAACGCCGATCGGCTCCGTGAGCGGATTGCCGACATAATCGGTCAGTATATAGGAGCCGGCGTTCGCCGTTTCAACATAGATTCCCTCTATTTCAAGAGGAGAGGAGGAGTCGGCAATATAGCTGTAATAGGTATCCCTCTGCCACTGCGGCGCGCTTGCGCCGGTGACCTTTGTATAGCCTGTATCTCCCTTTACATAGTAGTTTCCATAGGTCGTATCCCACGTCTGCGGCTGAACAGCCAGAAGCGTGTACATATCCGGAACGCTGGCGATGAAGTGCAGCTGCTTTGTTCCGATTCCGCCCTCATAGTCTGCAATAAGACCGTTATTCAGCTTGAGATACAGATCCTCGGGCGCATAGCCCGTTTCAGTGCCGTTGTCAAAGAACTCTCTGAGCTTGACTGTCTCGGAGAAATTGAGATAGATATCAAACGAATCGCCCTTGTTGAGCACGAGATCGGTGAGTATCTCGGGCTGAACAGCGTTCGAAGTCTTTGAATAAGTCGGCGTAACGGCGTCGATAACAAAGTCAAAGCCGCTCGAGGCAGAGGTATCGACCGCAAACGGATTTGTCACGCCGCTCTTCTGATAATTGGATTTTGTGATATTAACTGTGCCGGTGATTACGCTTCTCTTGTTGTAATATCCCTCAGAGCCGGGCGCAATAGAGGAGATCGAGGCCTCGTCCACAAGAACGTAGGTATTGCCATCCTTATAGTAGGTCTTGCCGTACTCGAAGCCGCTCGTCGCCTTCTCATAGAGAAGGTCGGTGGAATAGACGCCATTTGAGCCCTTGTACTCAATCAGCTTTCCGCCGATCTTCAGCGGGTTGCCCGCGAGGTCGTGGAAGGAAGCGAGCACGATGCTGTCGATAAGGCTGAAGGTATTGTTGCTGCTCGCAAGTCCTATCCAGTCGCCATCACCGGGCACGGGATTGTTTCCGAAATAATCGCCGTCAGAGGCCTTCCACTCGTAGTGAAGTCCCTTCACAAAGCCCGCGAGTGCATTTACTCTCTCGCTCTCTGTGGTGAGAACGTCATTATTGAATGTGTTAGTGAGATTCATATAAACCGGCTCGCCCTGACGGGTGTAGCCCGTGCCCTCGGTGTTGTTGAAGAGGACGCGGCTTCCGAGCTGGCTCAGAAGCTCATAGTGGTCGGTATTCCTTCTCGTCGGCTCGCTCAGCGAGGTCTTGACCGCCTCGGAGAACTCAAAGTCGAGGGTTATTCTGCCGTCAGTGCCGAGAAGGATCTCCGGCTTGCCGTTGGCATATGAGAGGTTTCCGTTCGCATCGAGAGTATAGCCGTTAAGACGGGGCTCATCGCACTTGCGGAAGAGCAGAACGCAGTCGCCGATGCCGACGTCTTTATCCGCCCAGCCGTTACTGAACTTGCCGGCGCTCTTATCGACCTTCCACTCAATGGTAATGGTATCGTTCGCGCTGACGGAAACCCAGCCGCCGGAGCTGAATTCCTTTTTCTTTCCCTCGCTCTTTCCGCTGCTGCCGAGAGTTTCGGAGCCCTTCTTGATCCAGCCCCAGACGTAGGTGTGGTCATCCGGCCAGGACTTGCGCGCCTCCTTACCAGGCGAGGTATAGCCCTTGAAGTACATCTGGAGCTTACCTGACTCAGCAAGAGTCTTGAGGGTCGGGTTCTCAGCGATCACGATCTTCAGATTGCCGCTTTTCTTGCCCTTGTCGTTGTAGGTACCGACATTCAGCGAATTGACATACTGACCGGAGCCGTAGTTGACCTTCTGGCCGTTTGAGCGCGAAAAGCCCTCCGCCGGCTGAGAAAGCCACTTGCCGTTGTAGATTCCGAAGCAGTTCATCATGTTGTATTCGTCGATATTGCCGGTCTGCCCGTTGCCTGATATCTTTCCTCCGACTCCTCCGACAGTCAGGTCTTCAGCGCCGAATTTTCCGTTTACGATAAGAGCCGCGCTCCCTCCGGTGCCGATACCCGCATCGTAATATTTTCCGGCTGCGCTCGTATCAACGTCGGGTCTTTCCGAGCCGAGCGCCTTTACCGGCATACTCAGTGCAGGAATCATTCCCAGCACCATAACGGCGCTGAGAACGGAGCATAAAAACCGATTCATCTTCTTCATATTGTCGCTCCTTCCTTATTTAGAACCCGGGGTATATCTTTCCACAGCCGCTCTGAGCTGAGCGGTAGTGGGTGATGTACTGACTCCGTTCATCGTTCTGAGCGTTGCCGAGCTCATTCCGATGACAGTGCCGCGCTCGCAGATTATCGGGCCCCCGCTCATTCCGCTGGCTAAATCAGCTGAAACGAGCAGTCTGTCCACGCCGTTTATAACCGCTCCCGGCGAGGATACTATGCCGTCCGAAATTATCTTAGCGGTTTTAAGCGGATATCCGATGGCGTACGCTCTCTCGCCATACTCGGCGTTGTCCGCCTCGAGCGGGATATAGCGATATCCGCCGGGCTTTTCCGGTAGCTTCAGCACGGCAATATCCGTCAGGTCGTTTCTCTCAAGCACCTCGAGAGTGACCTCCTCGCCGCCCGGCATAACGGCGTGAACCTCAGCCGCACCCTTGACAACGTGTGCCGCCGTTACGGCTATTCCGCTCTTTGTAACGGCAAAGCCGCTGCCGGAGGTTTTGAGCTTGCCCTCCTCATTCAGCGCTCTTATGTAGAACACAGCGTCCGCCGCATTGGAATAGGTCTCCCTGCCGTCCAGCGATGCTCTTCCTGCCACGGCTCCCATAAGGAACACGGCGGCAAGCGCTATGCACATAATAAGTACGCCGATGCGCTTTTTGTTTACCGCAATCAATAAAATCAGCTCCCTTCTTTTTCCGGTTTCCGCCCTGCGGCGAAAGCATAGTTTGTCAATTTTCCATAGTAATATTTTAACCTTTTGTCACACCTCGGACAAGGGGTTGCCACGGAATGTGGCAACCCCTTGCACATTTTTTCTGTTTGTGTATAATAGATATTAGTCATATTGTATAAAACATTTTTCGGAGGATCAACGTGCAAAACCCGGATGAATTTGCAAATATAATCAAGGAGCTGCGCTTAAAAAAGGGTCTTTCCCAGCAGCAGCTTGCGGAGCAGATGATGGTCTCGCGCAGCGCAGTGTCAATGTGGGAGCTCGGTTCGCGGCTTCCGGACATCAATATGCTTGGCCGCCTTGCGGACTGTCTCGGCGTAGAGCGTCATATCCTGCTCGACGCGATTCAGTCCGAGCCGGGTGAGACAGTAAATATAATCGTAGCAGAGGACATCCCGATGCTTCTTAACGGCGCTGTCCGTCTTATCGAGAGCGAGGTTCCTCAGGCAAATATCGTGGGCTTTGAAAGCGGCGCCGAGGCGCTCGAATACGCCCGGTTCAACCGCGTTTTGGTAGCGTTTCTCGACATCGAGCTCGATGATAAAATGAACGGGCTCGAGCTTGCGCGAAAGCTGCTCGAGATCGACCCCCACACCAATATCATTTTTCTCACAAACTTCGCTGAATATATGACACAGGCTATCTACGACCATTGCAGCGGCTATATTCTTAAGCCGCTGAGCCGTGAGCGCGTCCGGCACGAGCTCAAGAACCTGCGCTTTCCGGTGAGAGGGTTTGAATTATGAAAAAGCATAAAAACAGACAGAGGGCATTGGACATCATCATCGCATCATCGCTTGCCGCAGTTATTGCGCTCACAGCTTTTCTGTGGTTCGAACCGGGAATGAAGGGCGTTGCTCCGTCATTCTCTCCTTTTCTCATTCTTCGCCCAACGCAGGTGCAGGATGAGGTCATTGCTGACTACGCCGGAGTTCAGCGCGTATATGAATTTGATCTGACGAGCGCGTCCGGCATACGAAGCGGAGTGCTGTTCGTGCATCTTCGCCACACCATCGCCATCGCTGAGAAGGACGGTATTATAATAGCGGATACCGGCGAGTCCGAGTCGTGGCATATCGGGCATACACCCGGCAACTACTGGCTTTCGCTGCCGCTCTCTTCCGAGGACGCCGGCAAAACGCTTCGCATAACTCTCACCCCGGTCTATTCCGGCTTCCGCACTTTTGAGCCTGTATTTCTCGTTATGGACAGGCAGACTCTCCTACACACAGAGGTATTGCCGGACGAAGCTCCGGTCCTGATCATCGGCTCAATAACGGCAATAATCGGCTTTCTGCTTATGCTGCTCGCACTTTTTCTCGGGCTGGAGGCTCGTGACCGCCGTCACGTTTTCTATCTCGGCGCAGTTTCCTGCGCGGCAGGAATATGGAAGCTCTGCGGTCTTTCCGTTCTGCCGCTGCTGCTTGAATGGTATGGCAGGCAAAAGCTTTTATGGTACATCGGTGCAACGGCGTATCTGCTGATGCTTGTGCTGTCGCTGAGATTTCTTTCTTTGATGCGTAATGGCGAAAATGACCGCGTCGGAACTCTATGCTGCTGCTTCGGCGTTTTCGGCACAATCGCAATAATTGCGCTGCAGGTATTCGGAATCGTTGAGCTGCACGAGGTACTGATCCCCTACGGCGTCGGTATGGCGGCGCTTCATCTTATCTCACTGCTTGGACAAAAGCCTGAGCGCGCGGCTTTATTATGGCTGATCCCGACCTTTGCGGCTCTCGCGCTCGACCTTATAATCTTCTCGCGCGAAGGGCGCTTCCCTACCGCCCCGACATTCATAGTCTGGATACTGCTTAATCTTATCGTTCGCGGCATAATCTTTCTTCGCCAGGCAATCCGCCGCAAGCAGGAGCTTCAGGAGAAGGACGCAGAGCTTCGCGGTGCAAAAATCCAGAATCTCATCAGTCAGATTCGTCCGCACTTCATATACAATACCCTTGCCTCGATCAGTATGCTCTGTGACAGCGATCCGAAGCGGGCTTCTGAGGTTGTAGGAAGCTTCAATAACTATCTGCAAGCCAACTTCACAGCCCTCTCCGCCACAGAGCCGATCGCTTTCGTGGCTGAGCTTGAGCACACCAAAGCATATCTGAACGTGCAGATGGCGCTTTATGAGTCAAGGCTCATCGTCGAATATGACACCGATTACATCACCTTCCGCCTGCCTCCGCTTACGCTTCAGCCGATAGTTGAAAACAGCGTTAAGCACGGAATCGGAAAAACGCATCACGAGGAGCGGATCTTTATATGCTCGCGTGCCGTGGAAGGTGGAGCAGAGGTCATCGTTGAGGACAACGGAACGAAGTACGAGCCCTCGCTGAACAGTTCGCTTCACGTCGGACTTGAAAACATACGCGAGCGGCTTTCAATGATGTGCGGCGGAACTCTCAGTATTGCGCCTCGCGCAGACGGCGGCACTATTGTGCGCATTTTTGTACCGAAGAAATAAACGGCGTGCCATATAAAAAGGGTCCGGAAATTTTTCCGGACCCTCAATGCGTAGACAAAGTCTCCGCATCGAACATATTTTGCGCTTTGAGAGTGCAAAATATGACGCCTGCGGGCGGGTTATGCGACGTGAAGGGGCCTCTTGGCCGGCCCCTTCACAGAACCCCGCCACCTTTATCCAACGCTGTTCTTTTTTTGTCTACAGTCTGATGGTCCGGAATTATTTCCGGACCCTTTTTTTATATCAGTATTCCGTCGCAGTGGTCGATCTCGTGCTGAATTATCTCGGCAGTCCAGCCGGTAAAGGTCTTGAAGCGCGGCTCAAGGCGCAGATTTTCATATTTCACCTTGACGCTCTTAAACCGCTTCGTTCTGCGTATTCCGGAGAGCGACAGACAGCCCTCCTCAACCTCGTAAACGCCGGAGAACTTCACGATTTCGGGGTTCAGCATGACCATATACTCGCCGCCATTGTCAAAGGCGATTATACGCCTCAGAACGCCGATCATATTCGCCGCCATACCGACGCAGCCGTCCTTGTGGTACCGGAGCGTATCGACGAGGTCGAGTGCGGTATCGAGATCCTCTCGCGTCGCGGGGAGCGATTTCTGCGCGAGGAAAACGGGATCGTGTACAATTTCTCTGATCATTTTGCGGGGATCACCAGCCTCTGACCGATTTCGATCACATACGGTGAGGAAATGCCGTTAGCCTCGGCAAGCCTTCCGAAGTAAACTCCTGAGCCGTAGTATTTTCTTGAGAGATTCCAAAGACAGTCGCCGGGCTTTACAATATAGGTAACGCTCTCCGGCTCGTCTGAGAGGTTCGCTCTCAGCGAATCGAGCTCACCGTCGGTAAGCCCAAGCTCCGCAAAGTACTCCTCAGCCTCTTTTGCGAGGTCGGCAGAGCAGATATCCTCAACGCCGAAGGCACGCTCAAGGCTCTTTACTATGTTGCCGGCCGCGATGCGCTCCCAGCGCTCGTCGCCCTTCTCAACGCCGTAATAGTTATAGTACGTCACCATGTAGTCATCGATAACCTCGTCGGCAGAGGCGCCCATAAAGCACTCTAAAAGCGCCGTCACAAAGCCGGCTCTGTCCTTGCCCTCGGCGCAGTGGACTGCGTAAACGCCGGGATTTGCGGCAAAGAATCTGAGACCCTCAGCAAGCTTCAATTTGAAGTCTTGCGATGTAAAATCCATGCCCGTGCTGAGCGGTATAAAATATATCGAAGAATAATAGCTCTCGCCGTACCCGTCAAAGGACTCCGCCTTCTCGCGCGTGTCAGCGAGATTCATAACGACGGTCACGCCGGCTTCGCGGAGCGCGGAATCGGCGTATTTGTTGCGGTTATGCTCGGGATTTACGGGCGAAGAGGTGCGGTAGAGCTTATTTTTACCCATGCCCGTTGTTGTAACGGCGCGGAAATTTGCAAATTCGCTGTCAGTAAGGCTCGGATAGTCCTCCCTCACGTCGGTATATACGAGCTTATGGAGGAGATATTCATCGTAATACCCGCCCTTTTCCCTGAGCGAAAGCGTGAATTTTACCGGTCCTTCAACGCCCTCGCAGTAGCTCCACGAAAAGCTCTTGTCGGGGTAGGTCGTCTTGCGCGCAATTTTGTAGGTCGAGGCAAAGTCGCCCATGTTGATGGCGAGGACAAGATATTCATCCTCCGAGCGCGCGAAAACCGCAGGAGTGCCGGAGTCAACGTCGGAATAGTTCGAGCAGAGCGGAAGCTCGAGGCTCGTATCGAGAAATTTCACCGCAACAACATCGCCGTACTCATACCCGGCGGCGAAGAAATCGGAAATTTTAACAGAGATCGTTACATTTCCGTATTTGAGTATAGTATCCTCCGTCGCCTCACCCGTTATCTCGGGAACAGCCGCAAAAGCTGAGGCACAGACCGCGCAGATAAGCGCGAGCGCAAGCATAGCCGAAGCAGCCCTTTTCATACTCCACTCCCCTTAATCAAGATTAAAATGATAGAGCGCGACCTTATTCTCGCCCGCCCGTATTATCGTCAGCAGCTCGTCCTGCAGCTCATCATCTCTGTCGCCGCGCTCAGCGAGGAGAATTTTCGAGTACTCAGCCTCGATGGTATCGCAGAGCTTTGCAAACACGGCTCCGCACCTTTCTGCAAGGCTTCTTTTGACCTCATCGTCAGCGCCGATCCTAATATCGAGCCGCCTTTTACCGAAGAGCTCCCGCGCGAGCAATAATAGATTTTCGGAGGCTGAGAGAAGCGTCTCCGTCCCCTCAAAAATCGGCTCAAAGAAGCCCATGATCTCAACGGAGTTAGTTCTCCATCTGTCGAAAAAGGCGCAGGTGCCGATAAGAACTCCGTCCGGCTCGCTCTCAATTATGATCGGGAGCATCTTTTTGCTTGTGGAAGCGAGCTTTATAAAGTCGCGTATCATCGGGAGCCTGCTGTCGGCAAAGGAGCAGTGCATACTCAGCCGCTCGTAGAAATCATGAATCGCATCGGCGTCCAGCGCTTCGAGAGATCTGTATCTGAATCCGCCGATTACCCGGTTTACCTCCATAACGCACCTCAACAAGTGTATTTGTAGGACTATAAAAAACTTACCGCAGACAAGCTGCGGTAAGAGATAATCATGACTTGAGCTGTCGCTGCCTCATTCCCGGCTCGTAGAAGCAAACGCCTCTTCTGCCGTTATCCTTGACGTGGTACAGCGCGACGTCAGCCTCGTGGAACATCTCCTGCGAATCGTTGTTGCGGTGGCACATTGAAACTCCGGCGCTGAGTGAGATTGCCGGAATGCCATCCGACGAGTTTTCAAGATCGCTGTTGATCTTCGTGATCTTGTTCTCGATAAGGTGACGGACACTCTGATCGATATGCACCATCATGACTACGAATTCATCGCCGCCGATCCTGCAAACGTAATCGTCGGATCGGAAGTTCTGCTTCAGCACCGCGGCGATCTTTTTCAGCACCCTGTCGCCCATCTCGTGGCCGTAGGTATCGTTGATATTCTTGAACTTATCCGCGTCAAAGAGCAGTATCGCGGAGGTCGAGAGATCGAAGCTCGTCTTTATAAGGTCGTAGCCCGCGCGGTTGTAGGCGCCGGTCAGCTCATCATGCGACGCCTTGAACGAAAGATTTTCAATGCTTCGCTTGTAGGCTGCGTACATAATGTTATAAGTGCTTGCGAGGTAGCGGAACTCGTTTGCGCCGACGATCGGAAGGCTCTGATCCTGCTTTATGTGCTCGACCGCGCGTATGATCGGGTTAATGCCGAGCGTTGTCATAAGCCATAGCATAACGAGAACGAAAGCGGTCTGGAGCGCGACCATGACTATAAGCCAGACAAGGTCGACGTGCATACGCTCCTCCATCCTGTCCTGCGTGGAGTAGGTAACGCTTTTCAGTTCCTCAATGCACTGGGAGAGATGGTCTCTTATAATGCTCTTGTGGTTATAATAATCTTCATCGTGCAGAAGCCGCGCAGAGAGCAGAAGCTTTTCGCCTGCCGGCAGAGCCGCGTCCTCGGACGAGAGCTCTATGTTTTTCATGCTGTCCGGAATTATCGCGTCCTCATGCGTTGAGAGCACCAGCATCATCGCATAGTACTCCTTCTCCATCAGCGCTACGGATTCACTCATCGCGTTTTTGATCTCACTGAGCGCTGGAGAGTCGGGCAATATCTTTTCTATCGTCTCGACCGATTTTTCCCTTCTGCGAACGGTCTCAGCCTCGTTAATATAGTTATAAAGATGCTTCATATCGCCCATTACGGTGAAGCACTGAGCCTCCTCGGTGAGGTAATCCGATCCGCTGAGAAGCTCCTCAGCCGCGTCCTCAAGGACGATGTATGACTCCGTTGCGTCGGAAAGCGCGCGGAAGGATTTGAGCGCTCTGTATGTGATTCCAAGCAGGACAACTGCAATCGCTATCGTTACGATAAACATAGCGATAAATGTCGCGCGCAGAGACAGACCTGCGTTGTCTTTATTGTTTTCGTGCATTTTTCAGGACCTCCGGACTGATACGCACGCCGCAAAAGGCGAAGCAAAAGCCCCCGGCGCAAAGCTGACTGTCCGCAGAAGCCGATGGGCAGTATAATATAATTGGCATTAAATTGTCATTTTGTATCAATAATTATATGTCATAATTCCTTAAAAATCAAGGTTTTCTGCGGTATTCACGCGTTATTCTACATTATGTCCGGGTGGTGTACAAATAATACAATTAGTCTATTCAATAAAGTATAATATAATTAGTCATATTATAAATGTTACGCTAATATTACAAAAAGAGCCGCATCAAGCGCGGCTCCTCAAATATTTTTCGTACTGCTCCTGAAGCCAGAGCTTCATCTCCTCGACCCCGGGCTCATCGTAGGTATATTCGCGCTCCTCCACATCCTGCGCCTTCTCGTAGGACAGCGCTGTATAGGTCGAGCACAAGACCTTGCCCTCCTTCGTATCCGGCTTTATGCGATAGCGGAAATCTTCGAACGCGGCGCCTATTGAGCCGGTCAGAATCGTCGATTTATTTAGCTCATGCGGTGAGAGCTTTTCAAAATACGGGTGCATAGTCAGTTCCTTTCTGAAATAACGGCGCTCACCTTTTCGATAAAACGCTCTCGGGCTTTTACGCTTATATCAAGCTCGGGATAGAGCATATCGAAGGAGTGGATATCCGTATCATAAATGTCAGCCTCGGCGTAAACGCCCGCTGATTTGAGATTTTCGACAAAGGTCAGCGTTTCTGTGTAAAACGGCTCTCCCGAGCCGACAAAGGTGTAGCAAGGCGGCAGGTTGCGATAGTCCTTCTGCCTTGCGGGCGCTGCGTAAGGCTCAACCTCGCCTTTTGCGTTCTTGCGGAGGTACATTCTCCAGCCAAAGCGGTTTCGGCGGCTGTTCCATATTTTGCCGCGGTTATCGCGCGAGGAGGCGGTCTCAAGGTTGTCTATCATCGGGTAGAGCGGAAGCTGGAGCGCGACCTTCACCTCTCCCCTGTCGCGCGCCATCATGCACACAGCCGCGGCAAGACCGCCGCCCGCACTCTCCCCGCCGACGATTATGGTATTCGCATCCGCGCCATAGCGCGAGGCGTTGAGGTCGAGCCACTTGAGAGCGGCATAGGAGTCCTCGACCGCCGCGGGATACGGCTTCATAATCGAGAGAGTGTACCCCGGCGCGACTACGACCGCGCCGAAAGCGCGCACAAGGTCAATGGCGCGTGACATATAGACCATTTCCTTCAAGCCGGCGAAATATCCGCCGCCGTGAAGCCAAAGCACCGCCGGTGCGTTCGCCTTAGGCTCCTGCGGAGTTATTACTATGACCGGGACGCTTCTTTTGCCGACGGTTTTAATTCTCAATATCTCGGCGTTGACATCCTCGGGTTTATCAAGGGATATGTACATATTCTCTCCTTATTTCCCGTCCGGGAACGAGGTAAACGCGCGGTTTTCCTCCCTTGCGGGAAGTCCGTTTTTCTCCCTCTCTGCGGCTATTGCGCGGATGAGAAACGCCGCATTTCTGCCGAGGACGCGCATCGTCTGCAAGCCCTCCAGGTCCTTTTCGACGTCCTCGCGCGTAAAGCCGTGCACCATGTTCCAATACTGACTCGAAACGACCGGCATCTCGGAGATTGTAAAATACTTGTTGAGTATGTCAAAGGTCGCTGTGTTGCCGCCCCTGCGGCACGATACGACCGCGGCGCCGACCTTCATCCGCTTTGAAAACGAGGTTGAATAAAAAAGTCTGTCGAGCAGAGCGATAAGCGAGCCGTTCGCTGAGCCGTAATACACCGGCGAGCCGACGATAAGGCCGTCCGCAGTCTCGAGCTTCGGCGCAAGCTCATTGACAAGATCGTCGTTATATACGCACCTGCCGAGCTTCTCACACGCGCCGCAGGAAGAGCAGCCGCGTATCGCGCTCCTTCCGATATGTACAAGCACTGTGTCGATCCCCTCCTCATTTAGGGTCTTTTCGACCTCCTCGAGCGCTCTTGCAGTACAGCCCGCTTTTTTCGGACTTCCGTTTATAAGCAGTACCTTCATTTCTCCGCCTCCGGTTTAATTATACTGAGATTATGCCACAGAACATAAAAATATACAAGAAAAAATCCGGCGTGAACCGGCAATGTCATTAAGATATTTGCAGACAATTCTTCCTGCGTGATCTCCCTCCACCTCGAGCAGAAGCCTTGCTTGCGAAGCATAGTTTTTTTCGGCAGACACACCTTCTGCATATTTGCCATACCCTTTTTCAAAGGAATGAGCACACCGTTTCCGATGTGCTCATTCTTTCATGCCGTTTTGCCCTTGCCGATGTCTTTATCTTAATGGCATTGGCGTTAACCGGCGTTTATTTTATTCTCTATGGCCTGCAACTCTTTTTTCGGAGAGAAGATCGGCAAATTTGCCGTTGCCGAATACGATAAAGGTGTAGCTCTCTCCGCTTTTGAGATGAAGTATGGTTTTTGCTACGCTCGTTTCAAAGGAGGCGATATCACCGAAGGGAATGCGAAGATTTCTGAGCTTCTCGGGTACGGTGAGCTTTCCCGTTTTGTATGTAACCGCAGAATCGTCAACCGTAAGACTTCCGCCGAGCACGCCGTTCCGGACGAGGCTTGCAACGAAGACCTTATTCATATTTTCTCTCCCTGATTAATTTAATTGCTGTAAATATAATATCATGGAAGAGACGTCATTTCAAGGTGATTTTCCGATTTTATGTTGACTTTATGTGCCGCAGCCCGTAAAATTAAATAAACCCCTGAATAAATCGAAGTGAGCAGATTTTTCGTCTGATAAAGATTAAAAAGCGCAGAAATACCTTGTGTATTTCAAGTTTTCGTGACAAAATCAGGCGGAAAATACGCCGCCAAGACGCCTGCGGCGATTCTTTCAGAGGTTCCCTAAAAAAACGGAGGTGCGGCATGAACGAAAACATAACAAAAAGGAACACACTGCTTGCAAAGAAGGTCATAAAGGGTCTCGGCACACGAAATATGACCGGCTATTGGGCCGAAAGCCGTGAGGATGCGCTGAAAATCGCCCTCTCACTCATTCCCGAGGGCGCGAGCGTTACGATGGGCGGCGCAATGAGCGCCCACGAAATCGGGCTTGTGAGCGCAGTTAAGGACGGCAATTACAATTTCATCGACCGCGACGCCATGACGGACAAGCGCGCCGCTATGCTCGCCGCCTACGACGCCGACGTTTTCCTCGCCGGCTGCAACGCAGTAACTGAGGACGGCATACTCGTCAATATCGACGGCAACGCAAACCGCGTTTCCGCCATCGCTCAGGGACCTAAGAAGGTCATTTTCATCGTAGGCATGAACAAAATCACGCCAGACCTCGACTCCGCCATGAAGCGCGCGAGAAACGTCGCCGCGCCGATAAACGCTCAGCGCTTTGGTCTGTCCACTCCCTGCTCCGTGACCGGCGCCTGCGCCGACTGCAAGAGTCCCGACACGATATGCTGTCAGTTCCTTATCACGCGCTACTCGCGCCACAAGGACAGAATCCATCTCATACTTGTAGACGATAATCTCGGATTTTGATGCAAAAAGCGCCCCCCTTGAGTGGGGCGCTTTAATGCGTAGACAAAGTCTCCGCATCGAACATATTTGCGCCCAATGAGCGCAAATATGACGCCTGCGGGCGGGTGATGCGACGTGAAGGGGCCTCTCGGCCGGCCCCTTCACAGATCCCCGCCTCCTTTATCCAACGCTTTTCCTTTTTGTCTGCAGTCTGAAGCGCCCCCTTGAGTGGGGCGCTTTAACTATCTATGAAGTCAAAAGCTCTCCTGTAGAAATCGCCGGACTCGTCATAAAGTCCGTGACCGAGTTCGGGGTAGATATACATATCGCTGTACGGGATGAGCGCGTGAAGCTCCTGCGCCGCGTCAGCACCGACGATTTTATCTCTCCCGCCGCCGATTATGAGCGTCGGGCAGGCTATTTTCCCGATCTCACCGCGCTTGTCGAAGCTGAGAATCGCCTCGCAGTTGGCTCTGAACCGGTCGTAGCTCTTCGGCTTTCCGATCAATCCGAGAAGCGGGTACATTTTGCGCATCGCTCTGAGGTATCCCTCAGAGTAGCTCTTTTCTGCCGTGTCGCGCATAAGCGCGCCGTGATCGCCGCGGTCTGCAAGCTCGAGCCAACGCGAGATATTCTCACATATAATATCGTTCACCCCAGCCGCGCTGACGGCGAGCACGAGCCGTTCGACCCTCTCCGGCGCGATAAGCGCGAGAGAGGCGGCTATCATGCCGCCCTCAGATACGCCGAGAACAGAGAATTTTTTTACCTTCAGCTCATCGAGGGCGCAGAGCTGGTCGCGCGCCATATCGTCAATGCTCGCGCCGATTTTCAGCTCACTTTTCCGGCTGAAAATATACACGCGGCGGTCTTTGAGAAACGGAATGTACGGCGGCATTAGCGCGAGCGCCTTGCCTTGCACCGTAGTAAGCCCGTCGGAGAGCCCGGGAAGCACGACGACCGCTCTCTTGCCCGTTCCAAACGCGGCGTAATCCATGCCGCAGGCAGTACCGGAGTCAATATATTTCATATTTTAGCCTCTCAGTATTTAAGAAACATCCCGCGCAGCTTTTCGATATCGCGCGTTACAGTAAGTCCGAGGCGCAAAAGCACCGCCGCCTTCTGCGGTGAGAGAGAATCGGATGCGATGGCCAATTTGCTCATGAGCGTGTCCTGCGTTATAAGGCTGTCGTTTACTCGGGAGCTGATGACAACGGGAACTGACAGCGAGTCTATAACCTCGAGATACGCGCGGCTGAACTCCCCCGCACCGGCGCCGGCAATTACAATTCCTTCGCAGCGCTCCGCCATATATCTGATAACATCCGGGTCGGAGTCCACGGCAAAATAGCAAATTCCGACCTTCGGAAGCGCCGAAAGCGGCTCTATGTCAAATTCCGTATCACAGGTATGGGCTCTGTCCGGCCAGTCTGAGAGATATACATCGCCATCGCGTACAACGCCGATTGCGCCGGACTGACCGGCTGAGATAGCCATAACGTGATAGGTATTCGTCTTTGTAACAGAGCGCGCGGAGTAAATTCTATCGGAAAACACCGCCATCACTCCGCGGTTGCAGGCGTTTTTCGCCGCCGCAACACATACCGATTCGTATAGATTCATCGGCCCGTCCGGTGAAATCGAGGTCGAAGGACGCATTGAGCCCGTCAGCACAACCGGCTTGCGGGTCTTGACCGTGAGATTCAGAAAATAAGCAGTTTCCTCAAGCGTATCGGTGCCGTGGGTCACGACAAAGCCCGCAACGCCGTCATCTCTCGAAAGGGCGTTGATTCTTTTTGCAAGGTCGAGCCATATCGTGGCGCTTATATCGTCGGAATTGAGGTTGCACACCTGCACAGTTTCAACCGGCGCAACAGACGCTATCTCCGGCACGGCGGCGATAAGCTCATCCGCTGAGAGCGCGCCGGAGGTATATCCGAGGCTTCTGCCCTTTCTGCCGACTCCGGCGATGGTGCCGCCGGTGGCAAGGATTACGACTTTTCTCATGCTCTCACCTCTCACGAAAAGTATATCACAACCCTAAAGCAGTTGCAAAAATATTTTTAGGTGTTATAATTGCGATATATACAGATAATTTGGAGGAACACAATGAAATACAGAAGATTACTCGCGCTTTTGCTTGCCGCGCTTATGCTCGCCGCGCTCTTCTCCGGCTGCAGGCAGAAGGAGGAAGAGCCTAAAGAGGAAGCTAAGACCGAAGAGCCGGCACCTGCTCCCGCGCCAGAGCCTCAGCCCGAGCCCGAGCCTGAACCCGCACCCGAGCCTGAACCTGAACCCCAGCCCGAGCCGCAACCTGAGCCCGAGCCTGAGCCTGAACCCCAGCCCGAACCGGAGCCCGAGCCTCAGCCCGAGCCCGAACCGGAGCCGACAGTCGCAAGCACCACGGCAGAGAAGATTGTAGCGCTTGCTAAGGAGCTTATCGGAACAGAGTACGAGTCCGGCGGTCAGGGTCCCGACACCTTTGATAACTCCGGCTTTGTCTACTACGTCTGCAAGGAAAACGGCGTAAAAATTCCGCGCAGAAGCTCTGAGATCGCCTCAGCCGGCGAGGAAGTCGGTCGAAGCAGTCTGCTCCCCGGCGATATTGTAGTATTCTCGAATGAAATAGGCGGCAGCGCAGGATTTGTCGGAATCTACGTCGGCGGCGATCAGTTTATCGCCTGCAACAACTCAAAAACGCCAACCAAGCTTCAGAACATGGCCGTTCAGTATTGGGAGGATCGCTTCCTCAGCGGCAGAAGAGTTGCATAACACAAAACGGACTGTCAAAATGCCCGACCGTGATAAGGCAGTAATTTTGAAAACGGTCAAAAAACAGCTGAATTAGCGCGGTTAAGGCAAAAAACACCGAGATTACAGAATTGTAGTCCCGGTGCTTTTCTGTTTATAAAAGAAATCCGCACATTCGTCTTTTCCGCCGCTCTGCGCTACAATATGGGCGAAGGGATGCGGGAACGCTGTGAAATACGTAAAGCAGCCTAAGAGACACATTGTACTGGACGACTTTGAATGGCGGGCTATGGTCAAGGGGATCAATGAATACCGCAAGCAAGTCATTGACGAGGACGGATGCGTGGAGGTCGTGAACGAACTGCTGATCAAGATCATCGACGCGCCGGCAAAGAAAATCAAAGTGATGGAGGTTTCAAAATGAAAGACAGTTGGATCGGACAAGTCGGTATCTGGGGGCAGAGGCACTACCGGTTTTTGAAAGAAAACAAGCCCACCGTCTTAAGCGTGATGCGGATGAACGGAAATCTGAAATCCTATCTCCGTGAAGTGGACGAACAGGCGTAGGAAATGCTCTTTCAGTTGGTAAAGCAAATGGCGACGGGGACGGCTTCGACGGATTGTTCCGTTTTGAAAAGAAGATGAAATAACCCACAGCGGCAGGATTGATATGCTCCTCTATGAGAGAAAGTGAAAGATAAAACTGTCATCATAGAGGGGGCATATCAGTCGCTCCCCACCGCTATTACTATATCAGATGTTCTTAGTATACACCATTCGTACTCCCGAAATCCCTTCACCTGGGTATATGAAGGGGTTGTAACGTTTTTTTCGCTACAACCCCTTTGTTTACTCGGTCATTATTATTAGTAATACAGATATTCGCACAATCAGTCTGCTATGAGAATTAGCGCATGTCACAAAATTTTTAGGCCTTGTTAAACTTTTCTTTCCCCTGCTTGCAACGTGGGCATTTCCAGTCCTCTGGAAGATTATCAAAAGCAACGCCGTCATGTTCGGCAGGATCATAAACATATCCGCATATGGAGCAGATATATTTGCCGGTTCCTTCCTTTTGGACAAAATAGTCTTCGCTGGGCCAAATTGTCTTTGGCGGGTTGTCAAGATCCATGACTCTCTTTGCTTCAAGATTTTCATACCCCAAAGGTGTATGTGTTCCGCAATAAACCGTTGGGTGGTTACGAATGAATTCACGGATCGTATTCTGTGTGCTTCTCGTCATGTAGATGTCATCGTACACAATGGAAAGCTTATCGGCGTAAATAGCTTCATCCGTGTAGGAGATATCTCCGTGCAGCATATAGAACAGTCCCTCATCCTCCGCGATCACAATGCTGTTTCCATATGTATGGCCGGGTGCGGGAATCATACGGACTCCCGGAGCAATGATCTGACTTCTGGTAAAGTTGTAATACGGCCCGTCCGTGAAGTCAACCGGGGTCAGGCCGGGATGATCCTTTAATGCTTTTACTTCGTCTGTCTCAAGTTCAACTCTGTTCACATAGAACTTTGCATTCGGAAAGCTTCTGATCTCACCGGAGTGATCACTGTGCTTGTGGGTCAGAATGATTTTCGTAACTTGAGAGGGATCATAGCCAGCCGTCCTGAGCGCGGATACATAGTCCTCGATCCATCTGCCCATATAGGAGTGAGCTTTTCCATCCCATACAGCGCCGGGCGTTTCTTTGGGAAGTCCCGTATCGACCAGGATAACGTCGTCACCTGTATCGATCACATAGTTCTGAAGGGACGCACGGTATTTCACATTGTTGTCAAAGTGCTCCATACCGTCTTCACCCCCGAAGGCAAAGCCCTGCGCGTGAAAGCCTTTTTCAAAATATTTGACTGCTTTGATTTTCATCTTCATTTACCTTTCTTTAAAAGTGCATTTCGTTTGACCAGAGGAACGATCTGGTTCTTCGCTTTTGCTTTTGTCGCTGCGTAACTCTCGTCCAGCCATCGGCACACTTCTTCAAATGGGACAGTTTCGTCCAATATGATCGAGACCCAGTTCCATTTGCTGCTTGGATATCCGCGTAGATAGCCTCTCTGCTGTACCAGCAAGTCAGCCAACAGAGGATCCCTTATCTTCAGACTCACGATCTCTGTGTTGCCCTCTCCTTCCATGCCGAAAGATTTTTTAGGCTTCACAATGAAAACCGCAAACCATCTTCCGGTGTCCGCATGGCGAAGGACAGCGTAATCTTCCTGCCTGAACGGAAGCTGCTCGCTCTCTATCCCATATTTTGCTTTCACATAAGCTTCCAGACGCGCTCGAATCTTCATAACTTCTGTTCCTTCCGCGTGTCGCTGTGCTTCACTCTGCCAGAAGCCCTCTCCGCTCCCACGATTCCACACAGTGCCGACACTTCACACAGACATTTGCCTGTTCCCGGCGCAATAGGCCTTCATGGCTGAAAAAGTCTCATCGCTCACATGGTGCTCCATGTGACAGGCGTCATTCTCCGCAGTCTCCGGATCAATACCCAAGCTGATTAAGGCATCCGTCAAGAAACGGTGTCTTTCATAAATCCGCTCGGCAATCTGAAGACCGGATTCGGTCAGATGCAGGTAATTCTGCGCGTCCTTACAAAGAAGATCCGCAGATATCAGCGCATGTACTTTTACGCTGACGCTTGCCTTGGTTACGCCAAGCTGTTCCGCCAAATCCACCGAACGAACCGCTCCAGTGCGGTTCTGTATCATCAGCACGGCTTCCAGATAGTTCTCGTCCGCCGTCGTAACACGTGACTTTGCGCTCATGATTCACAGCAACGCCTTCACGCAGGCTTCTACCTCCGCCATATCCGCGGTAGGCTCAAACCGTGCGGCAACATTGCCCTCTCGGTCGATCACAAACTTGGTGAAGTTCCATTTGATATCCGGCTTCTTGGCCCAATCGGGATCGGCCTCAGAGAACTTTTTCTCCAGAAGTGCCTTGTACTGGTGCTCACCGAATCCCTCAAAGCCCTTCTGAGATTTGAGATAAGTATAAAGAGGCAGCTCGTTTTCGCCATTCACATCCGATTTCTTCATCTGCGGGAAGGTGGTATTGAAATGCATGGTACAAAACTCGTGGATCTCCTCATCTGTTCCGGGAGCCTGACCGCCGAACTGATTGCAGGGGATGTCCAGAATCTCCAGCCCCTTGTCGTGGTAAGCCCTGTACATCTGCTCGATCGGCTCATACTGAGGCGTAAAGCCACAGCCTGTGGCGGTGTTGACGACCATAACGACCTTGCCGCGATAATCCGCCAAATCCAGCTCCTCGCCGGTTCCGGTAGTAATTTTGTAATCGTATATCATTTTGTTACCCCCATTTCGCTTGATTTCAGCTTCTTCTGCCTTCTTTTTTCACCCAGAAATGCCACTTGGGTGCCTTGGGCATGGGTTCATGCTTGATCAGTGCCCGTATGACACGCCGGTGGGTGAAGCAGCAGCAGAGCAGAAGTACACAGACGACAATCAGAACAATGTAACCGGGTTTCATAAAACATATCCTCCTTAATCAGCCTTTCCGGCCAAAATACTTTCTACAAGTTCACGTTTCTCATAAAGGACGCAACCGCCCTCATGGTCATCCATCAGCACGCCTCCGTCGCGCAACGCCATAAAAAGCGGAGAGTGAAGGGCGTCACGAAGGGACGTGTTCCTAACGTTGATGTCCGAGTATGGAGAGAATGGACACGGCTCCGCGCCGCCGTGGGAATTGATATGGAAAAAACCGCGTCCGGCTGCCACGCAGCCGCCGGAACTCTTTTCATCACCGGGGAATGAGACGTAGACCATCTCCGGATGCTCCGCACGCAGTCGCCTGATCTCGCCGGTCAGATATTCGCGCTCTGTTTCTCCGGGAGCCAGCTCCTTGCTTTCCTCTGTGACGGGGACAAATTCAACGTAGATCACGACCTTGCATCCGCGATTCGAAAGGGATTGCAAGAATTTCTCGGAAGTGACCTCTCGGATGTTCTCCGTCGTTACCGTGACTGAAGCGCCGAAGATCAGTCCGCGGCGATCCAGCTCTTCCATATTGGCAATCAGGCGGTCATAGATGCCCTTGCCTCGTCTGGCGTCCGTGATCTCACGCTCTCCTTCGATGCTCATCACCGGCAAGAGATTCCGGCAGCGGTCAAAGAGCTCAAAATATCGCTCATCCATAAAGGTTCCATTCGTAAAGATGGGGAACATGATGTTCTGCTTCTTTCCGGCCGCCTCAATGATGTCCCGACGAAGCATCGGCTCTCCGCCTGCCAGGAGGATAAAGCTGATGCCCAGCTCATCCGCCTCGTCGAAAATCCGCAGCCACTCCCCATCGGTAAGCTGGCTGACGGGTTCAGCATCCACTGTCGCGTGATTACAGCGGGAATAGCAGCCTGCACAGTGCAGATTGCATTTGCTGGTGATGCTGGCGATCAGGAAAGAGGGAACATGCTCCCCGGCGTCTTCCAGCTTTCTGCGCCGTTTGGACGCCGCCTTGCTTGCGGCGGTAAACTTCAGCAGAAACGCGCTTTCTCTGGGGTTTTTCAAGGTTGCCTTGACCGCATCGGCGATAACGCCTTCAACCCCTTTTGTCAGGTATTCCTGCAAATCAAAAGTATTATCCATATTACTCATGTATGTGCCTCCATTCGGATCAAGGCCTTATCCAGAAGCTGTTTCAGCAAAAGCAGTTCCTCCTTCGGCAGATTGATGCAGCCCTGCATGGCTGCGGGAACGCAGATGGCTCTCTCCTTTAGAGCTTCGCCTGTCTCCGTAAGAGAAAG
>JAFVCD010000005.1 GCA_017479425.1 Oscillospiraceae bacterium
CGAAATAAACAGCGGAGCTCTTTTTTTCTCGTTCAGTCCTCGAGCATACGCTCAAATCCTTCAATAAGTGCAGGATGCAGAATTACGAAGCTGTTTTCCGGCTCTCTGAGGCGCTTTACCTCGACGCCGTCATCATACACAGAGAGCTTTATGTCGTTCACTATGCGCTCTCTCGGCTTGCCGGTCAGCGTGCCCCGCCCAACTGACACAAGCGGCGAAGCGCTCTTCTGAATAGCCGCATAGTCCTCAAGGATAACGCGCATTTCATCGGGGTCTGTATGGTAATAGAACGCGCCAGCCTTCTCTCGCCCGGCTACGCTCGTCGCGCTTATTGCGGCGATACCGGGTGCTGCAAAAATACAGTGAGAGAACTGCATATCGCGCTGTCTTTTCGTATAATAGGCGTTTATATTGCCGGAAACGTATAATGGCAGCCAACTTCTGAGGGTTTCGACGATCTCATTCGATTCTCTGTCGAGGCTGTGTATCGTAGTGACCTTGACGCCGCGGTTTACCGCCGCGAGCATGAAGCTCGACCATCTTGAGTAGAACGTCTGCTCATCGAAAAACCAGAAGGCGTGCTGATCGTTATAGAACAGAAGCTCCTCAGCGCCGTTTTTAATAGTTTCGGTAATAAGGCGGATGATCGCCTCTCTTAATCCGGAAATGCCGTAATAAACGCCTCTGTCGTCTGAAAGCTCCTCGATCTCATCCGGGTTCGGAGCAACCGCGCTTGTCATATCGCTGACAGAGCTGATGATCACATCGATCGCGTCGCCGTAATCATCTACGTTGAAATCGCACAGCCACGCCTGAAATGCCTCGCGCTTGAGCTCGCTCTCTGCGATACCCGTGAGCTTTGCGAGCTCAGAGAGCTTGTTTTCATTGGCACAGCGCTCAAGAATAACGTCGCACATAGCGATAACAAGCTTCGGGTTTGATTTCGGCGTGCGCTGACCGCTTCTGAAGCGGCTTATATGGCTCGGATCTACGTTCAGCGCCCGCGCAAGGCGAATATTGGAGATATTTGCCGCGGCCATTGAGGCGCCGAGCTTCTCACCGAAGTTTCTGAACGGCGCCGGCGAAAGGCGCTTTTCCCCCATACTCTCCCCGGAATAGAGCCACCTCAGGAGCGCCTTTTCCGCATCCTCGCGGCTCGAGCCCCGGGAAATGCCGATTTTATCGAAAATGGCCGCACTGGTTCCGCTTTTGTAAGCCTGCTCAACAATGGCGGCGACAAGCTTTTTAGTTACGCCGGAGGTGCGGGATGGCACCCGGTTGCCGGATCGAATTCTCGAGATATTTGATCTGTCGCAGCCATACGTCTCAGCGAGCTCAGCATTAGTTGCGCCGATCAGACCGATCGCAATATTCAATCTCTCTGTGAACATCTTATCACCCTTTAGAATTTTATCATACTAAAGAGTGTTTGAAAAGCTTGTGACAATTAATGTCATTGACAAATTATCGTCATAACCCCCGAAAATGTGCAAAATACCGACAATTATCAAATAAAAAGGCCCGCAGAATAATCTGCGAGCCGGTTTAATACTAATCCCTGATTAAAAGCTTTAACCGAGCGCGCAGAATTTTTTGCGTCATACAAGGCATCCGGTGCAGATAATACTTTGTGTATTATCAAGCCGGATAACGAAGTATGACGCGAAAAGGGCAAGCGCGAATTGAAGATTTTGATTAGGGGTTAGTATAATTACGCGAGGTGCATCATTAGCTCAACTATATCGGAGAGCGAGCTTCCCGCCTCGTCAACTGTTATATCGGCATACTTTTCGTAGAGCGGGCGCCGTTCCTCGTAAAGCTCTGCGAAGGTCATACCCTCCTTTATTGCGACGCCGCGCGTCTCAAGATGGTGCAGTCTCTTTTCAAGCTCCTCACACGGAACGGAGAGATAGATGATCTTTCCGATGCTCCTGAGGTTCTGCATCGCGCTCTCGCGGTAAACTACGCTGCCGCCGGTTGCGATGATAGTCGGATGGTTTCCCTCCGGCTTATAGCCCGATACTATCTCGCCCTCAACATCGAGAAAGCCCTCGCTGCCGCGCTCCTCGATTATCTCGGAGAGCTTTTTCCCGGTCGCATTCTGAATGATGATATCCATATCCACGAAGTCATAGCCGAGGAACTTTGCGAGCAGAACGCCGAGAGTCGATTTTCCGCTGCCCGGCATTCCGATAAGTACGATATTTTTCATTTTTCTTCCTCCCTGTGCGGAATTTTGGGAAGATTCCACTTGAAGTGCGCCGAGAGAAGTCTCAGCACGATTATAACGCTCATTCCGTAGATCGACGCGACCTCGCTGCCCATGACGGGTGCAAGAAAGACCGTTACAATCGCGCCGATAATAGATGCGCTTGCGTAGACGTGCTTGACGAAAATGTAGGGTCTGTCGCCAGCGAAGAGATCGCGGATAACGCCGCCTCCGACGCCGGTTATAACTCCGACGAAAATCATCAGGAAGTTGCTGTACTGCACCTGCTGCGCCGTGGCGACGCCGATTCCCGCAATCGTGAAGGCGGCAAGCCCGACGGTGTCGGTAAGGAGCATAACTATATCATATACCCTGCCGTGCTCGTGCAGCTTTTTCATATAGACGAGTATGAATACCGCGATAGAAACGAGTATTGCCATAATAGCCCACATAGGCTCACGGAAGGTTGCAGGCGGGGTTATACCGAGAATGAGGTCGCGTATCATACCGCCGCCGACCGCAGTCGTAAGTCCGAGGATTGCTACGCCGAACACGTCCATATCCTTTCTTATGGCTGTGAACGCGCCGGAAACTGCAAACGAGAGCGTTCCGATCACCTCAAGTACAAAGATAAGCGTTTCCAATTCAGACTTCCTCCGCCTCGGAATCAATCGGCATATCGGCCTCAACGTCGTCAAAGCTCATCTGCTGCTCAGCCGGCGCGATCGGGGCCGTACCGTTGATGAACTGCATCTCCTGCCACTGCTGGCGGGTGATGAGAATCTGCCTCGGCTTCGAGCCCTCAAAGGGCCCGACAATGCCCATCTCCTCCATCTGGTCGACGAGCCTTGCCGCTCTCGCGTAGCCGAGCTTCAATCTTCGCTGGAGCATTGAGACCGACGCCTGCTGAGTGTCGAAAATTACCTCGACAGCCTGCGGTATCATCTCATCGTAATCCTTCTTCTCCTCCGCCGGCTGCTGCGCCTTCTGAGCGTCCTTACCCTCTGCGGCTCGCTCGATTTCGTGGATAACGTCCTCGGAATAGCGGGCTTCACAGCCCTCCTTGACAAAGTTTACGATGTTTTCTCTCTCCTCATCGGAGACCCACGCGCCCTGAATTCGCACCGGCTTCGACGTGCCGATAGGCGCATAGAGCATATCGCCGTTGCCCATCAGCTTATCCGCAGAGCCGCCTGCGTCGAGAATAATGCGGCTTTCAAGCGCGGACGCGACCTTGAATGAAATTCTGGACGGGATATTCGCCTTCATAAGACCTGTGATTACGTCGGCACGCGGCGACTGCGTAGCGATAACGAGGTGGACTCCCGCGGCGCGTCCCATCT
The DNA here is from genome assembly GCA_017479425.1 of Oscillospiraceae bacterium. GTDB lineage: Bacteria > Bacillota > Clostridia > Oscillospirales > Oscillospiraceae > RUG626. The sequence goes on from JAFVCD010000005.1 coordinate 3,553, forward strand.
GAGCCACGCGGCAGATAGACTCCTCTACCTCCTTCGCGGCTACGAGCATGAGGTCTGCAAGCTCATCAATGATGACGACGACAAACGGTATCGGAGTTTCTCCCGCTTCCTTGAGGTGCTCGTTATAGCCCGCGATGTCACGCGCGCCGACCTCGCTGAATAGCTTATAGCGCTTCATCATCTCGGTGACAGCCCACTGGAGCGCACCCGCCGCCTTCTTCGCCTCCGTTACAACCGGAACGAGCAGGTGCGGAATACCGTTGTAGATCTTGAATTCGACCATCTTCGGGTCGATCATTATGAATTTGACCTCTTCCGGAGTGGCTTTGTACATCAGGCTCAGGATGAGGGAGTTAAGGCTGACCGACTTGCCGGAGCCGGTGGTACCGGCGATGAGCAGGTGCGGCAGCTTGTTGATATTGCCGAGCATGACCTCGCCGCCGATGTTCTTTCCGAGGGCGAAGGTGAGCTTGGATTTCGCGTTTTTGAATTCCTGCGACTCGATGAGCTCGCGCAGCCAGACGGTCGAGGTGTTCTTATTCGGCACCTCAATGCCGACCGTTGAGATCTTATTCGGTATCGCGGCGATTCGCACGCCGCCGACTCCGAGCGCGAGAGCTATATCGTCAGAGAGGCTTGTCAGCTTATTGAGCTTAACGCCTATCTCGAGCTCCATCTCGTAGCGCGTTACTGACGGGCCGTTTATTATGGTGGAAATGGTTGAATTGATGCCGAATGACGCGAGAACCTTCTCAAGTCTTTCCTTGGTCGCGTTGATCTCCGACTGAGCGTCGCTCTTTCCGGCTCTCGGCGCCTCGAGAAGCTCTATGGGCGGGTATTTATAGGTCTGCAGTCCCTCCTGTACCTCGCGCTTCACGTTCTCTTCGATAAGCTCGGCAAAGCTCTTGGCTTCGTCCTTCTCGGGTTTTATCGGTTCCGGAGCCTTGACCGGCTCCGCCGGCTTTATCGGAGTCTGCTTCGGCTGAGGCTTCGGCGCTATCGGCGTCACCACCGGCGCGACAAAGCTCGGAACGTCCGGTTCATCGTCGGGTTCTTCAGCGACAGCGACCGGCTCCTCCTGTATCTCATCCTTGATCTCCTCGATAACCGGCTCCGGCTTCTCCTTCTCCGGCTCAGACGGCTTGAACAGCTCGTCCGGCGCCTTTACCTTTGACTGCTTGTTGAAAAGCGGGCCGCCGACCTGCTTTTTCGGCTTCTCCGGCTCCTCTTTCCTCTCCTCGCCGTCCATCGGTATATCTATGGATGAGCGGAACGCAGCCTTCTTCTTCTCAAGCGCTTCCCTCGCGCGGCGCTGATCCTCACGATCCATCTCGCGCTTCAGCGCCTCGTTCTCCGCGTCGATTCTGCGCCACTCGGCTCTCACCTCGTGCTGCTCCTTGAGCTCATCGCGCTTTTCGGCTAACTTCGCGCCGAGCACGTCTGCGGGAATGCCTATTGCCCCGATAACGCAGGCAACGCTGAAGATTACTTCAAACACGAACGCGCCTATAAGGCTGAAAAGCGTGATAAACAGCGTTGCGATATATCCGGATACCGCGCCGCCGCCGATTCCTTCCGCGCCGTCAGCATAGAGCTTGCCGAAGCTCTCGAAGCTCAGGTCATACTGATTCGGGCTGAAAAGCTGAAACCAGCCGCCGATAACGATGGGTATGAGCAGAATACAGAATACTCTGAGCGTTTTCGGCTTCTCCGACGAAACTGCGTACAGTCCGGCACAAAACAGAAGCACCGGAGGCAGCGCTATAAAGCCGCCGCCGAAAAGACCCGTAAAGAGCGAATGCAGCAGATTTATAAACAGTCCGTCCGAGGTAAAGTAACCGAGAAGCGTGAACACACCGAGAACAAAGAACGTAAGCGTCAGAACAAGGCGAGTATTTGTCTTTCTCGGCGCGCGCTTTGCAGAGGTACTCCGCGAGCGCGTCGAGGCAGTCTTTTTCGACCTTGACGCCTGAGAGGTGGATTTCTTCTGTGCCATTAAAACGATAACTCCTTATGTAACAATGCTGACGATGAGTGCGACAACAGACGCCGCCCAGCAGTAATATGCAAAGAATTTAAGCGAGCCCTTCTGAACGAGCTGCTTGAAGAAGCTCAGCGAGAAATATCCGACTACTCCGGCAACAGCCATGCCTATGATATAAGCCGGAATATTGCCCCAGTTAACGCCGTCACGCAGCGCGGAAACGAGCGTAAGGATCGTCGAGCCGAGGATTGCGGGAATCGAAAGAAGGAACGAAAAACGTACTGCGAAGCTTTTTCTGAAGCCGCAGGTCATGCCGACGGTGATCGTTGTGCCGGAGCGGCTGAGTCCCGGCAGAGTAGCAATAGCCTGCCCGAGTCCTACGAGAAAAGCGTCGGCAACAGTGGCGGTTTTTTCGGTCTTTTTCCCGTCGTTAAAATGAGTCGATGCGAAAAGCAGTCCGCCGGTAACAGCGAGCGCGATTGCGATAAAGAACGTATTGTAATATAGCTTCTCAACAAGGCTGTGTACAAAAACAACAAGCACCAGCGGAAGAGTTGCCACCACGAGCAGAAAAACTCCGCGGATAGTCGGCTTCATTCTGCCGGAATCGTCGGTGAGCGAATCGCGGCCGAGTATTGCATTGAGGGTATCGGTCGCCATTACCGTTATCTCCTTGCGATAAACGATATAAACAGAAATAAGCGTTGCGACGTGGAGCATAACATCAAACAGGAGATGCTCCTCACTGTCGTAACCGAGGCTGAAAATATTCTGAATAATCGACAGATGGCCGGAGCTTGAAACGGGCAGAAATTCTGTCAGACCCTGAATCAGTCCGAGCAGAGCGGCCAGCAGTACAGACATGGTCATGCCTCCTCAAAATCAATATATTCCAATGATATTCAATATTAAGGCATTATACCACTAATAATTTAAAAAAACAAGTAATGCGAGATACAAAAAAGCCTCTGCACGAGGCAGAGGCTTTTAGGAGAGTATAAATTACTCATTGATAGCGGTAACAACACCAGAACCGACGGTACGGCCGCCCTCGCGGATAGCGAAGCGGAGACCCGGCTCGATAGCGATCGGGGTGATGAGCTCTACGTCCATCTCAACGTTATCACCAGGCATGCACATCTCTACGCCCTCAGGAAGGGTGATGACGCCGGTAACGTCAGTGGTACGGAAATAGAACTGCGGTCTGTAGTTGTTGAAGAACGGGGTGTGACGGCCGCCCTCTTCCTTGCTCAGAACGTAAACCTGACCATGGAACTTGGTGTGAGGATGAATGGAACCCGGCTTAGCAAGAACCTGGCCGCGCTCGACCTCGTTCTTTGCGATACCACGGAGAAGAGTACCGATGTTGTCGCCGGCCTCTGCGTAGTCGAGGAGCTTGCGGAACATCTCGATACCGGTAACGGTGGTCTCACGGGGCTCGTCCATAAGGCCGACGATCTGAACCTTATCGTTCATCTTGACAACGCCGCGCTCAACTCTACCAGTAGCGACGGTGCCGCGGCCGGTGATGGTGAAGACGTCCTCAACAGGCATAAGGAAGGGCTTGTCAGCAGCACGATCCGGAGTCTTGATATAGGTGTCGACAGCGTTCATGAGCTCCCAGATGCACTCGTACTCAGGAGCATGAGGATCGGTGGAGGTGGACTCGAGAACCTTAAGAGCGGAGCCCTTGATGATGGGGGTATCGTCGCCGGGGAAGTCATACTTGTCGAGAAGCTCACGGACTTCCATCTCAACGAGCTCGAGAAGCTCGGGATCGTCAACCTGGTCAACCTTGTTAAGGAAGACTACGACATAAGGAACGTTAACCTGGCGGGCAAGAAGAAGGTGCTCGCGGGTCTGAGCCATAGGACCATCAGAAGCGGCGATAACGAGGATAGCGCCATCCATCTGAGCAGCGCCGGTGATCCTGTTCTTGATGTAGTCGGCGTGGCCCGGGCAGTCAACGTGTGCATAGTGACGGGCAGCGGTCTGATACTCAACGTGAGCGGTGTTGATCGTGATACCACGAGCGCGCTCCTCGGGAGCCTTATCGATCTGATCATATGCGGTGAACTCGGCAGCGCCGGAGTCAGCCATGTTGAGAACCTTGGTGATTGCAGCGGTAAGAGTGGTCTTGCCGTGGTCAATGTGGCCGATGGTTCCGATGTTTACGTGGGGCTTGTTTCTTTCAAACTTTTGCTTAGCCATTTCGGAATTTCCTCCTTAAAATAATTAAAATGGTTTAAGAAAACTTGTCTTATTTATAATAAACTATTTCAAAGAAATTTGCAACAGTTTATTTTGCGGCGCGGGTCTTGATGATCTCCTCGCGGATATTCTTCGGAAGCTCAGTGAAGTGGCTGGGCTCCATGGAATAGTTCGCGCGTCCCTGAGTCTTACTGCGAAGGTCGGTGGAATAGCCGAACATCGTGGAAAGCGGGACAGAGGCCTCGATCTGAACTGCGCCGTTGCGCATCTCGGTGCCGTTGATCTGACCGCGGCGGGAGTTGAGGTCGCCGATAACGTCGCCCATATACTCGTCCGGAGCGGTGACAACAACCTTCATGATCGGCTCGAGGATGGTCGGATCAGCCTTCTGGCAAGCCTCCTTGAAGGCCATGGAGCCGGCTATCTTGAACGCCATTTCAGAGGAGTCGACCTCGTGATAGCTACCATCGTAAAGCTCGACCTTGACGTCGACAACGGGATAACCCGCGAGAACGCCGGAGAGCATTGCACCCTGAATACCGGCGTCGACAGCAGGGATATACTCCTTGGGGATCGCGCCGCCGGTGATGCTGTTGATAAACTCGTAGCCCTTGCCGGACTCGTTCGGCTCGATACGGATCTTGACGTGACCGTACTGACCCTTACCGCCGGACTGACGGGCATACTTGCAGTCGACGTCAGCCTTGCCCTTGATGGTCTCCTTGTAGGAAACCTGGGGCTTACCGACGTTGGCTTCGACCTTGAACTCGCGGAGAAGTCTGTCGACGATGATCTCAAGATGCAATTCGCCCATTCCGGCGATGATCGTCTGACCGGTCTCCTCATCGGTGTAGGTCTTAAAGGTCGGATCCTCCTCAGCAAGCTTCTGGAGACCGATTGCCATCTTCTCCTGACCGGCCTTGGTCTTGGGCTCGATAGCAACGCGGATAACAGGATCCGGGAACTCCATGCTCTCGAGGATGATCGGATGATCAGCGTCGCAGAGCGTATCACCGGTGGTGGTGTTCTTAAGACCTACGCAGGCGGCGATGTCGCCGGAGTAGACCTTCTCGATATCCTCACGGTGGTTAGCGTGCATCTGGAGAAGTCTTCCGAGACGCTCACGCTGGTTCTTTACGGAGTTGATAACGGTGCTGCCCGCCTCGGCGGTTCCGGAGTAGACGCGCATAAAGCTCAGACGGCCGACAAACGGGTCAGTCATGATCTTGAATGCGAGAGCTGCAAACGGAGCCTCGTCAGAGGAGGGTCTCTCCTCTTCCTCGCCGGTCTTGGGGTTGACGCCCTTGATCGCGGGAACATCGGTAGGTGCTGGCATGAAGTCCACGATTGCGTCGAGGAGCTTCTGAACGCCCTTGTTGCGGTAAGAGGTACCGCATACGACAGGCACCATCTTGTTTGCGATGGTAGCCTTGCGGATGGCTGCCTTGATGGCTGCGGAAGAAACCTCCTTGCCCTCAAGATAGTCCTCCATGATCTGATCGTCGAAGTCGGAGACTGCCTCGAGGAGGTTCGTTCTGTACTCCTCGGCGAGGTCTCTCATATCCTCGGGGATCTCTTCAACGCGCATATCCTGACCAAGCTCGTCATAATAGACGTCAGCGTTCATCTCAATAAGGTCGATGATGCCGCGGAAGTCCGCCTCCTTGCCGATAGGCAGCTGGATGGGAACCGCGTTCGCCTTGAGACGATCGTGGATCATATCAATGACGTTGTAGAAGTCGGCGCCCATGATGTCCATCTTGTTGACGTAGATCATGCGCGGGACCTGATAGTGGTCAGCCTGACGCCAAACTGTCTCGCTCTGTGGCTCAACGCCGCCCTTAGCGCACATAACGGTAACAGAGCCGTCAAGAACGCGAAGGGAGCGCTCGACCTCAACAGTGAAGTCGACGTGGCCCGGAGTGTCGATGATATTGATGCGGTTGCCCTTCCAGAAGCAGGTGGTAGCAGCGGATGTAATGGTTATACCGCGCTCCTGCTCCTGAGCCATCCAGTCCATAGTGGCGTTGCCCTCGTGGGTCTCGCCGAGCTTATGGTTGATACCGGTGTAGAAAAGGATACGCTCAGTAGTCGTCGTCTTTCCGGCGTCGATGTGCGCCATGATGCCGATATTTCTGGTGTTTTCGAGTGAATATTTTCTAGGCATAAACTAATTTTCTCCTGCAAAATACCGCGATTACCAGCGGAAATGTGCAAACGCCTTGTTTGCGTCGGCGTTCTTGTGCATATCCTCGCGCTTCTTAACGGAGGCGCCGGTGTTGTTAGCGGCATCCATAATCTCAGCGGCGAGACGCTCCTTCATGGTCTTCTCTCCGCGAGCTCTGGAATAGGTGGTGATCCAGCGAAGTCCGAGTGTCTGGCGGCGAGCCGGACGGACCTCGATAGGTACCTGATAGGTAGCGCCGCCTACACGACGGGCCTTGACCTCCAGGCTGGGCATGATATTCTCCATAGCCTGCTGGAAAACCTCCAGAGGCTCCTTACCGGTCTTCTCTGCGACGATCTCAAATGCGCCGTAAACGACCTTCTGAGCAACGCCCTTTTTGCCGTCAAGCATGATGTTGTTCACGAGCTTGGTAACAAGCACGGAATTATACATAGGATCCGGCAATACTTCTCTTTTGGGAACATTACCTCTTCTGGGCACTTGTCTTCCCTCCTTCATTATAAAATGATTTCATCGGTACTCGGAGCATTTACGCTCCGGTTCGCCCCTGAGGTACACATATATTATATATACACAACAGGGTGCTGTTGGGATTTTGCTTATTTCTTCTTGCCTGCCTTCGGCTTCTTTGCGCCATACTTGGAGCGAGCCTGCATACGACCGTTGACGCCCTGAGTATCGAGGGTGCCGCGGATGATGTGGTAACGAACACCGGGGAGATCCTTTACACGACCGCCGCGGATAAGTACCACGCTGTGCTCCTGAAGATTGTGACCGACGCCGGGGATGTAGGCAGTGACCTCATAGCCGTTGGTAAGACGAACACGGGCGATCTTACGAAGAGCGGAGTTCGGCTTCTTAGGGGTAGAGGTACGGACGGCAGTGCAGACGCCGCGCTTCTGGGGCGAAGAAAGATCGGTCTCGACATTCTTGATGGTGTTGAGTCCGTGCTGCATCGCGGGAGAAGTGGATTTGTAAACGCTGGACTGTCTTCCCTTCTTAACGAGCTGGTTAAAAGTGGGCATTGTTTTCCTCCTTTCACGATTATTAGCTTGCGGACACACTTATCGTGCGCCACACTCACACAAGTAGGTATTTTATCATATTGGCGAAAATTCGTCAACAGTTTTTTCCTGATAAAATCTACGATTTAGAAGAATTTTACCCATATTTTTTATGCAAAATACCCCTTCCGGCAATCAGAAGGGGTATTTTCAGCAAATATTAGATTAAAGGGCGTTTCCTGTAAGTCCGGAGAGGTCAAGCTCCTCCTCCGGCTCCTCAACAGGCTCCTTCTTCTCGGCTTCGGGCTCGTCGGGATGGTACATCGCAAGTCCGCTGCCGGCGGGGATGAGCTTACCGATGATGACGTTCTCCTTCAGACCGACAAGGTGATCGATCTTGCCCTTCGTGGCAGCCTCGGTGAGGACCTTGGTGGTCTCCTGGAAGGACGCCGCGGAGAGGAAGGACTCGGTGGCGAGGGACGCCTTTGTGATACCCATAAGGATGTGGGTGTAGGTCGGGTAGGTGAGATCTGTCTCCCCTGCCGCCTCGCGCTTATGGAGCTTCTCTACCTCGGACTTGACCTCAAGAACATCCGCAACGGAGCCGGAGAGCAGGTTCGTATCGCCTGCGTCCTCGATTCTGACCTTGCGGAGCATCTGACGGACAATGACCTCGATGTGCTTATCGGAGATGTCGATACCCTGCTGACGGTAAACGCGCTTGACCTCGCTGATAAGGTAATCCTGAAGCGCGTCGCGGCCGGAAATGCGGAGAATATCGTGCGGATTCAGCGCGCTGCCCGTGAGGACAGTCCCCTGCTTTACAAAATCGCCGTCCTTAACCTTGATGCCGGAGTTGTGACCGACGGAGTAGATACGGACGTCGCCGTCCTCGGGGTTTGTGATGGTGATCTGGATCATCGCGCCCTTGTGCGCTTCTTCCATGGACACGTTGCCGCTGATTTCGGCAATAGCGGCGGCCTTCTTCGGCTTTCTCGCCTCGAAAAGCTCCTCAACACGCGGAAGACCCTGGGTGATCTCAACGCCTGCCTCACCGCCGGCGACGCCGCCGGTATGGAAGGTACGCATCGTAAGCTGAGTACCGGGCTCACCGATGGACTGCGCCGCGATAACGCCGACAGCCTCACCGGCATTTACAGTATTGCCGGTTGCGAGGTTGATACCGTAGCAGCAGGCGCAGACGCCGCTCTTGGCCTCGCAGGTGAGAACGGAGCGAACCTTTACGCGATTGATGCCGTGCGCCTCGAGAAGCTTCGCATCCTCGTGAACGAGCATACGGTTCTTCGGGATAAGCAGCTCGCCGGTCGCGGGATCGACGATATCCTCAGCAGGATAGCGGCCGTGGATAGAATTCTTGAATTCCTCGACGACCTGATCGTTTTCATACTTCTCGCAAGCCCAGATACCGTCCGTAGTGCCGCAGTCGTGCTCACGGATGATAACGTCCTGGCTGACGTCGACCATTCGGCGTGTCAGGTAACCGGAGTCGGCGGTACGGAGAGCGGTATCGGCAAGACCCTTACGGGCGCCGCGGGCGGAGGTGAAGTATTCGAGAACCGTAAGGCCCTCGCGGAAGTTACTCTTTACCGGGATCTCGATGGTCTTACCGGCGGTGTTAGCCATAAGGCCGCGCATACCGGAAAGCTGACGGATCTGAGCCATAGAGCCGCGGGCTCCGGAATTTGCCATCATATAGATCGGGTTGAACTCGTCAAGGCAGTTCTCAAGAGCGTCGGTAACCTTTTTGGTCGTCTTTTCCCACTCGCTGACGACGAGACGATAGCGCTCATCGTTGGTCATAAGACCGCGGCGGAACTTCTTTTCGATGTCAACTATGCCCTTCTCTGTCTCGGCGATAAGCTCGCGCTTCTCGTCAGGAACGGTCATATCGGTGACGTTGATGGTGATTCCGCTGATGGTGGAATATTTATAGCCCTGCGCCTTGATGTTATCGAGCATCTCGACGGAGATTGCGAAGCCGTGCTTCTCGATGCAGCGGTCGATGATCGGGCCGAGCTGCTTCTTGCCGACGCGATAGCTGATCTCAAGGTCGAACTCGTGCTCTGGATCGGTGCGATCGACAAAGCCGAGATCCTGCGGGATCGGGTTATTGAAGATGATGCGTCCGACTGTGGTGACGATAGTGCCCTGCTTTACGGTGCCGTCCTCCATAGTCTTCTTCATGCGGACGTTGATGGGCGCGTGCATGCCGATCTCGCCGGACTGGTATGCCATGATTGCCTCGTCAACGTTGATATAATAGTGCTTGCACTTGAACTTCGCGGGCTTTTGCTTTGCCTTTGCGGCAGCCTCGTTGGCCTTGCCGAGTCTTTCGCCCTCGACCCACTCGTTCTCGGGCAGATCGGTGTCGCCCTTGTCGGTTACGAAGTACTCCTCTGCGCCCTTCTCAGCCTTGCCGTAGCGCTCATAGGTCAGATAGTAGCTTCCGAGGATCATATCCTGGGTCGGAATGGTAACAGGCTGACCGTCACGCGGGTGGAGAAGGTTGTTCGCGGAGAGCATGAGGATTCTCGCCTCAGCCTGAGCCTCGGCGGAAAGCGGAACGTGGATAGCCATCTGGTCGCCGTCGAAGTCCGCGTTGAACGCGGTGCAGACGAGCGGGTGAAGTCTGAGCGCGCGGCCCTCTACGAGGATCGGCTCGAACGCCTGAATACCGAGTCTGTGAAGCGTAGGCGCGCGGTTGAGAAGAACAGGGTGCTCCTTGATTACTACGTCAAGAGCGTCCCAGACCTCGGTCTGTCCCTTGTCAACCATCTTCTTTGCGGACTTGATGTTGTTTGCAGCACCGTCCTCAACGAGCTTTTTCATAACGAACGGTCTGAAAAGCTCGATCGCCATCTCCTTCGGCACGCCGCACTGGAAAAGCTTGAGATCCGGGCCGACTACGATAACGGAACGGCCGGAGTAGTCGACGCGCTTACCGAGAAGGTTCTGGCGGAAGCGTCCCTGCTTACCCTTGAGCATATCGGAAAGGGACTTGAGCGCTCTGGAGTTTGCGCCGGTAACTGCTCTGCCGCGGCGACCGTTGTCCATAAGGGCATCGACAGCCTCCTGAAGCATGCGCTTCTCATTGCGGACAATGATGTCAGGAGCGTGGAGCTCGATAAGTCTCTTAAGACGGTTATTTCTGTTGATTACGCGGCGATAGAGATCGTTAAGGTCAGAGGTGGCAAATCTGCCGCCGTCAAGCTGAACCATAGGACGGATCTCGGGAGGAATGACCGGCAGAACGTCGATAATCATCCACTCGGGCTTGTTGCCGCTCTTCAGGAAGCTCTCAACGACCTCGAGGCGCTTGACCACCTTCGCCTTCTTCTGGCCGGAGGCTGTCTTGAGCTCCTCTCGAAGCTCCTCGGAGAGCTTTGCACAGTCAATCTGCTGGAGAAGCTTTTTGATGGCCTCGGCGCCCATTCCGGCCTCGAAGTCATTCTCATACTTCTCGCGCATATCGCGGTATTCCTTCTCAGTGAGAAGCTGATTGAGCTGCAGCGGAGTCGTGCCGGGGTCGGTTACGATATAGGCTGCAAAGTAGAGTACCTTCTCAAGCACTCTCGGGGTAAGGTCGAGCATAAGACCCATGCGGCTCGGAATACCCTTGAAGTACCAGATGTGTGAAACGGGCACCGCAAGCTCAATGTGTCCCATTCTCTCGCGGCGGACCTTGCTTCTCGTGACCTCAACGCCGCAGCGCTCGCAGGTCTTGCCCTTGAAGCGGATCTTTTTATACTTTCCGCAGTGGCACTCCCAGTCCTTCGTAGGCCCGAAAATGCGCTCGCAGAAGAGTCCGTCGCGCTCGGGCTTGAGGGTGCGGTAGTTGATGGTCTCCGGCTTCTTTACCTCGCCGAAGGACCATTCGCGGATCATCTCAGGGGAAGCGATCCCGATCTGTATTGCGTCAAAAGGTGCGTAACTCATGGATTATTCCTCCCCTCCGAAAATTTTTGCAAGTGCGTCATCCGGATCCTCGTCGCCGAAATCGTCGGAGTCACCGAAATCATCGTCCTCGTCGCCGAGGTCGTCATAGCCGTCGAGAGCGTCCTCAGCGTCCTCAACGGAATAGCCTGCGTCCTCAAAGTCGCTGTCTCTGTCGCCTCTCGGGCCGCGCTCGTTCTCAACAGCGCGGAAGCCGCCGGAGTACTCTTCCTCATCGTCGTCCTTGAGCTCGATCTCCTTGCCCTCCTTATCAAGAACCTTGATATCAAGGCAGAGGGACTGGAGCTCCTTGACGAGAACCTTGAAGGACTCGGGAACGCCGGACTGCGGAATATTGTGACCCTTGACGATCGCCTCGTAGGTGCGAACACGTCCGGTAACGTCGTCGGACTTGACGGTAAGGATCTCCTGAAGGGTGTAGGCAGCGCCGTAAGCCTCAAGAGCCCAGACCTCCATTTCGCCGAAGCGCTGGCCGCCGAACTGAGCTTTACCGCCGAGCGGCTGCTGGGTGACAAGGCTGTACGGGCCGGTGGAGCGGGCGTGGATCTTATCATCAACGAGGTGGTGGAGCTTAAGGAAGTAAACGTAGCCGACTGTTATCGGCGCGGCGAACGGCTCGCCGGTGCGGCCGTCGAATATCTGGCTCTTGCCGTCGTCGCGCAGACCCGCCTGACGGAGAAGATCGCGGATCTCGGACTCCTTTGCGCCGTTGAAGATCGGGGTTGCGACCTTCCAGCCGAGAGCCTGAGCAGCATAGCCGAGGTGTACCTCGAGCACCTGACCGATGTTCATACGGGAAGGTACGCCGAGGGGGTTAAGAACAATATCAAGCGGTGTGCCGTCGGGAAGATAAGGCATATCCTCCTTCGGGAGAATGCGGGAAACAACGCCCTTGTTGCCGTGGCGACCCGCCATCTTATCGCCGACGCTGATCTTACGCTTCTGGGCGATGTAAACTCTGACAACCTCGTTGACGGAGGGGCTGAGCTCGTCGCCGTTCTCGCGGGTGAATACCTTGACGTCAACAACGATGCCGCTTTCGCCGTGAGGCACCTTGAGTGAGGTGTCGCGCACCTCTCTCGCCTTCTCGCCGAAGATGGCGCGCAGGAGGCGCTCCTCAGCTGTAAGGTCGGTCTCGCCCTTCGGGGTGACCTTACCGACGAGGATATCGCCGGCGTGAACCTCGGCGCCGATGGAGATGATTCCGCGCTCGTCGAGATACTTGAGGCTGTCCTCGCCGACGCCGGGGATATCGCGGGTGATCTCCTCAGGGCCGAGCTTAGTATCGCGTGCGTCAATCTCATGCTCCTCGATGTGGATGGAGGTGAATACGTCGTTCATAACGAGGCGCTCATTAAGAAGGATAGCGTCCTCGTAGTTGTAGCCCTCCCAGGTGGTGAAGCCTACGAGCAGGTTCTTGCCGAGGCTGATCTCGCCGTCCTTGGTGGCGGGGCCGTCGGCAAGGACGGACTGATAGTGGACTCTCTCGCCCACGTCAACGGCGGGGCGCTGGTTAATGCAGGTGCCCTGGTTGGAACGGGAGAATTTAATAAGGTGATAATCCTTGATATCACCGGAGTCGTACTTGACGGTTACGCAGTCAGCGTCAACGTAGGTGACAACGCCGTCGCCCTCTGCCACAACAACAACCGCGGAGTCAACAGCGCACTTGTGCTCGATGCCGGTCGCAACGATCGCGGACTCGGTGGTGAGCAGAGGAACTGCCTGGCGCTGCATGTTCGCGCCCATGAGGGCTCGGTTACCATCGTCGTTCTCAAGGAACGGGATCATCGCGGACGCGACGGATACCATCATGCGCGGGGAGATATCGACGTAGTCAACGCGGCTCTTGTCGACCTCGACGATTTCGTCGCGGTGACGGCAGGCAATACGCTGACGGACAAAGCAGCCGTTCTCATCGAGCGGCTCAGTCGCCTGAGCGACAACAAAGCGATCCTCCTGATCGGCGGTGAGGTAATCGACCTGATCGGTCACGCGGCCGGTGGCCTTGTCGACCTTCTGATAAGGAGCGATAAGGAAGCCGTACTCATTTACCTTTGCGTAGGAGGCAAGGTAGGAAATAAGTCCAACGTTCGGGCCTTCAGGAGTCTCGATCGGGCACATACGGCCGTAATGGCTGTAATGAACGTCGCGTACATCGAAGGAAGCTCTCTCACGGCTGAGACCGCCGGGGCCGAGAGCGGAAAGACGGCGCTTGTGAGTAAGCTCTGCAAGGGGGTTCGTCTGATCCATGAACTGGCTCAGGGGGCTCGAGCCGAAGAACTCCTTGATTGCCGCGGTTACCGGGCGGATATTGATAAGGCTCTGCGGAGTTACAACGTCGAGATCCTGAAGAGTCATTCTCTCGCGGATAACTCTCTCCATTCTGGAGAAGCCGACGCGGAACTGGTTCTGAAGCAGCTCGCCGACTGAACGCATACGGCGGTTGCCGAGGTGGTCGATATCGTCGATATCGCCGCAGCCGTGGGCGATGTTGCCGAGGTAGCATACAGAAGCAAAGATATCATCGGGGATGATGTGCTTCGGGATGAGCTCGTCGATATTCTCGCGGATTGCCTCCTTGAGCTCCTCGCCCTCGAACTTTGCGAGAAGATCCTTGAGTATGATCCAGCGGACTCTCTCCTTGATCTCAAGCTCCATCGGGTCGAAGTCGACGAAGCGGTCAAGCCATACCATGCCGTTGCCGAAGACCTTGATCTCCTTGCCGCTGTCGGACTTGACCCAAGCTTCGAGAACGCCGAGCTTATCGAGCTCCTCCGCTCTCTCGCGGGTAAGGGTCTCGCCCTCGTTTGCGATGATCTCGCCGGTCCAGAGGTCGGCGAGCGGACGGGTAAGGGTTTTGCCGACAAGTCTTGTCCATACGGCAAGCTTCTTGTTGTACTTATATCTTCCCGCGGTGGAGATATCATATCTGTGCGGGTCGAAGAAGAGATTGTACAGAAGTGTCTCTGCGGAGTCCACCGTGGGAGGATCGCCCGGGCGAAGACGGCGATATATCTCCAGAAGGCTCTCTTCTCTTGACTGGCAGGTATCCTTCTCGATGGTGGATACGATGCGCTCGTCATCCTGGAAGATCTCCTTGAGCTGCTCGTTAGTCACGCAGCCGGTCTCGCCGCCCGTCATGCTGAGCCAGGTGTACGGGGCGTCAGTCTTGTTGCCGATGGCGCGCAGGAAGCAGGTGATGGGCAGCTTGCGGTTCTTATCGATGCGGACGTTGAACATATCCTGCGCATCGGTCTCGTACTCGAGCCATGCGCCGCGATAAGGGATAACCGTGGTCGCGTAGACGGCCTGATTGGTCTTGTCTACGTTCTTTTCATAATAAACTCCGGGGGAACGGACGATCTGAGATACTACAACGCGCTCAGCGCCGTTGATGACGAAGGTTCCGCCATCGGTCATAAGCGGGAAATCGCCCATGAAGATCTCCTGCTCCTTGATCTCCTCTGTCTCCTTGTTGCGAAGGCAGACGCTGACCTTGAGCGGCGCGGCATACGTAGCGTCGCGTGCCTTGCACTCCTCTACGGAATACTTCGGCTCCTCGTCCATGCGGAAGTCCACAAAGGTGAGCTCCAGATTGCCGGAGTAGTCGGTGATGGCGGCAACGTCCTTGAATACGTCGCGCAGACCCTTCTCCAGAAACCACTTGTAGGAATCTCTCTGGATCTCGAGAAGATCAGGCATATCCTGGATCTCCTGTGATTTGGCAAAGCTCTTTCTCAGCGTTTTGCCATACCATATGTCCTTGGGCAAGCTCTTCAACTCCTTATATAAGATTCTGTTGTTAACGAATTTTCAATACACCCGGCGGCGTTGCAAGTAATAAGGCGTTTTCCCTTGATTTTTTCGCCCTATGTGCTATACTGAATGCAGTTAAAAGGGGATGTTTCCGCGCCAAGTGCCTATAGAACATCTGATTATAGCACAATAATTATATATATGTCAATAACCAATTCACCAAATTTTTGATTTGGTGTTCTTTTTTGGAAAAAATGAAAAAAGTAAAAATTAGGTGTTGACAAATCGGAAATTTCTGATATAATCGTCAACGTTCCGCGGGAGTGCTGGAATAGGTAGACAGGCACGTTTGAGGTGCGTGTGTCAATGCGACGTGTGAGTTCAAGTCTCATCTCCCGCACCAAAGCCCATCATCGAAAGATGATGGGCTTTGATTTTTAATAATGTCAATATAATACTAACCCCTAATCAAAAACTTCAATTCGCGCTTGCCCTTTTCGCGTCATACTTCGTTATCCGGCTTGATAATACACAAAGTATTGTCTGCACCGGACGCCTTGTATGACGCAAAAAATTCTGCGCGCTCGGTTAAA
>JAFVCD010000006.1 GCA_017479425.1 Oscillospiraceae bacterium
CTGGGCCAGACGGTCGATCCGGGTGCGCATGGTCTTGAAGTTGGTGAGCATGCCGCCGAGCCATCTGGCGTTGACGTAGTACATACCTACGCGCTCAGCCTCTTCCTTCATGGCCTCCTGAGCCTGCTTCTTGGTGCCGACAAAGAGGATGGTGCCGCCGTTTGCAGCGGTATCGCGGACGAAGTTATAAGCCTCCTCCAGCTTCTTGACGGTCTTCTGCAGGTCGATGATATAAATGCCGTTGCGCTCCATATAGATATAGGGAGCCATCTTGGGGTTCCAGCGTCTGGTCTGGTGGCCGAAGTGGACACCGGCTTCCAGAAGCTGCTTCATGGAAACTACGCTCATTGTTTTTGTTCTCCTTTTTAAGATTTGTTTTTCTTACCTCCACGGAAAGACCTTTCGGCAGGAAGAACCTTCCCGTGTGCGTAATACGCGGATTCCGCGCTTTGGTAGTATACCATGCGGGAATACGAAAAGCAAGAACTTTTTTAAGTTTTATTTGCATTTTTTCCGCATATATGTTAGAATACGCTCTACCTTATAAAGGAGATGTAAATTTTGAAAAGGATTATACCCGCGCTTCTGGCGCTGTTGCTTATCCTGAGCGCCTGTTCATCGGCTCCCGCAGTGCAGTCAGAGCCGGAGAGCGCTGTAATTGAGCCGGAAACATTCTCGGTCAGCTTCAACGGCGATCTTGAAAACGTCGTACTGCCGGAGAAAACAGAGTATCAGCCCGCGGAGACCGTGTTTTTCAGGCTGCCTCACATTGACGGCAGGGTATTCGAGGTTTACTCCGAGATATCCGTCAGCCGCGACTACCTTGCAGATTACGACTACTGCTCATTCATGATGCCGGCTGAAAACGTAACTATCACGATCCGCGAGCTTGAGTATGTCCCGGAGCCCGAGCCTGAACCCGAGCCGGAGCCGGAGCCCGAACCCGAGCCGGAAATACCGGCGCACGATAACAGCGAATTTGTGCGCGTTGCAGACTTCATTCCTAACGCAGTCATCAATCTCCGCTATGCCACAGAGGATAATTTCACCGGCAGCGTTATCTACGATTTTACCGACGCTTATCTGCGCTACGGAACAGTCGCAAAGCTTATGGAGGTCGAGGCGGAGCTCGAGGGCTACGGCTATCGCCTTATGATATGGGACGCCTTCCGTCCCGCCGAGGCTCAGTGGACTCTGTGGAATATCTGGCCGGATGCGGAATACGTCGCCGACCCGTCAAACGGCTTTAGCTCTCATACCCGCGGCAACACCGTTGACGTAACTCTCGTCGGAACGGACGGAGAGTGGATGCGTATGCCCTCGGATTTTGACGAGTTCTCCACCCTCGCCGACCGCGATTACGGCGACGTTGATTTTGAGGACGCCGTTACAAACGTGCTCACGCTTCAGAATGCCATGGAAGCACACGGCTTTATCCCCTACTCCTCCGAGTGGTGGCACTTCTCAGACTCAGACGAATACGAGGTCGAAACTGAGTTTGCGCCTCCGGGCAGGTATGCGCCCGGCTCTCTTGATTGGTTCAATAACGTCTATTTCAAATCCGCTTCTGCGCGCGCCTTCCTCAACAGCGAATACTCTGATATTGCCGACGTTGACCTCTATATGCTCTTCTATGACGGTGCCGGCGAGAGCGAGTATCCGTCGCCCGAGGAGCTTGAGGCATTCAGGATAAAGGCCGGCTACGAGGATATCTTCACCGATGTGACAAAGTTCACCTCCGTGCAGGCAAACACAATGTTCACTAAGTACACCGGAAAGACTATCGACGAAACCAACAAGATAAACTGGGACGCCTTTACATATCTCGAGGAGTACGACGCTTATTACCATATGCACGGCGACACTAACGCAAATAACTTCGTTATGGATTCTCTCGCTGCCGACGAGCCGGGCGTTGTCCGCCTCAACTATTACGGCTGGAGCGGCGAAAAATATACCGTATCTCTCGCAGAGGCAGAGAACGGTACATATTATATTATCTCCAATGTAAAAGTAACCGAATAAAACCAAAAGGAACGCCCGAGGGCGTTCCTTTTTATATCATCCATTTTCTCGGCGGGCGGCGTTCTCTCCGATGCTCTCCCGGCACCTCGATAAGTATTACCTCGTCCGAGATTTTCCTTATGCACTCCCACGGAATTACAAAATCATCCTCTCGCATGAATATGAAAAACCTGCAAGGCCCCGGCACCACGATTGCGAGAAGCTGACCGTTTGCAGTGTTGATTATCACATCGCAGACGCAGCCGAGCCTTCTTCCGTCGCAGACGTTGATGACCTCCTTGCACCGGAGATCCTGCACTCTGCACCTCACACTACCACCTCCTGCGCCGATTTTATTCAAATCTGCGCGAAAAAATGCTTAATCTGCGCGAAAAATGTGACAAATTTAAAAAGTAATGCTATAATCGCAGAAAAGGAGTGACGCAGAATGAAAAATCAGGCCTTTAATCCCTATCTTCCCTCCTGGGAGTACGTTCCCGACGGAGAGCCCCACGTTTTCGGCGACAGAGTGTATGTCTATGGCAGTCACGACGCCTTTGGAGCGCCGATCTTCTGCGTCAATGACTACGTCTGCTGGTCTGCGCCGGTGAATGACCTCTCCGATTGGCGCTATGAGGGCGTAATCTACCGCAAAACGCAGGATCCCGGCAACAAATTAGGCATCCGCTCCCTCTACGCTCCCGACGTTACGCAGGGGCCGGACGGCAGATATTATCTCTACTATGCCTTCGATTTTCTCGGTGAGTTCGGCGTAGCCGTATGCGATACGCCCGCCGGTAAATATGAATTCTACGGCAAGGTGCACCACAAAAACGGCAAGGTCTGGGGCAAAAAAAGCGGCGAGCAGTTCCCGTTCGATCCGGGCGTGCTCACCGACGACGACGGTCGCGTTTGGCTATACTCCGGCTTCGAGACAAAGGTTCCGTTCGTTGCTTCCCGTTGGCACAACCTCCGCAATGACGGCGGCGTTGTAATGGAGCTTGAGCCGGATATGGTCACAATCAAGCAGGAGCCGAAGGTCATTTTCCCGATAAAGGGCAAGGAGGGCGCGTTCCCTCACGCTTTTTTTGAGGCAAGCTCCATCCGCAAGGTAGACGGCAAATACTGCTTTGTCTACTCCTCGCAGTACAATCACGACCTATGCTACGCCATGTCGGACTACCCCGACCGCGATTTCAAATACGGCGGCGTGCTTGTCGATCTGGGCGACCTCTATCTTGACGGCAACACCGACGAATCTCACGCCAATAACTATCTCGGCAACACCCACGGCGGGCTTCTGAACATCGGTGAGGACTGGTACATCTTCTACCACCGCCAGACCGACCGTTCAAGCTATGCAAGGCAGGCCTGCGCTGAGAAGCTCGAGCGCACGCCGGACGGCGGGTTCAGGCAGGCTGAACTGACCTCCTGCGGACTTAACGGCGGTCCCCTCAAGGCTCACGGCACCTACGAAGCTCGCATCGCCTGCAATCTCTGGGCGAAGGGTCACGAAACCGGCAGAGTCGACGGCAAAAATCCGAAAAAGCGCCTCGAGGCGCATCCCTATTTCACGCAGACCGGCAAGGACCGCGAGTGCGACGGAGATCAGTATATTGCGAATATGCGCGAGGGCGCGACGGCGGGCTTCAAGTATTTCGACTTCACCGGAAAAGAAACTCTCATAACCGTCAAGGGGCGCGGTCACGGCGAATTTGAGGTCACGGACGGCGAAAGCACAGTCGCGCGGGTACACGTCGGCGGCAGCGGAAAGCTGAGCATCAGAGCAGGCGTAAAGCCCCTCTATTTCATATATCACGGCTCTGACTCCGCGGATTTCATCTCGTTCACTATCGAATGAACGAGCCGCAGGCTCTCATCTCGGTCATAGCGGCGCTCAGAAACTGTTTCCGAGCCTGAAATAGGCTGCTTCTGCGCGGATCTTGCGTATTCGCCCGGGGTCATTCCGAGTCTTTCGCGAAACGCCTTCGTGAGATACTTCGGGTCAGAATACCCGCTCATAACAGCGACCTCGTAAACCCCGAGGCGCTCATCGGCGATCAGCCGCAGAGCCTTCTGAAATCTGAGCGCACCGATATACTCCTGAAAGGTCATTCCGAAGTTATCCTTTATAAAATGGCTGAGGTGCGTTTCGGTTATCCCCTCCCGCTCGGCAAGAGCGCTGAGGCTGATTTTCCCGTCAAAATTCTCCTCCGCATAGGCGGCGACAGAGCTTATCCTCTGCGCCGCCCTTTTTCTTTCTCTGTGCCGCTCCTCACTAAGGACGTCACAGCGCGCGCTTCTGTATAATTCGTATATTATATCCGCCATATCTCTCACTACGCCGAGCTCAAAATAGTCCTCTCCTGAAAAATAGCTCTCCGCGACAGAGGCAATTTTGGGTGCAAGGCGCTTATCTGCCCTTCCGCTTTCAAAGCTTGTAGTTCTGAGCGCAGGGAAATATTCCGCAAGAAAATGGTGTGAAAACTGCACGACAATGAGCTCTGCGCCTTTCTCTGAGGCAATAGCGTGCGGCTCGTTTCTGCCGACGAGCACAAGATCGCCCTTTTTTGCGATAATAGCGCGTTCTCTGAGGCTTATCTCGCACTCTCCCGAGGCGATGAGCAGCAGCTCGGTTTCGTTGTGGACGTGGAACGCCCTCAGCATTATGCGCGTGCACAAAACAGATATGTGCCGCACGAGCTTGTAACTTACGGTTTCAAATTCGTTGTTCATTTCATCATCTCCGTCTGACATCATATCACAGCGCGCAGCAAATCGCAAGATTGTCATTACGTCTCCCGCATATTTATCCTTGATGTATTCCCGCTTTTTCAATATAATAAAAGAAAAAACTCGGAGGGGCATTATGGTCACAATCGGAATCGATCTCGGCACAAGCGCTATGAAGCTTCTGCTTGTAAATGCAGAAGGCGAAATACTTAACACCGTAACCGAGGAATATCCTCTCTTTTTCCCGCATCCGGGCTGGTCTGAACAGAGACCCGAGGACTGGAGGATTGCACTTTTCAGCGGCGTAAAAAAGCTCCTCGAGGGCTTTGACGGCAGCGAGGTCGCCGGCATCGGCGTCGGCGGTCAGATGCACGGGCTTGTCGCGCTCGACGAAAGCGATAACGTCATTCGTCCGGCGATACTATGGAACGACAGCCGCACCGATAAGGAGACCGAGTACCTCAACACCGTGATCGGCAAGGATAAGCTCAGCGCTCTTACCGCGAATATCGCCTTTGCGGGCTTCACCGCGCCGAAGATTCTGTGGATGCGCAATAACGAGCCGGAGAATTTCCGAAAAATCGCAAAGATCATGCTCCCGAAGGACTATATAAACTACGTCCTTACGGGCGTTCACGCCTGCGACTTCTCCGACGCCTCGGGTATGCTCCTTCTCGATGTTGAGCACCGCCGCTGGAGCCGCGAGATGCTCGACATATGCGGCATTTCCGAAAATGTGATGCCCGCGCTTTTTGAGAGCTACGAGGTTATCGGAACAGTTAAGCCGGAGGCTGCAAGACTTCTCGGTCTTGGCGATAACGTCAAGGTCGTGGCCGGTGCCGGAGATAATGCCGCGGCTGCGGTCGGCACCGGAACAGTCGGCGACGGGGAGTGCAACATTTCCCTCGGCACAAGCGGCACGATCTTCATATCCGGAGACAGATTCGGCGTTGATCCGATGAATTCGCTCCACTCCTTCTGCCATGCGGACGGCTCTTACCACCTTATGGGCTGTATGCTCAGCGCGGCAAGCTGCAACAAGTGGTTCTGCGAGGAGATCCTCGGCACCTCCGACTTTGCCTCCGAGCAGACCGGCATGATGGAAAGACTTGGCGATAACCGCGTGTTCTTCCTCCCCTACCTCATGGGCGAGCGCAGTCCGATAAACGACACCGACGTGCGCGGAACCTTCGTCGGTCTGAGTCTCGACACCTCCCGCGCCGATATGGTGCAGGCGGTGCTCGAGGGCGTTGCCTTTGCGATACGCGACTCCTTCGAGGTCGCAAAGAGCATCGGCTATGATATAAGGCGCTCAAAGATCTGCGGCGGCGGTGCAAAAAGCCCCGTTTGGCGCAAAATTATGGCAAATGTGCTCGGTATTCCGCTCGATATCCCAAAAACCGAGCAGGGTCCGGGTATGGGCGGCGCTATGCTCGCTCTTGTAGGCTGCGGTGCGTTTTCCTCCGTCCGTGAGGCAGCTGAAAGGCTCGTCAGCGTGACATACACCGAGGAGCCGGACGATAAGCTTACCGCAAAATACGAGGCTCAGTATCGCAGATTCAGCAAAATATACCCATCAGTCAAAAATCTTTATAAAGAACTGAAATAACCTGTCTTCCTATTCCGCTCCTACTGTGATATAATGATTGTATAGGCGATTATTGTACTTCATTATGTCCTTTTAAAACTGTCGAAAGGAGCTGAGCGAAGATGAAAAAAGACGTCAGACTCTACAATGTTATCTTTCCCTGGTGGCTTCTCCCTGCGGTCGGAGTTTTCTTTTCGCCGCTGGCAGGCATCGGTCTTATAGCGCTCGTCGCGCTCGTTGACTGGGCGTTCGACACGCTTGTGCTGTGGCTTTCGATGAAAAAGCGCGGCATTGAGCGCAGAAAAGAAATATACAGAGCCGTCTGGTGGAAAATATGGCTGATCGGTTTTGCAGCGGATTTCGTCGGCGTTGTCTTTATGACGCTCGTTTCGGCGCTTCTATCCTGCGGCTACTCACTTCAGACTCCGCTCGGAAATCTTCTCGGCGACTCCGGCAACGGAATAATGTACAACGCCTTTCGTTCGCCGTTAAGCTTTCTCGTCGTGCTCATCGCCGTAGCGATCGCAGGCGTAATAATCTACCTTGCTGACGAGCGCGTTCTGAGCAGCGCAAAGGGGCTTAAATTCCGCGAGGCTGAGAAAATCGCCCGCGCACTTGCGATAATAACCGCGCCGTGGACGTTCTTTATCCCGACATTCTGGTTTTAAGGCGGCTTAATAAAGATGAACCTGAATCCCAATTTCCTTCTTCTGATTCCCACGATCGTAATTTACTTTGTATGGTACAGAGCCGCTGAGCTTCTCGCTCTGCGCTTCACGCTGAGAAAACGCGAGAAAGCAAAGCGTATGAAAATAATTCTCTCCGTATGGTGGAAGATAGCGATCGTGAACATCGTTATCTACATTCTTTTCAGAGCCTTCAATACCTTTGCGGCTACAAGAGTCGGCGAGATATTTACCGCCTACTCAGAAAAGTATGACACAAGCTCCGTTGAATGGCTGATCGGTTTTGCAGATGGTGCCATCAAAAATCCCCTCTCGCATCCTACCTGCGCGGTTTTTGAGCTTATTCTCATATTCTTCGCCGCCGTGCTATCTTACAGATTTACAAAGCGCATTCTTGACAGATCTCACGAGGTCACGCTCATGGAGGCGAAGAACGCCGCCCTTGCAGTTTCAATATTATCCGCGCCCTGGACGTTTTTACTACCGACTCTATACTTATAAGGAGGCAAGAAAATGTACATCTACTCAGTTTTCGACCCCGAATTCAAGCCCTACGGCAAGGTGCTCGAGGGCTACGAGACAAAAGAGCTGTGCGCCGAAATGGATAAAATCGTTCTCCCTTCCTCCGGCACAAAGTATGAGGCAGGCATCGCAAGCCTCGAAAAGTGCAAAATCTTCGACGAGCTTCAGACCCGCGCATACGGCGATATGCCCATCCAGCTCGGAATGTGCTGGGGCAGAAACACGAAGCTCAACTGCCTTGAGTACCACCGCGACAGCGAGATAAACATCGGCACCGAGGATTTCATTCTTCTCCTCGCGAAGATGGACGATATCGGCGATGGCTGGCAGCTGAACACAGACAAGGTCAAGGCTTTCAAGGTACCCGCAGGAGCTGTGGTCGAGGTCTATGCCACCACGCTGCACTATGCCCCCTGCAACGCGAAAAAGAGCGGATATTTCCGCGTTGCCGTCGCTCTGCCCGACGGAACTAACCTCTACAAGCCCGAAATTGAAGTCAAAAGCTCCGAGGATAAGCTCCTTTGGGCGAGAAATAAATGGCTTCTGGCTCACGCCGACAGTAAGGAGGCCGGCCGCGGCGCCTT
This sequence comes from Oscillospiraceae bacterium, assembly GCA_017479425.1. Lineage (GTDB taxonomy): Bacteria > Bacillota > Clostridia > Oscillospirales > Oscillospiraceae > RUG626. The sequence continues at coordinate 8,118 of JAFVCD010000006.1, forward strand.
TGTCGGTCTTTACGGAAAAAATATAAACATTGAGGAGGATCTCAAATGAACAACATTCCCGCAGTAAAGCTCGGAATCGTGGCTGTCAGCCGCGACTGCTTCCCCATCACGCTCTCTGAAGCCCGCCGTGAAAACATTGTCAAGGCTGTCAAGGGCGAGATCTACAACTGCCCCGTGACCGTCGAGAACGAGCGCGATATGCTCCGCGCCGTCGAGGACGTAAAGAAGGCTGAGTGCAACGCCCTCGTAGTTTTCCTCGGCAACTTCGGCCCCGAAACCCCGGAAACTCTCATCGCAAAGTACTTCGACGGTCCCGTTATGTACGTTGCCGCCGCCGAGGGTGACGGCGACCTCATCAATGGACGCGGCGACGCATACTGCGGTATGCTCAACTGCTCCTATAACCTCGGTATGCGCCACCTGAAGGGCTACATTCCCGAATACCCCGTCGGCACCGCCGAGGATATTGCGAAGATGATTGCGGAGTTTATTCCCATCGCAAGAGCGGTCATCGGAGTCAAGAATCTCAAGATCATTACCTTCGGTCCGCGCCCGCAGGACTTCTTTGCCTGCAACGCGCCCATCAAGGGCCTCTATGAGCTCGGCGTTGAGATCGAAGAAAACTCCGAGCTTGATCTTCTCGTTTCCTACCGCGAGCACAAGGACGATCCCCGCATTCCCGCCGTCTGCGACGATATGGCGAAGGAGCTCGGCATGAGCGGCAACCGCTATCCCGAGATGCTCCCGAGAATGGCGCAGTTCGAGCTTACTCTCCTCGACTGGGCGGAGAATCACAAGGGCGCGCGCAAATACGTCGCCTTTGCCGATAAGTGCTGGCCGGCATTCCCCAAGGAGTTCGGCTTTGAGCCGTGCTTTGTAAACTCCCGCCTCGCCTCCCGCGGCATTCCCGTAGCCTGCGAAGTCGATATCTACGGCGCACTCAGCGAGTACATCGGCTCCTGCATCTCCGGCGACGCCGTTACCATCCTCGACATCAACAACTCCGTTCCCGCCTCTATGTGGGAGAGCGAGATCAAGGGCAAGTACGATTACACCCTAACCGACACCTTCATGGGCTTCCACTGCGGAAACACCCCCTCCTGCAAGATGTGCTCCGACAGAGCGGTCAAGTATCAGCTCATTCAGCACAGACTTCTCGAGCCGGAGGGATCCGATCCCGATTTCACTCGCGGCACTCTCGAGGGCGATATCGCTCCCGGCGAGATCACCTTCTACCGCCTCCAGTGCGATTCCGAGGGCGTTGTACGCTCCTACATCGCCGAGGGCGAGGTGCTTCCCGTCCGCACCACCTCCTTCGGCGGCATCGGCGTTTTCGCAATTAAGGAGATGGGCCGCTTCTATCGCCACGTTCTCATCGAGAAGCGCTATCCGCACCACGGCGCCGTAGCCTTCGGTCACTTCGGCAAGACCCTCTTCGAGGTCATGAAGCTCCTCGGCGTCAAGGACATCGCCTGGAATCAGCCGAAATCCCTCCCCTATCCCACCGAGAACCCCTGGGCATAAGCTGAATGTAAAAAACCTGCAAGCCAAAAAAGCTTGCAGGTTTTTTATATGTTGTGTACCCTTTTGAAGCGGCGAATTACGAAGATCGCCGTAATTCCGCTCACGACCGCGACGGAGATGTTGCTGACCATCATCACTATGCCTACGCTCGCTTCGCCGAAGCTCGTGAAGTTCTGCAAAAGCCAGAACACCGGTATTCTGAAAACGAACACGCGCGCCATATTGAGCACCATCGTGAGCTTTGTGTAGCCGAGGCCGTAGAGGAGCGCCATAACAGCCGCGTTCAGCCCGAGCGGCACCGCGCCGAACGCCTCATAGCGGTAGACAGTCTTTATCATCTCGTGAAACTCCGCGCTGCCGGAGTCAAAGAGTGAGGCAAGCGCGTCCATCTGCCATATCTCAAGTCCGGAGATCACCGCGCCGAGTATCATATTGATAATGAGCACGCAGGTGAACGCCTTAATGACCCGCTTATACTTTCCGGCGCCGTAGTTCTGACTGATGATCGAGGCGGCGCCCTCCTGATAGCCGTTCTGCGGGTTAGTTGTAAAGCCGCCGAGATTGTTTGAAACACCCATCGCGCCGACCATCGTATCGCCGTAGAGCGTACACATGGAGTTGACGATGGTTTTGCCGAATGCGAAAAGTGCTTTTTCAGCGATAACCGGCACCGAGCGGCTGATCATCGGCCCTGCGACCTTGCGCTCAAAGGTGATCGCCTTTGCGCTGAACGAGAACGCGTTATCGCCTGCGAGGCTGTTTTTCAGAGCGAACACAAAGAGCACAAGCTGACTTGCAAGCGATGCGACGCCGATCATCACAAGACCCTGGTTGAAAACGTACACAAAAAGCGCCGTCAGCGAGAGCTTCAGAACGATCACGATGAGATTGAGGCGGAATATCCTGCCCGCGTTGCCCCTCGCACGCTCGACCGCTATGTAGACGTTGTTCATGAAGGTTATGACCATTGTGAAGAGCTGGACGATAAAATACTGCGCGCCGACCTCAATGAGGCTCTCCGGCGTTCCGGCAAGCTTCAGAAACTGCCCCGTGAACGGCAGGATGATCAGAAGCATACCGAGTCCGACCGCGAGGCAGATAAGATACAGCGTGCTGACGCGCTTACGCACCATTTCAAGGTCGCCCTGCCCGTAAGCGAGGCTTATCTGTATTCCCGCGCCGACGGCAAGTCCCTGCCCGACTGCGCTGAGCAGGTGGTTTATCTGCGACAGATACGCAACCGCGGAAACGGCTACGTCGCTTATATGCGACGCCATCATCGTGTCGAGTATCGTAAAAATCTGGCTCAGCTCCTGATATAGAGCCAGCGGTGTGCCGATAACGAGAATTACCTTCCACATATTCCCGTTCAGGCTCAGATCAAGGAATTTCTGATCTCTTTTTGACAATTCGGCTTTCATATTCTCAGCCCTCTTTTCTTTATGCTCTGAGAATACACCATTTTTTCCTTAATTTCTACTGTTTTTCAGCCTTAATTTTATAGAAGTACAGATTTTTCAACACTCTCCTTGCGATATTCTCGCGGAGTGACGCCGTAAGCCAGCTTGAAGGCGTCCTTGAAGTAGTTGGAATCCGAAAAGCCACAGCGCAGGGCGATGTCGGTTATAGTATCATCGGTCTCTATAAGCTCCATCGCGGCGTGGCGCAGGCGGATAAAAGATATATAGCCGTGAACTCCGAGGCCGCACGCCTCCTTGAACCTGCGGCTGAGATAGTTTGGGCTGAAGCCCACCGCTTTTGCGACGTCCTCGGTGGTGATCTCCTCGGCATAATGGCGGCTTATGAACTTCGCCGCACTGACGATGCGCTTATCGGTGGTGTGGATGTTCTCCGGCACCTCGCTCATAAAGTCGCATTCTCTTGCGCACATAAGCAATAGCTCCTGGAGCATAGCTCTCAGCATTTTACCGCTCAGCGCGTCGCCTATACGGTTTTCGCGGAACATTCTTGCGAGCAGCGCGAAAAACTCACCTCTCGTCGCCTCAGGAGTCTGAAATAACCTCGGCTCTGAGAAAAAATCGGTGCCGCCGGGCATCTCCTCAGCCGTTGCCTCGTCCAAATCCTCCGCGCGGAAGAATATGCTGCACCTCCTGCTCTCGCCGAAGAGATAGCGCGTGTAGTGGAGGATATTCGGCGGAATCAGTATGAAATCGCCTGGTCGGAGGTCAAACATCTCGTCCTCAATGAGAAAGCGGCAGCCGCCGGTCTCGACAGTAAAAAGCTCATAATACGGATGGCAGTGGTGGCTTTTCATAACGAAGCCGTCTTTTCTAACAACCATCTCGGCGTAAACTCTGCCGATAGCGCCCGCGGAATCGCGCATTGTTTCACTCCCCTCATATTATACTAACCCCTAATCAAAATCTTCAATTCGCGCTTGTCCTTTTCGCGTCATACTTCGTTATCCGGCTTGATAATACACAAAGTATTATCTGCACCGGACGCCTTGTATGACGCAAAAAATTCTGCGCGCTCGGTTAAAGCTTTTAATCAGGGATTAGTATTAAAAATGAACGGGCTGAGCCGTTCATTTTTGTTGTTTACTTCCCGCGTTCGTAGCGACGACGATCACGCCGAGCACGAGCCAAGAGTAGTAGACGAGCACGCGCCAGAGGATCATCGCCCAGAACAGAAAGCCGCCCTCAAGCGACGAGAACACCGCGTAAAACGAGCCCTCGGCGGCGCCGGAATTGCCCGGAGTCGGTATTATCGTGATAGTGGCATAGATATAGACTGTGAGCGAAAACGCCGTCCACCAGCTCGACTCGCCGCCGAAGCCGCGGAGCATACAAAATGGAATGCTCATTATCGCAAGCTGATATATAACCGAGTAGAGCATCATCTCAATTACGGTTTTCGGGTCCTTGATTATAGTTCTGATACTGCCGACGTACTCGTCGAGGGTATCATATACCTTCTTTTTCGCCGCCTCGGGGTCCTTGAAAAGCCTGAGCTTGCCGAGAAGATGCGTAAGAAACACCATAAGCTTCTCAAAGGGCTTCGGAAACACCGCAAAGAGCAGAATGAACACCGGCAGGACCATGTACATCACAAGCCCGAAGTACGCGCTCACGCGCACAACGGGAGCGTCGGCAATAACGTCGCGGTTTGCGAGAAATACAATGATCGCAACTATGCTGAAGGCGATCTGCTGAGACAGAAACGCGGCGATCGGTATCGCGCTCGCGGTGCCGGTCGAGAGTCCGCGCTTTTTGAGGAACATGATCTGAAACGGCTGACCGCCCGCGCCGAAGGGCGTTATATTATCGTAGTACTTGCCGAGAATGCCGCACCTGAGCGCAACGTCCGGCAGTCTCCTGCCCTCGCTAAGCTCGATCATACGCGAGTATTTGAGATAATCCGTCAGCACCGCAGCTCCGAAAAGCACGATGCCTGCGGCGATAAACCAAAGAGAAAGCTGAGAGAGCGCAATGCGCTCAGCGTTTTTGACGTCGTCACCGAATTCCAGAACGGCAATAACGGCGACGATTATGATATTGATTGCGAGAGTGACGAGCAGCGTAAGAAGGCGCTTTCTTCTCCCGTTTTTTTCTTCCTGCATTTAACTGACCATCCGAACAAAAAAGATATATTATTATAGCATATAAAATAGATAAGTTCAACCCCGCAAATTTATTGCATTTCATTAAATGTGGTAGTATAATAGAAAAGTTACAATGAAAGAATATAAAGAGGTTCCTCATGACACTAAACGAACTTCCTATCGGGCGCAGCGCCATTGTCAGAAGCGTCGGCGGCAGCGGCGCGCTGAGGCAGCATTTTCTCGATATGGGCGTTATCCCCGGCGCGCACCTTACCGCTGTGAAGCTTGCGCCGATGGGCGACCCTATGGAGATTATGATCCACGGCTATGAGCTGACGCTCCGACTTGACGACGCGCAGAAAATCAAAATTGAAGAGACTGACAAGGCCCGCGAAAAGGACGGCAGATACTCCTACAAGGTTAAAACTCCGCACCCCGGTCTCGGTGAGGGCGGCAAGTTCCACCCCAAGGGCTCCGGCGATCCCCTGCCTGACGGCACAACGCTGACCTTCGGGCTTGTAGGCAATCAGAACAGCGGCAAAACTACGCTTTTCAACCAGCTCACCGGCTCGCGCCAGCACGTCGGCAACTTCCCCGGCGTGACGGTTGACCGCAAGGACGGCGTTATCCGAAACCACCCCGAAACGCTCATAACGGACCTGCCCGGCATCTACTCTATGTCGCCCTACACCGGTGAGGAGCTTGTCAGCCGCAACTTTGTTCTGAATGAGAAGCCCAAGGCGATAATCAACATCGTCGACGCGACGAACATCGAGCGAAACCTGTACCTCACGATGCAGCTTCTTGAGATGAACGTGCCGATGGTGGTCGCGCTCAACATGATGGATGAGCTCGTGTCGAACGGCGGCAGTGTGGATATAAACGGCATGGAGGCGATGCTCGGAGTGCCGGTGGTCGCAATCTCCGCCGCTAAGAACTCCGGCGTTGACGAGCTTGTGGAGCACGCGGTGCATATCGCAAAGTATCAGGAGCGCCCCCTGCGTCAGGATTTCTGCGACGACAGCCGTAACGGCGGCGCGGTTCACCGCTGCCTGCACGCAATAAGCCACCTCATTGAGGATCACGCGAAGGCGGCAGGACTGCCCATACGCTTTGCCGCGAGCAAGCTGATCGAGGGCGACAGCCTCATAACCGAGCAGCTGAAGCTCGATAAAAACGAGCTTGAAACAGTCGAGCACATTGTATTGCAGATGGAGAAGGAATGCGGGCTTGACCGCAGCGCCGCCATTGCGGATATGCGCTTTGCATTTATCGAGCGCGTCGCCGCAAGGAACGTCAAAAAGCCCGAGGAAAGCCTCGAGAGAGTGAGAAGTGAGCGAATCGACCGTATTCTTACCGGAAAGTACACCGCGATCCCCGCGTTTATCCTCATTATGGGGCTCATTTTCTGGCTCACGTTCAACGTCATAGGTCTTTTCTTTCAGGAGCTTTTAGAGAGCGGCATCGACGCTATCGCGGGGTACACCGACGCTCTTCTGACCTCAGCCGGAGTAAGCGACGTTCTCCACAGCCTGATAATCGACGGTCTTTTTGCAGGCGTCGGAAGCGTTCTGAGCTTTCTGCCCATCATTGTCACGCTGTTTTTCTTTCTCTCGATGCTCGAGGACAGCGGCTATATCGCGCGAGTCGCATTCTTTATGGATAAGCTCCTGCGCCGGATCGGTCTTTCCGGCAGAAGCATCGTTCCGATGCTCATCGGCTTCGGCTGCACCGTTCCCGCGGTGATGAGCACGCGCACGCTGCCCAGTGAGCGCGACAGAAAGATGACGATTCTCCTCACCCCGTTTATGAGCTGCTCTGCAAAGGTGCCGATCTACGGCTTCTTCGCTGCGGCGTTCTTCCCCGATCACGCCGCGCTTGTGATGGTTGGATTGTACGTTCTCGGCATAATTCTCGGCATTCTCGCCGCCTTCATCTACAAGGACACGATGTTCAGGGGCGAGCCGGTGCCGTTTGTCATGGAGCTTCCGAACTACCGTATGCCCGGTCTTAAAAACGTAGTGCGACTCCTTTGGGAAAAGGCTAAAGATTTCCTTGAGCGCGCGTTCACGGTCATTCTGCTTGCCACCATCGTTATATGGTTCCTCCAGCACTTCGACCTGCGCTTCAACATGACCGACGATCCGCACGCGAGCATCCTTGCGACGGTTTCCGGTCTGCTTGTGCCGATCATGAGCCCGGTCGGACTCGGCGACTGGCGCATCTGCACCTCGCTCATCACCGGCTTTATCGGCAAGGAGAGCGTTGTCGCAACGATGGAGATCCTCTTCCCCGCAGGGCTTGAGGGAGTTATGTCAACTCTGTCCGGTCTCTGCATTCTCGTTTTCTCGCTTATCTATACTCCCTGCGTTGCCGCCATCGCCGCAGTTCGCCGTGAGCTCGGAAGCAAGTGGGCGATTGGCATCGTGCTCATTCAGTGCGCGGTTGCGTGGGTTGTGACGCTCATCGTACATCTTATAGGCTCGGTGATTATATGAACATTTCCGATATTCTGATTGTTCTCGCGCTCGTGTGTATAGTCATTTTTGCAATAGGCCGCGTTCGCAGGAAAAAGGGCTGCTCCTGCGGCACCTGCGATTCCTGCACCAAGTGCGAAAGGTGCGGAAAATGAAGCTGCTCAATTACCTCAAAAAGGAACCGATGCTGACGGTTTCCGTTATTGCGGCGATCGCCGCGATGATAATCACACCGCCCTCACCCGCTCTCATCGGCGATATAGACTGGCGCACGCTCGGAACGCTCTTTATGATGCTGACGGTTCTCGAGGGCTTCAAGCGAGAGAACATCTTTCGCCCACTTCTGAAGCTCGCAGGCGGCATTGGCTCGATGGCTGCGCTGAGCCTCTTTCTTGTGTTCAGCGTGTTCTTCTCCTCGATGTTCGTGACAAACGACGTCTCGCTCATCATCTTCGTGCCGCTCACGATAATACTCTTCCGCGCCGGCGATAAGGAAAAGTACATACTCCCCGTTATCTCGATGGAGAACATCGCCGCCGTGCGCGGCTCTCTGCTCACGCCGTTCGGAAGTCCTCAGAATCTGTTTATCTACGGGCAGAGCGGAGTTTCAGCCGCGAGATTTATCGCGTATATGTTCCCGATATGGATAATCTCCGCCGTTTTGCTCGTCATTTTCGTGCTGTTTCTGTATAGAAAGGACATCCGCGAAAGGACGGACATCAAGGACGCGGATTTTGCCGGAGAGTGGAAGCCCGAGCGCAAGGCTAAGCGCATAAGCTACCTTGCGGTGTTCCTGCTCGTTCTTGCGACCATAGTCACAAGAACGCCGTATTGGTACGTTTCGCTTGCCATCGTCGCCGTCAGCGTATTCTTCATCGACCGCGATATTCTGCGCCGCACGGACTACGTTCTGCTCTTTACGTTCCTCTGCTTTTTCGTATTCTCCTCCTCGATTGCCGCAAATCCGGCGATTTCGGAGTTCCTTCGCTCCTCCGTCGGCGGACGCGAGTACCTCTGGAGCATTCTTCTGAGCCAGCTTATTTCAAACGTTCCGGCGTCGATAGTCCTATACCCCTTTGCCGTAAACCGCGGCGCCCTGCTCTACGGCCTCGACTCTGCCGGACTATGCACTCTCATCGGCTCGCTTGCCTCGGTCATAAACTACCGTATTTATGTGCGCGAGTACCCGAAAAACGGGCTGAAATTCATCATTTATTTCACGCTCATCTCCCTCGCGTTCTTTGCATTCGTCGCAGTTCCGGGGTATTTCATAAGTCTCTCACCGCTATAAAAAATCGAGCCGCAGGTTACGATAACCTGCGGCTATTTAATATTCATTTATTTGTCGCCGAGAAGCTTTGAGAGCTCCTCCATAAATGTATTGATATCCTTGAACTGGCGATAGACGGAGGCGAAGCGGACGTAAGCGACCTCGTCAAGAGTCTTGAGGCGCTTCATTACCATCTCTCCGATCTGCGTGCTCGGCACCTCGCGCTCGAGGGAGTTCTGAAGCTCTGTTTCGATCTCGGAGGCAACGTTCTCGATATCGGTAAGGCTGACCTGACGCTTATCGCAGGCGTGTACCATCGAATTGATAAGCTTCACCTTGTCAAAGGACTGGCGCGAGCCGTCCTTCTTTATGATCACGATTGGCATATGCTCAACGAACTCGTAGGTTGTGAAGCGCTTGGAGCAGGAGAGACATTCGCGTCTGCGGCGTATGGTCTCGTCATTGGGTCGGGAATCTATAACCTTGCTCTCGTCAAAGCCGCAGAACGGACATTTCATATTACTTGCCTCCAATGAATATATTTATATAATTATATCATAGCTTAAATAATTTGTACATAGAAAAAATCAAAAAAGCCGCCGCGTCAGCTCCGCAAGCTCGTCTTTAGTCATAATTGCGTTCAGCACCTCCATAAGCGCATTCGCAGTCATCCGCTCCGGAAGATGGAGAGCGCGGAGTATCGCCGCGCGGCGGTCTGAGCTGTCCCGTGCGCCGGTCAAGCCATGCTCATAAAGGTCGATTTTTGTGATCTCGCCCGTCTTTTCGCACTTTTTCTCATCGTCAAAGGTCGCGCCGGCGCGTCTGAGCGCCTCGATAATAACGCCCTTTTCCATGCCCTCGACGCCGAGCTTGCCCTCCTTGGAGGGCGACGCCTTGCGCCGCTCCTTACCGAGGATATCCGGAACGTAGGCCTCCTTGATATCTATGCCGTTCAGGCGGCTTTTGAGCCTCGCGCGGATGAGAAAGCCCGCGCCGTCAGGGTCGGTAAGAATTATCAGCCCGTTCTTTTCTCCAAGCCTGCGTATAAGCTCAAGCCGCTCAGCGTCGGAAAATACGCCGAAGCCCTTTGTTTCCACAACGGTGGCGTCCACCGCCTGCAAAATCGTGTTTTTATCGTATCTGCCCTCGCAGACTATCGTCTCCCTCACCCTCATGCGCCGAGCCTCGCAATAAGCTCCGCAAGTATCTCCTTCTCGCGGCGGTAATTCGAGTTCAGCTTATATGCGGCGTCAAGGCTCGCCCTGAGGTCGCGCCGCCAGAGCTTCAGCGAGAGCTTTCTCGCCGCTCCGACGAGCTTCTTTGCCGGATAGTCCTTGACCCCGAGCGCGGACTGTATCTCCTGCATCGTCGCGCCGGAATCGAGCATCGCCCTTGTAGAAGCGAGCTGGCGCAGGCGCTGAGAGATGGTGTAGATTATTCCGCTCGCGCTCTCGTTATTTTCGAGCATTCCGTTCATCTTCTCGGCGGCGAGACGAATGTTGCCGTCCGCGATGGCGTCAAGCAGTCCCCAAAGGTCTGCCTCGAGAGTCGGAGTAACGATAGCGTCGATATCCGCCTTTGTGATCGCCTCGCCAGTGCAGTATGCGCCGAGCTTTTCTATTTCTCCGGTCATCGTGGTCATAAGTCCGTCGGTTACGAAGATGAGATGGTCGGCTGTCGGTCTGTCGATGGTCTTGCCGACGTCCTTCGCGTGCTTCATGACCCACTTTATGAGGTCGCCGGACTCCTGCTGGTTGAAGTCGACCTGCGTAAAGAGATTTTTAAGCTGCGCGCTCGATTTTGCTCTGCCGTCAAGCTTCATATCGTCGCCCGGGAATACAAAGGCGACGGTTGTGTACTCCGGAATATCTGACAGTATCCGTATGAGGTCTGCGCGAGCTTCCTCAGTAAGGCGCGACATATCGTAGTCCTGCACCTCGACGAAAACCCTGTCCGAAAATACCGGCATGGCGTCGACCGCCTCCTGCAGGCCCTCCATAGTGAGGCTCTTTCCCTCGAGACGCTTGTAGTTAAACTCCTCCGTGCCCTTCGCGACCGTGGCGCGCATTCTTCCGAGCACGTTCTCAAGGAGGTATCTCTCCTCGCCGTAGAGCGCGTAAAGCGGCGCAAGCGTACCGGCCTTAAGGTCGGAAACGAGCCTTTTATACGCATCGTTATTCTTATCTTTTCTCTTGAAATCAGCCATAGCTTTCCTCTGAATAAACAGTAATATTGCCCTCATCGGCGGTGACATAATATGAAACTCCGAACTCAGCGAGCCGCGTTACGGTCTCTGGCGAGGGGTGCCCGTAGGAATTGAACGCGCCGCAGGAGATTATTCCTATCTCCGGCGCAGTTTCAACGAGAAATCTCTCCGAGGTCGAGCCCGCAGAGCCGTGATGCCCGACAATAAGGCACTCGATATCAGGTATCTCGTGCTTTTCAAGGAGCGCAACCTCTGTGAGCGCGCTCATATCGCCGGTTACGAGCGTGTCAAACTCACCGCAGGTGATGAGAAAGCTCAGCCCCGTTTCATTGAGTCTTCCCGCTCCTGCGGGCGCAAAAGCAGTAATTACAGCGTTGCCGAGCGTGAAGCTCATATCCTCGGTGCAGGTGAATATATCAGCCTTTTTCAGCAAATCGTAAACAAGCGTATCGTTTTCGTTTTCCTCTGTGCAGTCCGGAAGAATGGCGCTCTTTACGCGCATCTGAGCCGCAAGAGCCGGAATGCCGTTAATATGGTCAGTGTGAAAATGCGTAACGCAGAGCATATCGACGACCTCTCCGCCGACAGAGCGTATATACCGCGCCGTCTTGTCTCCGGCGGAGTCAGAATATGTGCCTCCGCAGTCTATGACAGCCGTCCTGCCGCCGGAGGTAATTACAAGCGCAGTCCCCTGCCCGACGTCGAGAGCCGTAACAGAATAGCCCGGTCGGAGAGTATAATAGAGATTGGTGCCGACGATAACTGCGATCAGTCCCGCCGCAATCGCTATGGAGGGGTAGAAAAACTGCGAAAGCGGCGTTTTACGCGCTATAAGCACAAGGAGCGCGAGATATGAGAACGCAAGCCATAGAACGATCGAAGGATTGTCAATATAGATGCTCGCAAGCGGAATCGCCGAACAGAGGCGCGCGATCAGCGCGATATATCTCAAAAACAGCGCTGCAATATGTGCAATAATCGTTCCGACAAGCGGAACAACAACCGCTGCCATCGCCGCTGCCGCGCTCAGCACGAAGGCCGGAGCGACTGCCCAGCCGATCAGTACGTTCGTAATCGGGCTCACAAGCGAAAAGTAACCGAAATGAACTGCGGAGAGCGGCACAGTAAAGCACAGCGCCGAGAGCGTTACAGAAACAGTGCCGACTATACCGGTAAGAAGTCCGCGCAGTCGCGGCTTTTTGATCTCCTTGATATGAAGCGCTGCAATCGCCGAAGTGCTGACGCGCTCGCTGAACAGTATTATGCCGAGAGTTGCGGCAAAGGAGAGCTGAAGTCCGACGTCGAGAGCCGAAAGCGGATTCAGAGCAAGCAGAAAAGCAAGGGCAAAAGCGAGATTTGTGATCTTATCGTCCTCGCGGCGAAGAAGAGGGGCTATCAACAGAAAGCTCTGCATTATCACAGCCCGAACCACGCTCGGCCGAAAGCCCGAGATTGCGGCGAAAGCTGCAAGGAGCGGTATCGTTATGATCGACGCCCATCTGCGCCGTCCGAAAAGGGCGAAAATCAGTCCGCAGAGCAGAGAGACATGCAGACCCGATACTGTTGCGATATGGTAAATTCCGCTTCTCTGCATATCGTAATTGAGGCTTTTATCGCCGCGCAGGAGCGTTTTATCTCCGGTGATGAGCCCGAGTGCGAGCCCCGCAACATCCTCAGGATAGGCGCTTTTTATGCTCTCAGCGATTTTATGAGCGATCTCGCGGTGAAAAAAGCGCAGCGGCGTTTTCGGCGCGACCTCTGTGATCTCGAATGATCTCACCTTTCGCAGCGTGAGAAAGTCGCCGCGGGCAAAATAGTAATCCGTCTCGTCATCCCCGAGCCTGTCCGCCAGCGATGAGACTGCCGTAATCCTTATCTTATCGCCGGGTTTTAGCTCACCTGCGGCGGTGTCATAGACGTAAACCTCGGCGCGCACATCGCCGTTTTCAGATTGTACCGCAACCGATATCCGCCACCCCGGGTCGCGGAACTCGGGATAGTCGAGGCAAAGCGCCGAAATCTCGCGCCGCTCGTCTGAAACGAGCATTTCTGCTCTCGAGATAAAAAACCGCCCGTAGAAATAGGAGTATACAAGGCCGAGCGCCATGAAGAGAAGCGCTGCCACAGCCGGCGCGCGGTAAGGGCTCCTTATAAACAGCATCACCACCGCCGCAAACGCGAGCACAGCAGCGCAGACAAGGCCGAGCTTATCCCTTAAGAGATATCGCGCGAGAAAGCACGCGGCAGAAAATGAAAAGCACGCAAGCGCCAGCTTCCTCACGTTGCACCCCCCATTATCGCAGTATTTTTATTTTACAATAATCCTTTGACTTTTTCAACTTCACATTTACAATATCTTGTGGTAAAATAGCTGCATGATGAATGAAAAAAACGAAAAACTGAATAAATACCTCTTCTCTCTGTCGTATGATGACAGAGAGAAGCTCGAGCGCCTAATGCGCCACCTTGACGAGCATCTGAGCCTCGGCGGCAGAATGAACGCCGCCTTCCGCGAGGATTACGACCGCGCGATAATGTACTATCTTGTAAACGGCGTCAGCGTCGACGAGGCCGTGCGAAGGCTCGACCCGGCAGTTTTCGGCGGCTTTTACAGCCGCGAGGGCTCCGCCTGGTACGCTCTCGACTCCTCGGCGAAAATCTACCCGCTCAGTATGTCGCTTACGAAGATGGCGGTTTTCCGGCTCTCAGCTTACCTTAAGGCCGACGTTGTGCCGGAGCTTTTGCAGATCGCGCTGAGCGACGTTATGCCGAGGTTTCCGTACTTTGCCGTCACAGTCAAGCGTGGCTTTTTCTGGCACTATCTCGACGCGCTTGTAACCCGCTACCCCGTTAGCGAGGAGGACGGCATCGTCTGCGAGCCGATATCGCTCGCCTCAAACACGCCGGCGCTGAGGGTCATATACTACCGTAACCGGATTTCTGTCGAGTTTTTCCATATCCTGACGGACGGCAACGGCGGTCTTATCTTCCTCAAAACGCTCGTTGCGCGCTATCTCGCTCTTCTCGGCGAGGACATTCCCGCCACTGACGGCGTATTCGACCTCGGCGCCATCCCCGACCCGGAGGAGGGTGAGAACGCCTTTCTCAGATACCGCGATTCCTCCGGCGGCGGCGGTCTTGTTGACGCGCCGGCGCGTCAGCTCGGCGGAAGATTAAGCCGCGTGCGCCCCTGCCGCATCATTCATTTTGAGATGGACGCATCTCAGCTTAAAGCTCTGTCAAAGGAAAACGGCGCTACTGTGACCGAATTCGTCTCCGCTCTCATTTTCATAGCCTCCCGCGCCGCGATGGACGGCGGCGACGGCAACATTCAGGTGCAGGTGCCCGCGAATATGCGAAAGCACTTCCCCTCCAAAACCATGCGTAACTTCGCGCTCTATGCTACGCTCAGAATGCCGGTTGAGGGCGATTACTCGCTCGGGAACGTCATCCGCAATATGCACGAATGCCTCCTAACCGGTCTTGAACGCAAAAATCTAATGAAGCAGATGAACGCCGCGGCTTCGCTCGTTCACAATCTGCGCTTCGTGCCGCTCAGCATAAAAATACCCGTCGCGCAGGTCATCTACGGCTTTCTCGGCGAGCGGATTTTTACGAACACGCTCTCAAATCTCGGGCTTGTGGATATGCCCGAGGCGATGAAGGCGCACATTGAGAAGTTTGACTTCGTTATCGGCTCCGTTTCGACCAATCGCGCCGCCTGCGGTCTTATTACGGCAGGAGGCAAGGCGGTTCTGAGTATTGCAAAAAACACCGTCGATCCATCGTTTGAGGAGCGGCTGTACCGCGAATTTACGTCCCGCGGAATAGCGGTCAAGCTGACGGGAGGCGAGCTGTATGGAGATTGAGAACATCTATCCTCACGCAAAAACCGGCGGAAGATTATTCCGAAGGCTCTATGACGACATCAAGTGGCTGCTGTTTTTCGGCGCTGTCGCGTCGCTCGTCGTAAATCTCGCCGTCGGCGGCAGGAGATGGAGCTATGTCGTTATCATTTCATGTGTGATCGCTTGGAATATCCTCTACCGCCCGACGATTCAGGCGAGCATTATTTCCCGCGGATGCGTCCTCTCCAGCGAGGTCGCAGTTCTGCTCGCGGTCATCGACCGCTATCTATCCCCCGGCTGGGCAGGCTTTGTGATACCGATCCTGCTTGCCTCTACCCTCGCCGCGCTGACAGCTCTGTTTTTTGCAGACCGGCGCAGGCAGACGCGCAACGTGATGCCGCTTGTGATATCGCTCATCGCCTCATCGGTCGCCTGCGCGATAATACTCTTTATGGACGGCGGCTTTTCCATTCCTCTGCTCGTCCTCGCGGCGCTGAGTTTCGCGCTTCTTATCGCCGCTGCCGCAACGATGAGAGGTCAGCTCATCAGCGAAACAAAGAAATATTTTCATACGAAATAAAAAAGACCCCGTTCAA
The DNA here is from genome assembly GCA_017479425.1 of Oscillospiraceae bacterium. GTDB lineage: Bacteria > Bacillota > Clostridia > Oscillospirales > Oscillospiraceae > RUG626. The sequence goes on from JAFVCD010000006.1 coordinate 23,604, forward strand.
TCTGTGAACGGGGTCAAAATTTTAATCTCTTATTCCTTCTCGATCTTTGCGTCAACGACGTTCTTCTTAACGGACTCGATGCCGTTTACGCAGCTTGCAATGGACTTGTAGCCCTCGCTGGTGGCGATAATCTGACCGTTCGTGGCCTTGAGACGGAAGCGGATCTCGCCGGCCTTGTCATTGTAGATCTCGAACTTGGGGTGCTTCTGCTTCTCGAAGCCCTCCTTGGTCTGATCCTCGACACCGGCAATGGGAGCGTTCTTCTGTACGGACTGAAGTCCCTTCATGCAGGCAGCCTCAGAGGTATAAACCTCGCTTGTGGCGATGACCTCGCCATTGCTCGCCTTGAGATCGAATTTGATTCCGGTCTTGGTTTCTCTAACAACGAATTTTCCCATTTTGAGTCCCCTCCTGAGATATTTTTTATGATGATATGTAAATTATATACTATTCCAGTCGGTTTTACAAGGATTTTTTCGTCATTATCCGACAATTTCCAATTTCTTTTCTACCCTGTTCAGAACCTCGCACCCGTCACGGGTCACAAGCACAAGATCCTCTATCCGAACGCCGAGATTTCCGGGAAGATAAACCCCCGGCTCGCAGGAGAAGATCATCCCCTCCTCGACCTCCTTCGTAAACGCCGCGGAGGCGTCGCCGTACTCATGCACCTCTGTGCCGATAAAGTGTCCGAGTCTGTGCGTGAAGAACTCGCCGTAGCCCGCGTTTGCGATCACATCGCGTGCCGCCCTGTCGATATCGCAAAGGCGCATTCCCGGTTTAATCACGCTCTCGGCGGTCTCGTTTGCGCGCACAACAAGCTCATGTACCCTTTTCAGCTCCTCGCTCGCCTCTTTGCACGCAAAGGTGCGCGTCATATCGCTGCAATAGCCCTGCTTTTTGCCGCCGATGTCAACAACGATGCAGTCGCAGCGCCTGAGAACAGTATTATCCGGCATATGGTGCGGGTCAGCGGCGTTAGCTCCGAAGGAAACGATCGGGTCGAAGGATACGCTCTCGCATCCGAGGTCATAGTACTGCGCAATGAGATAATCCGCGACCTCTCTTTCCGTCATTCCCTCGCGGATAAAAGCCCTAGTGCGGAGCATAACCTCGTCGTTTATGCGGCTGTTCATACGCATAAGCTCGCGCTCAGTCTCGTCCTTTACTCCTCTGACCCAGTCTACGCACTCGCTCGCAAGCGTCATACGGCTGTGCGGCAGTCTGTCGCGCAGAGGAAGCAGGAACCTCGCCGGCATCTGCTTATCCACACCGAGCGGTCTCTCTCCGTCGCAGAGCTGCGAAATCTTACCTGTGAGGTCGTCGGTATCGGAATACCAGACGATCTCATAATCCTTAACCGAGGTTGAAAAAAGTCTGTTGATAATGAGCTTCGGCGCCTTCTCAGAGAGGAAAAGGCCCAAAAAGCGCTCACCCGGCTCGATATCAACGCCGATAAGGTAGCGGATAGAATGCGGATCCGTGACGAGCATCTGCGAAAGTCCTGCTTTTTCGAGTGCTTCCGTTACGTGTTCCAAACGGTTATTCATATTTATGACTATTCCTTTCACAAATGTTAAAGGCACAAAATGGCCATAAAAGGAATGGTCATAAAGCGCCATGTTTTTCGGTTGCCGCTTGCGGCGAGAAAAACGGCTTGGATTTCAATAAGGTTGAAACTTGTTTCAACCTCAATGCGTCGACAAAGTCTCCGC
>JAFVCD010000007.1 GCA_017479425.1 Oscillospiraceae bacterium
ATCCGGAGCTTGCCGAAATTATTTTAGCTATGGCTGGGAAGACCGACTCGGCGTCCATGTAAACTTGTAAGAAAAATTGTAAGAAACTACTATAGCCCACTAAGTGAACTGGTCAAAAAAGTTCAAAAAAACGCCCGATTTCCTAAGAAATCAGGCGTTTTAGTGGAGCTGCTACCCAGATTCGAACTGGGGACCTCATCCTTACCAAGGATGCGCTCTACCTACTGAGCTATAGCAGCATATGGCGACCGAGAAGGGGCTCGAACCCTCGACCTCCAGCGTGACAGGCTGGCGTTCTAACCAGCTGAACTACTCGGCCACATCGCCGGAAGTATTTCTCTTCCTCAACGGCGCTCGATTATTCTATATCAAAAACCCGCATTTGTCAACAGCTTTTTTCGGATTTCTGAAAATAATTTGACAAAGAGTATGACGTGCAGTATTATTTTAGTAAAAAAGCACTGGAGGCGGCATTTTGGCGCCAAAAATTGTTTCTCTTGTCACAGGCGGTTCGAGCGGTATCGGAAAAGCTGCCGCGCTTGCGCTCTCAAAAGCCGGATGCGCGGTATTTGAAGTGAGCCGCTCCGGCTCTGATTTTGACAATATCCGCCACGTCAACGGCGACGTCACCGATCCGGTCGCCATGAAACGCGCAGTAGAAGCAGTAGTAAAAGCCGAGGGCAGGCTCGATATTCTCGTCTGCTGCGCCGGCTTCGGTATCTCCGGCGCGGCGGAGTTCACTGAGCACAGCGCAGCCGCAAGGCAGCTCGACGTGAACTACATGGGCGTTGTGAACGCCGTGACGGCGGCTCTGCCGGTTATGCGCCGTCAAAAGAGCGGCAGGATCGTCGCAGTTTCGAGCGTAGCGGGCGAGATCGCCATCCCCTTTCAGGCGCACTACTCTGCGTCCAAGGCGGCGATAATCGCCTACATAAGCGCTCTGCGCGGCGAGGTGCGGCCTTTCGGAATAACTCTCACCTCAGTTCTCCCCGGCGACACGCACACGGGCTTCACCTCGGCGCGGGAAAAAAGCTCCGCAGGCGACGAGATCTACTCCGGCAGAATAACCCGCTCGGTCTCGCGTTTGGAGCGCGACGAGCAGAACGGCGTCAGCCCGGAAAAGGTCGGCTTCGTAATCGCAAAAGCCGCGCTCAAGCGCCGCGTTCCGCCGGAAATCGGAGTCGGCGCGGACTACAAGCTATTTCTGCTTCTCAATCGCATTCTCCCCCGCTCGCTTGTGAGCCGGCTCATCTACAAAATCTACGGATAACCTCTATTCTCAAGGAGGCAATTATGGTACAGCTTGTTCGTTCGCTCGGCATAAGCGGAATCGACGGCTTCGCGGTTTCAGTTGAGGCATCGATCTCTATGGGACTGCCCGCCTTTGAGGTAGTCGGACTGCCCGACGCCGCCGTCAAGGAGGCGCGCGAGAGGGTGCGCTCCGCCATCAAAAACTGCGGTCTGCGCTTCCCCGCGAGCCGCGTTACGCTCAATCTTGCTCCCGCCGATCGCAAAAAGATAGGCAGTATGTACGATCTGCCGATGTTTCTCGCCGTCGCCGCAGTTACAGAGGCGATCGCCCCGCTTGGCGAGGATTGTGCATTTCTCGGTGAGCTCTCGCTCTCCGGCGAGGTGAGGCCCGTTCCCGGCGTGCTCAGCATGGCACTGCGCGCGGAGGAGCTCGGGATCAAGAGGCTTTTTGTGCCGAAGGCGAACGCCGCCGAGGCGGCTTTTGCCGGTAAGTGCGATGTTTATCCCGTGAGCCACGTCAAAGAGCTTCTCGACCACCTTCTCGGCATCGCCGCGATTGAGCCGGAGGCTATGCCTGAGATAAGCGACGTGCCGGATTACGGCGTAGACTTCTCCGAGGTCAAGGGTCAGGAGAACGTCAAGCGCGCGCTGACCGTCGCCGCCGCAGGAAATCACAATATCCTGATGATCGGCCCTCCCGGCGCCGGAAAAAGTATGCTCTCGAAGCGCCTGCCGACCATTCTCCCCGACATGAGCCGCGAGGAAGTGCTTGAAACTACCGCAATATACTCCGTCGCAGGCCGAACGATGGATCGCGGCATCACCGGCGAGAGGCCGTTCCGCAGTCCGCATCACACGCTATCCTACTCCGCGATGGCGGGCGGCGCTCAGCTCCAGCCGGGTGAGATAAGCCTCGCGCACAACGGCGTTCTGTTCCTTGACGAGCTACCGGAATTCCACCGCGACGTTATCGAGGCGCTGCGCCAGCCGCTTGAGGACGGTATCGTGACCATTTCCCGCGCGGCAGGTACGGCGAAGTACCCGAGCCGCTTCATGCTCGTCTGCGCGATGAATCCCTGCAAATGCGGATGGTACGGTCATCCGTCAGGGCGCTGCACCTGCTCGCCCGACAGTGTTCTGAAGTACCGCGCAAAGGTTTCCGGCCCGCTGCTCGACCGCATCGACATACACATCGAGGTGCCGGCGCTCGAATTTGAGGATCTGCGCGACAAGACCCCATCCGCGACCTCGAAGGAGATAAAGGAGCGCGTTGACAGAGCGCGTGAGATTCAGCGAAAGCGCTATTCAGGCAGCGGGATCGCCTCAAATTCTCAGATCAGCAGCGCCGTTCTGAGGGAATACTGCGAGCTTGACAGTAAATGCGAGGCTCTTCTGAAATCCGCCTTCGACCGCCTCGGTCTTACGGCGCGAAGCTACGACCGCATACTGCGCGTTGCGCGGACGATTGCCGATCTCGACGGTGCGGAAAGCATTGCCCAGAAGCACATCGCCGAGGCGATACAGTACCGCAGCTACGAATTTGAGAGAAAATAAGAGCGTGTTGCAAAATACGAAAAGTCTGTCATTCCGAGCCGGTTCGCAAACCGGCGCAGGAATCCGTAATACCCGTTTTGAAGGGAAAACGGATCCCGAGGCTCCTTACGGAGCCTCGGGACGACACTGCAAGAGTTTTTTGCAACGCGCTCTTTAATCTATCGTTTTACGCTCGCCGCGCATATAGGCTACCATTTTTTCGTAGGTTTCCGCAAATTCCACCGGGTCCACCGGCGTGGGCTGGAAGTTATTTGCGCTCGTATTGCTCGAGTGGAGCCAGCAGGGTATGATCTCGTCCTCAAACTCAAAGCCGTCGTCTGTGCGTGTGATCTTCACGCGGTAGATGGCGGTCTTTTTGTTCACGGGATAGCTGTTCCCGCCGAAGCAGAAATCCCCGAGCGAGTAGACGATCAGCCCGTTTTTATAGTGCTCCACCGGCTGAAGTCTGTGCGGATGGCTGTTTACGATTATGTCAACTCCTCGGTTTATGAGGCTGTGATAAACGCTCTTGCGCCACGCGTCTACCTCGTAAACTCCCTCGGTGCCGCCGTGGGAATATATTACCTGAATATCTGAGTTTTCGTTCATCTCGTCGAGCGACTTGTAGATATCCTTTTCCTGTCCGGTGTACCAAATGCCGCAGGCGAGGAACGAGATCCTTATCCCGTCCTTCTCGACGTAGACCGGCTTGTTCGCGTCGAGCGCCCTGACTCCCTCGGCTTCGAGCGCGGCGATAGTATCGCTCTTGCCCGCAGGGCCGTAGTCGCGGGTATGGTTATTGATGACAGAGGCTATTTCAACGCTTCCGGCAGTGAATATCTTGGCGTTATCCGCCTTGCCCTTGAAGTAAAATGCGCCGTCCGAGCCCTTGTCGTAGTATTCGAGCGGTCTGTCGGTCAGAACGCCCTCGCAGTTGACTATCGTGAAATCGTCCGTCGAGAAAATATCATAGACGTTTTTGAGGAAGTAGTCAGGCTCCTCGTTATCGGCGTACCAGTTGAAATTTCCCTTGCTTTTCGCGCCCTTCTGCGCACCGAGAGTGCAGTCGCCCGCAAAGGAAAGAATTACCGAATCCTCCATTCTGTCGCGTATGACCTCCGGCGCCTCGGGATTTGCGCCGAGCAGCATCGCAACAGCGAGCAGCACGCCCGCAAGCTTCATAATTATGACCATTCCTTTCACAACTGTTAAAGGCACAAAATGGCCATAAAAGGAATGGTCATAAAGCGCCATGTTTTTCGGTTGCCGCTTGCGGCGAGAAAAACGGCTTGGATTTCAATAAGGTTGAAACTTGTTTCAACCTCAATGCGTCGACAAAGTCTCCGC
>JAFVCD010000008.1 GCA_017479425.1 Oscillospiraceae bacterium
CAAAAGGGGCTTGCCCCTTTTGGAAAACCCCTCTTACTGCCTCCGGCGCAAAGCGCGGTAAGGAGCGTAGGAGCAGGCACCGAAAATTATTTCCGCAGTAAGCGGCTAAGCGAGTTAGACGCTTCGCGTATTAGACAAAGAACACCGCGCAAATCGGCGCGTCAAGTCTTACGGTCACCGCCAAAAGCCTCTTATCTCTCTTTTGGTTCTGTTTTCTCTCTTTCTTGCGAGAAAGAGAGAAAATGAACAGAGAAATGGCGGGGGTAAGCCCCCGCACCACGAGTCGGAGGATAAATGAGAACGGGCGGGCACAGAGACCCGCCCCTACAAGGATTCAATTTATGAATAAAGTACAAATCTACACCGACGGCGCCTGCTCCGGCAATCCCGGTCCCGGCGGCTGGGCGGCGGTGCTCATCGCCGGCGAGCATAAAAGGGAGCTTTCCGGCGGCGAAAACCCCACAACCAACAACCGCATGGAGCTCTGTGCCGTCATCGAGGCACTCTCGGCGCTGAAAAAACGGTGCTCTGTCGAGCTTTTTACCGACAGCCAGTACATCGAAAAGGCGATAAACGAGGGCTGGCTCGAAAATTGGAAGAAAAAGGGCTGGAAGCGCAAGGGCGGCGAGGTCAGGAACATCGACCTCTGGAAAAGGCTCGACGCGCTTTTATCAGAACACGAAGTGCGCTTCAACTGGGTCAAGGGTCACGCCGACAACGAATTTAACAACCGGTGTGATTCTCTTGCCGTTATGGAACGAGAAAAGTTTGAATAACCCCAAGGAGGAATACCTATGAAAAAGCCCGTATTTACCGGAATCGGAACTGCCATGGTAACACCTATGACCGAAAGGGGCGTGGATTTTGCCGCCTTCGAGCGCCTTATCGAGCGCCAGATAGAGGGCGGAGTCGACGCGCTAATAATCTGCGCCACCACCGGCGAGGCTCCAACCCTCACCGACGAGGAGCACATCGAGTGCGTGCGCTTTGCGGTGAAAACCGCCGCCGGCAGACTGCCCATCGTCGCCGGTACCGGCTCTAACTACACAGACCACGCCGTCGAGATGAGCCGGAAGGCCCGCGACGTCGGCGCTGACGCCCTTCTCTGCGTCACGCCGTACTACAATAAATGCACTCAGCGCGGCCTTATCGAGAGCTACACGAAAATCGCCGGCGCAACCGAGCTTCCGGTCATCGTCTACAACGTGCCGGGCCGCACAGGGGTTGACATAAAACCGGCAACCTACGTCGAGCTTGCAAAAGTGCCCAACATCTGCGGCATAAAAGAGGCGAACGGCAACATCTCCTCCGTTGCGGACACGCAGTCGAGAACGAATTTTGAGCTTCCCATCTACTCCGGCAACGACGACCAGATAGTGCCGATTCTCTCTCTCGGCGGCGTTGGCTGTATTTCGGTGCTCTCGAACGTAGCACCCGCCGAGACCCGCGAGATATGCACGCGCTGGTTTAGCGGCGACGTGAAGGGCGCCTGCGAAATGCAGATAAAGTACAAGCCGCTCATTGACGCGCTTTTCTGCGAGGTCAATCCGATACCCGCGAAGGCGGCGCTGGCAGAGCTGGGACTTTGCTCCGATTACGCCCGTCTGCCCCTCACCAAAATGGAGCCGGAAAACCGCGCGAGGCTCGTAAAGGCGATGAAGGAGGTCGGAATCCTTTGAAAATAATCGTAAACGGCGCGATGGGGCATATGGGGACAATTCTCTGCAATCTCGTCGGCGCCTCCGATAAGCACACTCTTGCCGCGGGGGTCGATCCGAACGGCGAGGGACTCATACTGCGCGATATAAACGATTTCACCGGGCTTGCCGATATGGTGATCGATTTCAGCCACCACACGGCGGTGGTGCCGATGCTTAATTGGTGCGTTCAGCACAAAATGCCGGTCGTAGTCTGCACGACGGGTCACACTGAGGACGAGAAGGCGGCGATTATCGAGGCGGCGAAAAGCATTCCGGTGTTCTATTCCGCAAATATGAGCGTGGGCATCGCGCTTCTCTGCCAGATGGCGAAGAAGGCGGCGGCGGTTTTTCCGGACGCGGACGTTGAGATCATCGAGCGCCACCACAACCGCAAGCTGGACGCTCCGAGCGGCACGGCTCTGCTCCTCGCAAACGCCGTCAAGGAATCGAGACCCGAGGCGAACATCGTCTGCGGCAGAAGCGGCATGATGAAGCGCGAGAAGAACGATATCAGCATCGCCTCTCTGCGTATGGGCAACCTGCCCGGCACACACGAGGTCATAATCACCACCGCAACGCAGTCGATAACCCTCGGCCACGAGGTCTATGACCGTGCGCTGTTCGCTGAGGGCGCGATCTCCGCGGCGGAGTTTCTGCTCGGCAAGAGCGCCGGGATGTACGATATGAAGTCGATTATATGATCAATGGCGCCCGAATTCTATTTTTTCTCCGCGAGAAAGAGAGAGAATGAACATAGACCGGCGCGGCTGCGCCAATAACAGCAACAAAAAAAGCACCCTCGGCTGAGGGTGCTTTTAATATGCGCATTTTACGCGCCGAAGACCTTGATAAGGAAGCCGGCTGCGATAGCGGAGCCGATAACGCCTGCGACGTTCGGACCCATAGCGTGCATAAGGAGGAAGTTGGAGGGGTTCTCCTTCTGTCCTACCATCTGGCTTACGCGGGCTGCCATCGGAACGGCGGAAACGCCGGCGGAGCCGATAAGCGGATTGATCTTGCCGCCGGAGAGCTTATACATAAGCTTGCCGACGAGAAGTCCGCCAACGGTGGAGAAGCAGAACGCAATAAGACCTAGAAGCACGATGCCGAGGGTCTGGAGGTTGAGGAAGCGCGGAGCGACGGTGGTCGCGCCGACAGAAATTCCGAGGAACAGAGTGACGATGTTCATAAGAGCGTTCTGAGCGACGTCAGAAAGACGCTCGGTAACGCCGGTCTCCTTCAGGAGATTGCCGAACATAAGGCAGCCGATGAGCGGCGAGGTGTCCGGAAGAAGAAGGATAACGAAAATCGCAACGACTATCGGGAATACTATCTTCTCAGCCTTGGAAACCTCACGAAGCTGCACCATCTTGACCTTGCGCTCCTCGGGAGTTGTGAGAAGCTTCATGATGGGCGGCTGGATCATGGGGATAAGCGCCATATAGGAGTAAGCCGCGATGGCGATTGCACCGAGCAGGTGGGGCGCAAGAAGTGTGGTCGTAAGGATTGCGGTGGGGCCGTCAGCGCCGCCGATGATGCCGATGGAGGCAGCCTCGGGGCCGGTGAAGCCGAGGAGCGTTGCGCCGAGGAAGGCGAAGAATACGCCGAACTGAGCGGCAGCGCCGAGAAGGAAGGTCTTGGGGTTGGCGATAAGGGGACCGAAGTCGGTCATAGCGCCAACGCCGATGAAGATAAGGCAGGGATAGACGCCGGCCTTAACGCCGATGTAGAGAATATCGAGAAGTCCGCCCTCTGCGAGAATGGGAGCATAGGAGTGGTAGACCTCGCTCGCGGGGTCAAGGAAGTTATCCCAAAGCTCCGGGTGGTAAAGTCCTGCGCCGGGGAGGTTAGTCAGCAGCGCACCGAAGGCGATACCGACAAGCAGCAGCGGCTCGAACTTTTTGACGATTCCGAGATACAGGAGAAGGCAGGCGACGGCAATCATTACCGCGTACTTCCAGCCGCCCTCTACGAAAAAGAGGCCGAAGCCGGAGTCCTGCGCAAGACCCTGCAGGGTTCCAAGTATATCCATATTGCCCCTCCTGTTACGCTATAACGATGAGGGGTGTGCCGGTCTCGACCTTGGCGCCCTTCTGGGTGACGACCTGAGCAACAGTGCCGTCGCGCGGAGCCATAACCTCGTTTTCCATCTTCATGGCCTCGAGAACAACGAGAACGTCGCCGCTCTTGACTGCCTGACCTGCGGAAACCTTTACATCAACGATTGTGCCGGGCATCGGAGCCGCGACAGTCTCGCCGGCGGCGGTGACTGCGGGTGCGGCGGCAGCGGCGGGGGCTGCTGCGGGTGCGGCTGCGACAGGCGCGGGAGCTGCGGCAGGTGCAACTGCCTCATACTCGTCGAGGAGAACGGCCTCGCCGTGCTCGACCTCTACCTCGTAGGTTCTTCCGTTAAGAGTTACTTTATATTTCATGGTCATTTTACCTCTTTAATAGATTTGAAATGCAGCTCGTTGATGGGCTTTCCCATCTTGTCAGCCACGATTGCCATAAGCATTGCGGCGGTCTTGGGGTCGGTGTCGTAGAGCTTGAGCTCACCGGCGGAGCCGGGCGCCTTTTTCTTCTCGACTGCCTTCTGAGGCTCAGCCGCCTTGGGCGCCTCAGCCGGGGAAACCTTCTTCGAGCTCATTATCTTGCCGGTGATGACGATGACCGCCATCAGAAGCACGATTCCGAGGAACACGAAGAGATAACCCATAAGCGCGGCGACAGATGCTGTGCCGAGGTCGAGATGACCCTGCATATCGGCGGCAAGTGCGATAGGTGTTATCATATTTTCACTTCCTAAATAGTTGTGGTGTGTTCTGTGGTGCGGGGGCTTGCCCCCGCTTTTCACAGAGCGGTTGTCGTATATGGCGGGGGCAAGCCCCCGCACCACGAGATACTCGCAATGACGCTGATTGATTTACGCCTCGACTATCGTGTACTTTGCGACGTTCTCACGCTTTGCCTTGCGGTCGGTGAGATACTTTTTAGCCTGGTCGGGATAGCAGATGTAGCTCATCATATCCTCCTCAGACTCGCAGAGGTCGCCGAGGTCGGCCTTCGCCTTCCTGAACTCCTCGCCGGTGCGCTTGGAGTCCTCAATGCGGCAGTCAACGGGCTTATTGCCCTCGCCGAGGATCTTATCCTGAAGCTCCTTCGATACCTCGCCGGGTGCGATACCGTAATCGCCCTTGAAGTAGTTTTTGATCTCGTTGGAGATCTGCTTATAGCGCTCGCCCATGAGGACGTTGACAACTGCCTGGTTGCCGACCATCTGGCTGAGCGGAGTTACGAGCGGAGGATAGCCGAGATCCTTGCGGACGTTCGGGATCTCAACGAGCGCCTCGTCGAACTTATCCATTGCGTTCATATCCTTGAGGTTTGCGATCATGTTGGAGAGCATTCCGCCGGGGACCTTGTAAACGAGCGCCTGAGCGTCGGTGCCCATGCTCTTCGGGTTGATGGTGCCGGCGTCGATGTACTTCTGCTTTACGGGCTTGAAGAAATCGTTTACCTTGTTGATGACCTTCTCGTCGAGTCCGGTCTCGATGCCGTACTGGCTGAGAGCATAGTAGAGGGACTCGGTCGCGGCCTGGGAGGTGCCGTTGGAGAAGCAGCTTGTTGCGGTGTCGATAACGTCGATGCCGCCCTCAATGGCCTTTGTGAGGGTCATATAAGCCATGCCGGTGGTGCAGTGGGTGTGGAGGATGAGCGGCATATCGCCGATGGCGTCCTTAACGCCCTTGATGAGGCTCTCTGCCTCGGAGGGGCTCATCGTGCCTGCCATATCCTTGAAGCAGATGGTGTCAAAGCCCATCTTCTTGAGCTCCTTGCACATCTCAACGTACTTTTTAACGGTGTGTACCGGGCTCTGAGTGTAGGAGATGCAGCCGGAAGCGACAGTGCGCGGAGTAGCGTACTTCTTCGTTGCCTCGAGAGCGGTCTTGATGTTGCGGAAATCGTTGAGAGCGTCGAAAATGCGGATAACGTCGATGCCGTTTTTGATGGAAAGCTCAACGAACTTCTCAACAACGTCGTCGTGATAGTGCTTGTAGCCGAGAAGGTTCTGGCCGCGGAGCAGCATCTGCAGACGGGTGTTCGGCATCGCCTTGCGGATCTTGCGAAGGCGCTCCCACGGATCCTCGCCGAGGTAACGAAGGCAGCTGTCGAAGGTGGCGCCGCCCCAGCACTCCACGGAGTAGTAGCCCGCCTTGTCCATGGTGGGCAGGATGTCCGCGAAGTCATCGTACTTCATGCGCGTTGCCATAAGGCTCTGGTTCGCGTCACGCAGTACGGTTTCGGTAAACTGTACTTTTTTCATTTATCTTGACCTCCACATCCCGAAAAATCGGGGAATTTGGGTTATTCACGGTTTAGGTCGTCTCCAACCTATGCCACATTAGACTATACTAAAATTTGCGCTTTTTTTCAACTGCAAAAAGGGAAAAAATGTCGGATTTTTAACGATTATTTCGGTCATAGTGGTAATCCGGCGCCGCGGCAATCCGCGTTTCCTTCTGCATATAATATCTCGGGTGATTTATATGGAACTCGAATTATCCCCCGCCGAGGCATACGAGGTCTGGGCGCGGGTCACTCATATAGAAAATCCCCCCGCCGCCGCAGTAAAACCGCGGAAGCGGGAGGTAAATGGCGATATTTCGGGCGCGATAGCGCTTATTTGCGCTCTTGCAGCAGCCGCTCGACCTCAGCGAGCTGCGCGGGGGTGTTCACGCCGATGAGCTCGTCGCCCATCTCACGCACGCAGACGCCGACCTTGTCGCCGCGGGTGAGCATGATATCAGGCGCGTCAGTGAGGTAATACTCGCCCTGCGCGTTGTTGGTCCTGAGGCCGGTGAGCGCAGTGCGGAGCTTCGGCGCGGAGAAAACGTAAACGCCGGAATTGTACTCCTGAACGGCAAATTCCTCGGGAGAGGCGTCCTTTTCCTCGACGATTTTGACAAAGCCGCCGTGCTCATCGCGGATGACCCTGCCGTAGCCTCGGAGCGGCACCTCTGAGGCGCCGGAGAGAACGGTGCAGTCGTTGCCCTTCGCGCGGTGCTCCTCAACGAGCGCGGCGAAGGTCTCGGGGCGCACGAGCGGCGCGTCGCCGCAGCAGATCAGCACATCGCCGTCGAAGTCGCCGAGGGTCTCAAAGGCGCACATTACGGCGTGGCCGGTGCCCTTCTGCTCCGCCTGAACGGCGAAGGAGCAGTCAGTGAAAGCCGCCTCGACCTTTTCGCGCATGAAGCCGACAACGACGATGTTATCGCGCCCTTTTGTGGGCAGAGCGTCGAGCACATAGCCGAGTAGCGGCTTGCCGAGGGCGGTGCGCATGACCTTCGGGAGCTCGACTCCCTCGGTCTGCATACGCGTGCCCTTTCCCGCGGCGAGAATTATTGATTTAAGCATTTTCAGTCTCCTTTTATAATGTTATCTTTCTTTGTTGTAGGGGCGGGTCTCCGCGCCCGCCGCTTCTCTGTTCATTCTCTCTCTTTTTCGAGAAAAAGAGAGAGAACCGAACCAAGAGAGAGATAAAAGCTCTTGGCGGTTATCGTCAGACTTGGCGAGCCGTTTTGCGCGGTGTCTCGTCGGCACAAGCTCCATATCGTTCGCAATCCCGCTGAAGGGCGCGGCAAAGCTCATTCATTCCGCTGTGCCTCCTCTCCCCAAAAATGCAAGACATTTTTGGGGACCCTATAAAAAGGCGAAGCGCCGTATTCGCTTGGCCGCTTACTGCATGTGTGACTTTCGGTGCATACTTCTACTTTGTTCACCGCGCTGTGCGGCGGTGACTAGTAGGGGCGGGTCTCCGTGCCCGCCCTTTTTGCAAATTACTTACACAAATATGCGTTCCAGTTATCCTGATGGTAGTGCTCGGTTATCTCAAACCCTGCGCTCTCGAGCGCGCGCTCGACGTCCTTTTCTCTGCCGTCGATTATGCCGGATGAGATAAAGTCACCGCCGTCAGATAATAGCTCCTTCGCCCTCGGTGCGAGCGCGATAATAACGTCCGCGACGATATTTGCCGTGATTACCGGGTATTTTTCGCTTCCGGCGAGGTTTTTATCGCCGATCACGTCGCCGGCGATGGCGGTGAGGCGCTTTTCGTCGATGCCGTTGAACGCCGCGTTCTCCATGACCACCTTCGGCGCCTTCTCGTCTATATCGATGCCGACGGCGCTGTCACAGCCCAGAAGCAGACCGGCGATCGCGAGGATCCCGCTGCCGCAGCCGAGGTCGAGCAATCTTTTTCCCGGTGCGGAGACCTTTTCGAGCGCCCTGAGGCACATCTGCGTCGTCGCGTGGCCGCCGGTGCCGAAGATCAGCCCCGGGTCGAGGCGAACTGCGACGCGGCCTTTGTACTCCTCGGGCAGCGAGAGCCACTCCGGCACGATGACGAGCCTCTCGCCCACCGGTATCGGCTTATAGTACTGCCGCCAGTTGTTCTCCCAATCCTCGTCGCGCACACTGACGATCTGAAATTCCTTCTCGGGCAGTGCGCTTTCGAGGCGGCTGAGCTCTTTTTTGCCGCTCTCCGAGTCCTCGAGGTAGAATTTCACGCGGCTCACGCCCTTGATGGAGGCGGCGAACGCCTCGTCGACGTAGTCCCAATATTTGCGGTTTTCCTCTAAAAATCGCGCGATGTCCTCCTCATCTTCGGTGATGAGCGAGTCCACGCCGAGACCGCTGAGGCGGTCGACAAGGCGGTTAAGCTCGGAATGCGAGGTGTTTATCGTAATTTCAAGCCAGTTCATTCGGTAACTCCTTCGATAATCTCTGCGTTTGCGTCGGTGACGAAGCTTGTGGCGGTAAATTCGCCGTAGCGGCCCTCGTGCTCCACGAAAACCGCGAGTATGTAAACCGGCGCGGACACGCCCTCGACGACCTCGACCGTTCCGGCGAGCGTCACGGCGGGGCACTCTCTGCCGGCGACGGTGACGGTTGTTTCCTCAAAGCCGTAGTCGGTGTAGCCGGACTCCTCGAGCGCGGTGGGCAGGTCAGCGAGATACGTCGCGCACGCATCGGCGGCGACGCCCTCTCCGACTGTGAAGCTCAGACTTTGTAAGCCCTCGTCGCCGGAGGAGTACATCTCAAAGTTTGCGCCGAGCTCGTTTGCGTTGGCGCGGTCAGTGACCCACTCCCAGCCCTCGGGGAGAGTGTAGCGCAGGGAAAAGTAGCCGCTCAGATAGGTATCGCCGTCTATTTCGCCCGGCTCGTACTCCGGTCTTTCCGGCTCAGGCGGAACCTCCGGCTCGTCCGGCACTTCAACGGGCGTTTCGACCGGTGTTTCGGTAGGCGCATCCTTGACAGGCGCGGGGGCTTCGGGCGCGGCGCAGGCTGCTAATAGCGCGAGGATTATGAGTATAGGCAGAATTTTTTTCATTTTTGCCTCCAACGGTATGCTTCGATCCGATCTTGCGAATTGCGTCATCTTTTTCTAATGTATAATAATCATAACACGTTTATTATACCAAAACCCCCGGGGTTTTGCAATCCCGGGGGGCGGTTAATTGAGGATATCTAAAATTTCCTGCGTGTTGTCTTCTCCGGCTGTGGTGATGTTGAACTCGCCATACCAGCCGTTCAGGTCGATGAAAACAGTAAGAATATGCAGCTCGGTGCCGGTCCTGCCGATTTTTGCCGTGATCTTGAGTGCGGCGGTCGGCTCGCCGGCGAGGGTGACGGAAATTTCTTCAACCTCCACGTCGGAAAATCCCGCATCCTCAAGCGCGGGCGGCGTTCTCTCGAGCGCGTCGCCGTAGACTCCGGAGGCGCTGCCCGCGCCGGCGCGGAAGGATAGCGATGAGCCGCCGCTTTTTACGGCGTAGGCCTCAAATTTCTCGCTCTCGCCCCACTCCCAGCCCTCGGGAAGCGTGAAGCCGAAGCCGAAAAAGCCGTTTTCGTAGCTTCTGCCGTCAATCACGCCGGGCGTGTAGTCGGGGCGCGCGGTGCCGCCGCCCTCTGCGACCTTCTCGCGATAGCCCTCCGGCCCGCCGACGAAGCCGCCGGTGGTCTCGCTCAGCCCCGGCGCTGTGCAGCCGGTCAGCACAAGTATCAAAAAGAGCGAAATAAGCCGTTTCACGCGCGATCCCCCCGATAAATTATTACGATTCACAATCAGATTATAACATTAAAAAAGGAGAAAGCAATTGAAAATTGTATTTTACGTATTTATGATTTATCGCAGGGACAAAAAAGCGGGGTCAACTGACCCCGCTTAAATGTTAAAAACCGAAATTCATGCCGCCGGTGAGCTTTGCCATCGTGCCGCTCATCTCGCTCTCCGCCTTGCGGAGCGCCTCGTTGACTGCGGCGAGGATCGTATCCTGGAGCATCTCGACATCCTCGGGGTCCGTCATATCGACGACTGCGTCGGGGTCGATTTTCAGCTCAGTCAGCTCGCGCTTTCCGGTCACGGTCGCCTCGACCATGCCGCCGCCTGCGGTCGCAGAGAAGGTTTTTTCCTCGACCTCCTGCTGCATCCGGAGCATATCCTGCTGCATCTTCTGAGCCTGCTTTATCATGTTCATGTTCATTCCGCCGGACATTCTGCCCGAAAAACCGCCTTTTGCCATCGAAAAAATCCTCCTATTTGAATGTTACAAGATCGCCGAACTGTTTGAAATAGTCGAGGTCGGCGCTCGCGCCCTCCGCCCTCGGCAGCTCATTCTGTATTGCGAGCTGCACCGGTCTGCCGGTGAGCCGCGACGCTGTCTCGGTCAGCACCTTTGAAACCTGCTGTAAATTTATGGTGTTCTTGACATAGTCATTTTCCGTCGCCACCGTGAGGACGTTGCCCTTCAGCCACGCCGCGACGTTTGCTTTATCATTCAGCGTAAACATATACGGTCCGAGCTCGCCCTTCGCCGCCTCGAGAATCTCCTCCCACGTCGGCTCGGTGCCGGAAGGCTCCGGCATCGGTGCCATTGAGGGCTTCGGCGCTTCGGAAGCTTGCTTTGGAGCTTCGTCCGCCCTTTTCGGAGCCTCGGCAACGGGCGCCTGAGTCTCGGCTGCCGGCTTCGGCGCGGGTCTCGGCGCAGCGGGCTTCGGCTCGGAGGCGGGCTTCGTAGCGGCCTTCGGCTCATCATAGCCCTCAAACTGCGCGCCTCCGAGGACGATGCCGAGCTTTACGAGCGCCACCTCCGCCGCCGTTCTGCGGTCGCGCACATCGCGCATACTGCCGCCGACCGTGCCGAGGTCGCTCGCTGCGCGTAAAAGAGCGCCGGTGGGAACGCCGTCAGACAGCTCGTCCAGAGCCTGGCGGGAGAGAGTTCCGGTTATGAGCCCTTCGCCGCCCTTGCCCGCAACGCGGACAATCAGCATATCGCGGATAAGGCTCAGAAGCTCGCCGAGAGTGCCCGCGGGGTCTGCGCCCGAGGCGTAAATTCCTTCAAATTCGCTCAGCGCGAGAGCGGTATCGCCGCCCTTCAGCGCGCTGAAAATCGAGGCGACTCGCCCGCTTCCGGCAATTCCGACGCCGGAGAGCACACGCTCCTCAGTAACCTCGCCGCCCGAAAGACACTGGTCGAGCAGGCTCAGCGCATCGCGCATCGCGCCGTCGGCAAGGCGGGCAAGCAGCGTAACCGCGCCGTCCGTAATGGAAATGCCCTCGCTGTCGCACACATAGCGAATGCGACCCTCGATGTCAGCGGGTGTGAGGCGCTTGAAGTTGTAGCGCTGGGTGCGGGAGAGTATCGTCGCCGGGACTTTGTTGAGCTCCGTCGTCGCAAGGATGAACACGAGATGCTCCGGCGGCTCCTCCATTATTTTGAGAAGCGCGTTGAACGCGGAGGTGCTGAGCATATGCACCTCGTCGATGATGTACACGCGCTTGCGCACGCTCGTGGGCGAGAAAACAGCCTCCTCGCGTATGGTGCGGACGTTGTCAACGCCGTTATTTGACGCCGCGTCGATCTCGACGACGTCGAGAATGCTGCCGTCTATGATGCCGAGGCAGCTCGGGCAGGCGTTGCAAGGCTCGCCGGACTGCGGATTTTCGCAGTTTAATGCGCGGGCGAGAATTTTTGCGCAGGTGGTCTTGCCCGTACCGCGGCCTCCGACAAATATATATGCGTGGCTTGTGCGGTTTGCCGCGACCTGGCGGCGCAACGTTTCGGTTATATGCTCCTGACCCACGACGTCGCCGAAGCGCATGGGCCGGTATTTTCTGTATAGCGCCTGGTACATAGTGAGCCTCCTGATGTTTTGTTCATTCTCTCTTTTTCGTGAAAAAAAAGAGAACGGAGCGTACTTCTACGATACTCACCGCGCTATGCGGTTTGAGTCAAAAATCGAGCGGAACTGCGCGGGGCCGCACACCTGCCTTTGATGGCAATATCCACCCGTTACTTACCCTCCGGACTCGGAACCGGCGAACCCGCGGCACACAGGCAAAGCCCCTGCTTAGTGCTGCTTGGTTCCCCACCTGACACGATTCACAAGCGCCTGTTGCGCGGGACCGGCTCTTCAGCATCCTTCGGATAAGGCAGACGATACATACCACCACCGGGGACAGGAATTCATTCCCACTGTAGCGGATTGTGGGTTACAGGGCACCGCTATCTCCCCAACTAGTGCGGCTCGGCGCAATTCCGCTCGCGAGCCATATATTATTATAGCATAGCATTATGCGTTTAGCAATACGAAAAACCCCGATGCTCTTGCACCGGGGTTTGGATTATTACTCCATCGCGTTGAGCTTCTTATCGAGAGCGCTCTTTTTGTTTGCGGCGTTCTTCTTGTGGATAAGACCCTTGACAGCGGCTTTATCAACTGTCTTTACGGCAACTTTATAGGCGCTTTCGGCCTCGCTACGGCTGCCTTCTGCCACTGCAGTGTCGAACTTCTTAAGAACGGTCTTGAGCTCGGACTTGTCAGCCTTGTTACGAGCGGCATAGACCTTGGAGAGCTGTACGCGCTTCTCTGCGGACTTGATGTTGGGCATTTATGGCCACCTCCTCCTATAAAGATTGCACCTTGTGCGGAATAGTATAATATCAGAGATTTTCAGAAATTGCAAGGGTTTTTTTGAAAAATCTTTAAATAAATTCTAATATGTATAGTATAAAATATTATGTAAACCGTTCCACGTGGAACGGCGTCGGATGAAGCTCGCTGCGTTTCGTTTCCGGCTTCGCCGAAAACTGCACATCCGCTCCCTCCATCCTCCTTTTCCCCACAAAAGCATACGCTTTTGCGGGGACCCCCTTTTGAAATTCGCTTCACTCCGTTTCGCCGCTGAGGGGCGCGGCAAAACTTCGTGTCCGCTCCTTCCTTGCTCCTCTCAAATCGAAGCAAAGCAACGCTTCGATTTGTTTAAAGGTCAAGGGCGTGAAGCGTGGTGGGGTATGTAGAAGCAGGCATTGAGATTTAGTACGCAGTAAGCGGCTAAGCGAGTTAGACGCTTCGCGTATTAGACAAAGAACACCGCGCAAATCGGCGCGTCAAGTCTTACGGTCACCACCAAAAGCCTTTTATCTCTCTTTTGGTTCTGTTTTCTCTCTTTCTTGCGAGAAAGAGAGAAAATGAACAGAGAAATGGCGCACTTGTGCGCCATACAAGTCAGTTTTCCCTTGCAAAAATGGCGATACTATATTATAATACCCGTACAATCTTTTAGAAGGAACTGAAAATGGGAAAAATTATTGCGGTTGCAAACCAAAAAGGCGGCGTCGGTAAGACGACCACCGCCGTTAATCTCACCGCCGCGCTCAAACAGAGCGGTATGCACGTCCTTCTCTGCGACTCAGACCCCCAGGGCAACGCCACGAGCGCCATGGGCATCGATAAAAACGCCGTCGCGCTAGGTACCTACAACGTCCTCGTCGACGGAACTGCGCCGAAGGCGGCGATTACGCAGACGAAGTTCGGCGACGTTATGCCGTCGAATAAAGAGCTCTCCGGCGCTGTTGTCGAGCTGGTCGGCAAGGATAACCGCGAGTTTCAGCTGCGCGGCGCGCTGAGAAGCGTTGCCGATGACTACGATTTTATAATCATCGACTGCCCGCCAAGCCTTGAAATGCTGACTCTGAACGGTCTGTGCGCCGCAGACTCGGTGCTCATTCCGGTGCAGTGCGAATATTTCGCGCTCGAGGGACTTGCAGACCTCATGAACACTGTGCGACTTATAAAAAAGCGCCTCAATCCGGAAATATCCATCGAGGGCGTGCTGCTTACGATGTACGATGGGCGCACGAATCTTGCACTTCAGGTCGCGGGCGAGGTCAAGCGCTACTTCAAGGACGCGGTGTACAAAACGCTTATTCCGCGCAACATCCGCCTATCCGAGGCGCCGAGCCACGGAAAGCCCGTTACGGATTACGCATTTGCTTCAAAGGGCGCGCAGGCGTATATGCAGCTCGCCGACGAGGTCATAAAAAGGAACAGGGTGAATAAAGCTTGAGTAAAGGTCAGAAACGGAATGATATGGGCGACACACTTCGCCTTTTGTTCTATCGCTGGCTTTACACGAAAGGAATGATAAAGAAAATGCCAAAAGGTGGTCTTGGAAAGGGACTGTCGGGCGACTTTTTCGGCGGGCAGGGTCTTGCCGCGCTCCTCGGTGACGAGGTTGCGCAGGAGGATAGCGACGTCCGTAAGCTCCCGATATCAAAGGTCGAGCCGCGATCTAATCAGCCGCGCAAGGTCTTTGACCCTGAGTCTATCGCAGAGCTTGCCGAATCCATACGCGAGCACGGCGTAATGCAGCCGATTGCAGTCCGCAAGGTCGGCGATACCTATCAGATAATAGCGGGAGAGCGCCGCTGGCGCGCGAGCCGCGAGGCGGGACTTGATGAGATCCCGGCGCTCGTAATAGACTGCGACGAGCAGAAGGCTGAGGAGCTGGCGCTCGTCGAAAACCTCCAGCGCGAGGATCTGAAGCCGCGCGAGGAGGCTGACGCTCTGCGCGTGATGATGGAAAAGTACTCTTTGAGCCAGGAAAAGGTCGCGGAGATAATCGGAAAGAGCCGCAGCTATGTCGCAAACTCGCTTCGCCTGCTGAATTTGCCGGAAACAGTGCTGAACCTGCTCGACGACGGCAAAATCTCGACCTCGCATGCGAAAACGCTCCTTGAGCTCAAGCGGCAGGACGATATGATCTACGCCGCGAACGAGGTGATAGAGAAGGGACTCGGAGTTCGCGAGCTCTCGAGCCTTGTCAAGAAGCTCAACACTCAGCCGCGCGAGCGTGAGAAGCCCGACCGCCGCCACGCCGACGGAGTTGATTACTACTCAGAGGCTGAAAAAGCGCTTACCGGCATACTCGGCCGAAAGGTACACATCTCGCCGGGCTTCAAAAAGGGCAGATTCGAGATCGAGTACTACGATAAGGACGATTTTGAGGTGCTCTATAACGCGCTCTTGCAGATCAAGGCAAGGGAGAAAGATTGAAGCAAGCTTCAATTTTCATTAAATCAAAGCCGTTTTTCTCGCCGCAAAGCGGCAACCGAAAAACATGGCACTTTGTGACCATTCCTGTTTGTGGTCATTCAGTGCATTTTAGATAAAGCGAAAGGAATGGTCACAAAAAAATGACACTTCACAAGCGTTCTGACGCAGATGAGCAGGACGTAACGCCGCTTGAGGAAAAGCCGCGCACGAAAAAGCAGAGCCAGGAATCGGTAATAATCTACCTCGTGGTGCTGTTTACGGCGGTTTTCCTCCTGATTTTGCTCAGCTATTTTATGCATCAGCGCCAGAGCGAGGCGGAGCTGAGCAATCTCAGCGATCAGCATACCGAATACCGCCTGCGGACGGAGCAGTCGATTGCCGCACTGCAGGAGGAAAACGAGCGCCTCAGGCTCGAGCTTGAGGAGGCTCACGCGAAGATAGAAGAACTCGAAAAGGAAAAAGAGGTACAGTCCAATGATTGATATCAAGCTTATACGCGAAAACCCCGATCTCGTCCGCGAGAACATCAAAAAGAAGTTTCAGGACGAAAAGCTCCCCCTCGTTGACGAGGCGGCTGAGCTTGACCGCCTCAATCGCGCCGCGATCAATGAGGCAAACGAGCTGAGAGCAAACCGTAACAAGCTCTCGAAGGCAAACGGCCCCCTCTTCGGCAAGCTCAAAAAGACTGAGGGTGCAGAAAAAGATGCGATTCAGGCAGAGATCGACAAGAATATGGCCCTTGTCAAGGCCGACGACGATCGCCTTGCCGAGCTTGAAAAGCTCGAAGCTGAGTACGCCGAGAAGCTGAAAAGCATTATGTACAGGATCCCGCAGATCATCGACCCCTCCGTTCCCATTGGCCGCGATGACAGCGAAAACGTCGAGGTCGAGCGCTTCGGCGAGCCGGTTGTGCCGGACTTTGAGATCCCCTACCACACCGAGATCATGGAGTCCTTCGGCGGCATTGACCTTGACGGTGCGAGAAGCGTCGCCGGCAACGGCTTCTATTATCTCGTCGGCGATATCGCCCGCCTGCACGAAGCAGTTCTCGCCTACGCGCGCGACTTTATGATCAACAAGGGCTTTACCTTTATGGTGCCGCCCTTCATGATGCACGGCGACGTTGTAAAGGGCGTTATGAGCCAGAGCGATATGGACGCGATGATGTACAAGATCGAGGGCGAGGATCTCTACCTCATCGGTACATCTGAGCATTCCATGATCGGCAGATATATCGACCGCATCGTTCCTGAGGAGACCCTGCCACACACGCTGACGAGCTATTCCCCCTGCTTCCGAAAGGAAAAGGGCGCTCACGGCATTGAGGAGCGCGGAGTTTACCGCATCCACCAGTTTGAGAAGCAGGAAATGATAGTCGTCTGCAAGCCGGAGGATTCGATGGCCTGGTACGATAAGATGTGGAAGTATTCCGTTGAGCTCTTCCGCTCGCTCGATATTCCGGTGCGTGAGCTTGAGTGCTGCTCCGGCGACCTCGCAGACCTCAAAGTCAAGAGCTGCGACATCGAGGCGTGGAGCCCGCGTCAGAAGAAGTATTTTGAGGTCTGCTCCTGCACCAACATGGGCGACGCGCAGGCTCGCCGTCTCGGAATCCGCATAAAGGATAAGGACGGCAAAATCTATCTTGCGCACACTCTGAATAACACGGTTGTGGCGCCTCCGCGTATGCTTATCGCGCTTCTGGAGAACAACCTCGCCGCCGACGGCTCAGTCAGGATCCCCGAGGTGCTTCGCCCCTACATGGGCGGCAAAGACCACCTCGAGAAATCTAAGGCGTTTTGATGTTCTACGTGGAACAGTTAACATAATTTATTATAAAGGAGAGATCACCAATGAAAAAGTTCTTCGCAGAGTTCAAAGAGTTCATTTCCAAGGGCAACGTGCTCGATATGGCGGTCGGCGTTATCGTCGGCGGCGCATTCGGCAAAATCACATCGACCCTCGTCGCAAACGTAATTACCCCGCTTTTAGCATTCATCTTCAACTCCCCCAACACCGACGCGCTGAACATCACCCTCCGCGCGGCTGACGAGGCCGCCGGCACCGAAGCGATCGTTCTCGGACTTGGCACGTTCATCGGCGCAATAGTCGACTTTATCGTGATCGCGTTTGTGCTGTTCCTCGTTATCAAGTCCTTCAACAAGATGCGCGCTCTTGCCGAGGCGAAGAAAAAGGCCGAAGAGGCCGAGCCGGAGCCCGAGCCCGAGGCTGAGCCCGAGCCCAGCGCTGAGGAGAAGCTTCTCACCGAGATCCGCGACCTTCTGAAAAACAAGTGAGCATAAAGGAAATTCTTAAAAGCGGCGCTCCCGAACTGGGGGTGCCGCTCGGTGATATCGAGAAGTTCTGCGTTTACTATGAGCTTTTAGAGCGGCGCAACAAGGATTTTAACCTCACCGCCATCACAGACGAGACTGATGCGGCGCAGAAGCACTTTCTTGACTCCCTCGGAGTTCTGAAAAGCGCTGATTTTGCGGGCAAAAGCGTGATTGATGTGGGCTGCGGCGCCGGCTTTCCGGGTTTTCCGTTGAAAATTGCCGAGCCGAGCATTAGCCTCACGAGCGTTGACAGCACTGAGAAAAAGGTGAGCTTCCTTATGGAGGTCAACGCGGCGCTATCGCTCGACGTCAAATGTCTGCACGCGCGAGCCGAGGAGCTCGGGCAGGACCCGGAGTACCGTGAAAAGTACGATATCGCGGTGTCAAGAGCCGTCGCAAGGCTCAACGTCCTCGCCGAGCTTTGCCTGCCCCTTGTGCGCCACGGCGGAAAATTCCTTGCCATGAAGGCGCTCGACTCCGATGAGGAGATCGAGGAGGCGCGCGCCGGCATTGAAAAGCTCGGCGGCATAATCTCGCGGGTGGACGAATACGATATACCGGGAACCGACCTGCGGCGCAGAGTTGTGGTAATCGAAAAAAGCTGCAAAACGCCGGAAAAGTTTCCAAGAAGGTTTGGAACAATCAAAAAACAGCCGTTATAAGGCAAAAAAGTAAACTATATACCCCCGGTGCTGGCTGCATCGGGGGTTTGGGGCATAAAGATTGAAACAAGTTTCAACCTTTACAGAAATTAAAGCCGTTTTTCTCGCCGCAAAGCGGCAACCGAAAAACATGGCATTTTATGACCATTCCTTTTATGGTCGTTTTGTGCCTCTAGCTTTGCGATAGGAATGGTCATAACCTATGAAACTAATCACCACAGCACTAAAAAATGACGAGGCGTTCTCAAGAATAATCTCCGCCATCGACGGCGGCAAATGTCCGGCGCTATTGAGCGGAACAGGTGCGGTCTGCCGCGCCCATGCCGCCGGCGCGATCAGGCTCGAAACCGGTAGACCCGTAATTGCGGTTTGCTCCGATGAGCAGGAGGCGCGCAAAATGGCGGAGGATCTCACCGCCTTCACCGGCGAGCCGGTCACGCTGCTTCTCGGCCGCGACTTCGTGTTCTACAACGCCGAGAGCGTGAGCCGCGAGGCTGAAAGACGGCGAATCGGAGTATTCTTCGATATGCTTAGCGAAAACGCCGGGCTTGTCGTCACAACTCCGGAGGCGCTGATGATCCGCGCGATGCCGCCCGATGTGTTCGAGAGCCTCACGCTCGAGATAAAAAACGGCGGCGAATACTCGCTCGACGATATTGTCGCCCGCCTCGTTTCCGCGGGCTACACGCGCGCCGCGCAGGTTGAGGGCGCCGGGCAGTTTTCGGTGCGCGGCGGCATTCTTGATTTTTTCTCGCCCGGATCAGACGAGCCGGTGCGAATCGAATTTTTCGGCGACGAGGTCGACTCGATGGGGCTGTTCGACCCGCTGACACAGCGCCGCACAGAGCGCCTTGACTCGGCGCGCATACTGCCCGTTCAGGAGGCGCCGATTTCCGCCGCGAAGGGCGGACAAGCGGCGCTCTGCGACCGAATCGAGAGCTACGGAAAGAAGCTTTTGCGCCGGAAAAATACCAAAAAAGAGCTTTTAGAGGCGATAAACGGCGATCTGAGCAGAATCCGCGACGGCAGAAGTCTGCCCGCGAGCGATCGCTATCTCGACCTTCTTTACGAGCCTGCCACCGCCGCCGATTACTTCCCGCCTGACGCGGTGGTAGTCATGTGCGAGCCGGGTCGCAACGCCGATACCGCGAAAAACTACCTCTGGCAGCTTTCTGAGGATCTGACTGCGCTTGCGGAAAAGGGCGCCCTCGAGGGCTCAGCCGAGCGTTTTATTATGCCGTGGGAGGACGTTGTCGAGCGGCTTTCGGACTTCCCGATCGTGATGATGGCGGCGTTCACAACGAGCGCTCTTCCCGTTGCGCCGCGCACGATGGAAACGCAGATGGTAAAGCAGCTGCCCTCCTACGGCGGCTCGCTCGAAACAGCCGCAAGCGACATCCGGCACTATATGAACTCCGGCTTCGGGGTCATCGTCCTCGTCAAGGATCAGCGCCGCGCGGAAATTCTCTCCGATTACCTATTTAAATTAGGTACAAAGGCAACGGTTGACATAAATCTGTCAAGTCTGCCGGAGAAGGGCAGGACGATTATTGCCGCCGGCAACCTCAGCGCGGGTCTTGAATACCCTGCGCTGAAGCTTGCGATACTCTCCGAAGGGCAGTTTCTCAAGGAGACCTTCCGCAAAAAGGCGAAGCGCCGCCGCGACTCCAACAGACAGCGGCTCGAGAGCTTCACCGACCTCTCCCCGGGCGACCTTGTAGTCCACGAGACCTACGGAATCGGCCGCTTTGTGGGTATGGTCACGCGCGAGGTCGACAACACGCGCCGGGACTATATCAAAATCGCCTATGCCGGCACCGACGCGCTATACGTTCCCGCGACCCAGCTCGATATGATCTCAAAGTACATCGGCGCCGGAGAGGATGCGCCGGTGAAGCTCAGTAAGCTCGGCGGCACTGACTGGGCAAAGGCGAAAATCCGTGCTAAAAAGGCGGCAAAGGACCTGGCCGAGGGACTTTTGAAGCTTCAGGCGGCACGCAAGGGCGCAGTCGGCTATGCCTTCAGCCCGGACAGCCCGTGGTACAGAGAGTTTGAAGACAATTTTGAATATCAGGAGACGGACGATCAGCTCCGCGCGATAAAGGATATAAAGCGCGATATGGAGAGCCCTGTGCCGATGGACAGACTTCTCTGCGGCGACGTCGGCTACGGCAAGACCGAGGTGGCGCTCCGCGCCGTTATGAAGTGCGTTATGGACGGGCGGCAGGCGGCGATCTTAGTGCCGACCACGGTGCTTGCACAGCAGCACTATCAGACCGCGATGCGCCGTTTTACCGGTTTTCCCGTCACGATCGAGGTGCTGAGCCGATTCAGAACTCCGGCGCAGGTAAAAAAAGCCCTCGCGGGTCTTGAAACCGGCGAGGTGGATATAGTTATCGGTACACATAAGCTTCTCGGCAAGGACGTGCATTTCAAAAAGCTCGGACTTCTCGTCGTTGACGAGGAGCAGCGCTTCGGAGTTACCCATAAGGAGCGCTTGAAGGAGCTTAGTAAAACCGTGGACGTGCTGACGCTCTCGGCAACGCCGATTCCGCGCACGCTGAATATGGCGCTCTCGGGAGTGCGTGATATGTCCACCATCGAGGAGCCGCCAAGTGACCGACAGCCGGTGCAGACCTACGTCATCGAGCATGATTGGGGTGTGATCACCGACGCGATCCGGCGTGAGCTCGGGCGCGGCGGGCAGGTCTATTACCTCCACAACCGGGTAGACAACATCGAGCGCACAGCGATGAAGCTCAAGGAGATGCTGGGAGATGTGACCATCACAGTCGCCCACGGCAAAATGGACGAGGAGAGCCTCGGCAGAGTTATGGAGAGTATGCAGGCGGGCGAAATTCAGATCCTCGTCTGCACGACGATCATCGAGACCGGCATCGACATTCCGAACGTCAACACCCTCATCATCGAGGATGCGGACAAGATGGGACTTGCTCAGCTTCACCAGATACGGGGCAGAGTGGGCCGTTCGAGCCGCCGTGCCTTTGCATATTTCACCTTTCGCAAGGATAAGGTGCTGAACGAAACTGCGGAAAAGCGCCTCAGCGCTATCCGAGAGTTTGCGGAGTTCAACTCCGGCTTCAAAATCGCCATGCGCGACCTCGAGATACGCGGCGCCGGCAATATTCTGGGTGCGGAGCAGTCAGGTCACATGATGAGCGTTGGATACGATATGTACCTCAAGCTTCTTGAGGAGGCTGTTCAGGAGGAAAAGGGCGAGAGAGTCGAGGCGAAGCCGGAGTGCAGCGCCGACCTTGCCATAAACGCCAATATTCCGGCGAGTTACGTTGCGAGTCAGGAGCAGAGAATGGATCTCTATCGCCGCATCGCCCACATCCGCACCGAGGAGGACGCCGACGATATGACCGACGAGCTTATCGACCGCTTCGGCGACCCGCCAAGTGCGGTAAACGCGCTTATTCAGGTCGCGCTTCTGCGCGGCGAGGCGGCGAGCACCGGCATTTCCGAGATAAGCCAGAAGGACGGCAAGCTGATTTTCGCCCTCTCCGACTTCGAGCCGGAGAGATTGAGCAGACTTTATTCCCTGCCGGAGTACAAGTCGAGAGTAAAAATTGAAGCCGGCGCGAAGCCGGCGATGAGCTTCCGGCTTAAGCCCACAGACCGTGTTCTGGACGTGGCGGTGAAGCTCATAAGAGATTACAAGTCGGCAAATCTTGTAAAATAGCAGCAGCCATGATATAGTAAGACAGTGGAGAGCGGGAGGGGCTTTATATGAATCAATTTGAAATGATCAGGAATGCTGCGGAAACGCTGCACAATGTTGCAAGACTTACACCCATCATACCTTTTGACAGCTTGTCCCCTAATCTGTTTATCAAAGCTGAAAATCTGCAAAGGACAGGTTCCTTCAAAATCCGCGGCGCTTTTAACAAGCTGAGCAGCCTTTCCGCCGAGGAAGCCTCAAAGGGCGTCATTGCGTGCTCCGCCGGTAATCATGCGCAGGGCGTGGCTTATTCCGCAATGAGGTTGGGAATGCGCGCAGTCATTTGTATGCCGGATTATGCGCCGGTCATGAAGATCAAAGGGACGCGCCGCTTTGGCGCAGAGGTCGTTCTGGTCCCCGGTAATTATGATGACTCCGCTAAAGAGGCGAAAAGGCTGGCAGATGAAAAGGGCTACACCTTTGCCCATCCCTTCAATGACCCCTATGTGATCGCAGGTCAGGGGACCATCGGACTGGAGATCCTTTCGCAGATGCCGGATGTGGAGCAAGTAGTCGTTCCGATCGGAGGCGGCGGGCTGATCAGCGGTGTCGCCGTCGCTATCAAAAACCTGAAGCCCGATGTAAAGGTTATCGGCGTTCAAACGGTCAATGTCCCGTCTATGTATGCCTCCTTTGGCTTAAATGAGGTGGAAACGCTTAAAGACAGGGCGACCATCGCCGACGGCATTCACGTGTTGACGCCGGGAGATCTGACCTTTGAGATCGTCGAAAAGTATGTGGATGATATCGTGACTGTGCGTGAGGACGAGATTGAAGGGGCGATGGCCACACTGATGGAACACTCAAAAATGGTAGCGGAAGGAGCAGGCGCTACAAGCGTCGCGGCGTTTATGTATGACCGGATCAATACGGATCTTCGGACGGTCGCCGTCGTTTCAGGCGGAAACGTGGACATCAGCACGCTGGGGAACATAATCGAGAGAGAATTGAAGCGAAGAGAGGATAATCGCGCGATATGAACTACCTCTGGGACTTGGACGGAACGCTGCTCGACAGCTACCCCGTCATACTAAAAAGCCTCAAAACTGTGCTGAAAGCGCAGAATATGCCGATTTCCGAAACTTTAGGCAAGGAAATACTGCGCTCCTCAGTGCGCGCGTATCTCGGCACCGACGAGCTTTTCAGCCTCTATTATGCGGAAAACGAGCGCCACCAAAGGGACGTAAAGGCGATGCCCGGCGCACTTGAAACGCTGAAAGCGCTTAGTGAGCGCGGAGATAAGCATTTTGTGTACACCCATCGGGGAGGCTCGGCGTTCACAGTCCTCGAGCAGAACGGACTTCTCCCGTATTTTACGGAGGTGCTCACCGCCGAGAGCGGCTTTCCCCGCAAGCCCGACCCGACAGCGCTGCTGTTTTTAATGGAAAAGCACGGCTTTTCGGCTGACGAAGCGTACTACGTCGGAGACCGCGCGCTGGATATCGAGGCGGCTAAAAATGCCGGAATTCCTGCAATCTTGTACTTGCCCGAGGGCAGTCCGGTACAGCCGGGCATCGGCGAAGCGAGAGTTGTGAGGGATTTGAGAGAGATAATTTGAGAAGGCGGGCGCGCTCACCCGCCCCCTGCAAGTCTGCAAAAGAGAGAGAATGAACAAATACAGCAAAAAGGACGGGAATCGCTCCCGTCCTTTTCTCTTTAATTAAGCTCAAATGAGCTGTCCTCCTGAACGCTGAGGACAAGCTCGCTCGATTCGAGCGCCGCGAGCAGCTCCTCCGCGCGCTCCGGCTCAATGCGCACCGCACAGCCGCCGATGGTATCGTACTCGTAGACGATTTCAGCACCAAGAGATTGACATAAATCAATAACTTCCTTGTTATCGTCAACCGAGCAGTAGACAATGAACGCTTTCCAATCGGCTTTTCTCTCCGTGTCGGCGATGAGATCGTTCATCGCCTGCTCAATGTCAACTGAGTTCGAGGCCGCCGGCTCCTCCTCGGTCGGTGAAGCCGGGAACATAAAGAGCGAAGCCTCAAGCCCGCTGTCCTCGACCGCTGCCGGAGCCTCCTCCGGCTCAGTGGGAGCGAATTCCACCGCCGCCTCGTCCGTTATCTCGGCGGGCGCGGTGTTTATCGAATACTCAACGCTGTCATTAGCGTTCGACGCCTTCAGCATCGGCGCAGCGCTGTTCGCACCCCTGGGCATTATCGCTCTCACGCCGACGAAGCTCACGATCGCCACCGCGGCGGCTGCCGATACCCACCGGAGCCACACGATTTTTGCCTTTTTCGGCTTTCTCTCTGCGTTTATCTCGCGGACGGCGCTCATTACGCCCTCGCGC
Organism: Oscillospiraceae bacterium; assembly: GCA_017479425.1. Taxonomy (GTDB): domain Bacteria; phylum Bacillota; class Clostridia; order Oscillospirales; family Oscillospiraceae; genus RUG626. The sequence goes on from JAFVCD010000008.1 coordinate 24,138, forward strand.
AAGCTCGCGGGCGGCTCGACGTCCTCAGCCATCGCGCGGGAGATCTCGGAATACACGGCGAGCATATCGGCGCAATCCTTGCACCCTGCGACGTGCTCATCGAGCTCCGCCTTCTCGCCGGCGGTAATCTCACCGTCGATGTACGCGCTTATCAGTTCCTGCGCGCGTTCGCAGTTACACATTCCGTTTTCCCCCTTTCCGACTATTTGACTCACTGAGCTGGCTAAAAGTTCCGCTTTGCCGCAAAATTTCCGCAAGCGAAGCCCGCGCGCGGCTTATTCGGCTCTTGACAGTGCCCTCCTCGATGCCGAGCGCTTCGGCGATCGCTGTGTAGCTCATGCCGGAAAACTCGCGCATTATGAGTATTTCGCGCTTATCGTCGTCGAGCTGATTCACCGCCTCGCGCACAATGCGCTGAGTTTCCTTCCTCTCCGCGCTCTCCTCGGGCGTAGGCGCGGGATCGGCGACGTCAAGCTCCGCGTCCGAGCCGTCGTCGTTCGTGAGCGAGCGCAGGTTCGGATCGCGGGTTTTGCGGATGTGATCCATCGCGGCGTTGTAGCACAATCGGTAGAGCCACCCCGAGAAGCGGCTTTCGCCCCGGAAAGAGCCGAGATTGCGGTAAGCCTTTATGAATGCCTCCTGCGCGACGTCCTCGGCATCGTCCGGATTGCCGGTGATTTTCAGCGCGACGTTGTAAATCAGCTTCTCGTTTTCAATTACAAGCTTCTCAAAAGCGCCCTCGTCGCCCTCGGCGGCGCGCTTTACGAGCCTGAGCTCCTCCTCCTGGGTCACGATTCCACCTCCCTCAGCGCGTCCAGAATGTCGCGCGATACGTTTTCTATGTCCTTGAGCGTGGATACGCTCATTATCCGCTCTCGGAAAAAGGCTGCGTGGGGCATACCTTTTAAATACCACGCCAGATGCTTGCGCGCCTCAAGGCAGGCGACCTTCTCGCCTCTGTCCTCCGCGGCGAGGTAAAACTGCCGCTTTGCCACAGCCACGCGCTCGGAATATTTCGGTGCCGGCGGGATATCCATGCCGCGTACAGCGCATTTCGCATCACGGAAAAGCCACGGCGCGCCGAGCGAGCCTCGAGCAATCGCAACGGCGTCACAGCCGGTGTAATCGAGAATGTGCCGCGCGTCGTCGCCGGTGAAAACGTCGCCGTTTGCGGCGACCGGCACGCTGACCGCCGCCTTGACCTCCCTTATTATGTCCCAATCGGCGCGCCCTGAATACATCTGCGCGCGGGTCCTGCCGTGAACGCACAGCGCCGAAGCGCCCGCCGCCTCGAGCATTTTCCCGAACTCAACGGCATTGACCGAGCCTCCGTCAAAGCCCTTGCGGAACTTGACTGTTACCGGAGTGCTCACGGCTTTTACCATCGCTTCTACGATGTCGCGCGCCTTTTCGGGGGTTTTCATAAGCGCCGAGCCGTCGCCGGAGGAAACAACCTTGCCGACAGGACAGCCCATGTTGACGTCGATGACGTCCGGGCGGGCGTATTCCTCGACCTTCTGCGCCGCCTCAGCCATGCACTGGGGGTCTGAGCCGAAGAGCTGGATTCCCACCGGGCGCTCGCCATCTCCGAGGCGCATGAGGGCATAGGTCTTTTTGTCATTGAACATCAGCGCCTTTGACGATATCATCTCCGTCACCGTGTAATCTGCGCCGTACTCGCGGCACAGCGTGCGGAACGCCAGGTCGGTGACTCCTGCCATCGGCGCGAGGATAAGTTTTATCTGTGAAAAGTCCATAAAGATACCTTATTATAATAATATGTTCATTCTCTCTCTTTCTCGCAAGAAAGAGAGAGAACAGAACCAAGAGAGAGATAAGAGGCTTTTGGCGGTGACCATTGGATATGGGAGCGCCGATTTGCGTGGTGTCCTTTGTCTAAAAGGCGAAGCGGCGAGCGTCGCTTAGCCGCTTACTGCGTACTGAATCTATCTGCCTGCTTCTACATACCCCACCACGCTTTGCGGCAGTAAGCACCAACAGAGAGAGAATGAACAATGACCGTATGGGCCTGCTCATACATACTACTTCATTTTTGTAGACTTGTCAAATAACAAAGTGTTCATAATCGCTTGGCACAAGATATTGTGTTGATTTTCAAGGGTTTTCACTATTGTTAAAAATAACGAAAAAAATTTCAAAATGTGCTTGACAAGGGCGGTACAATATGGTATTCTACCCTAGCGCGTGAGGGCGGGTATGCCCTAAGTGCGCCTGCGATGATCCGGGAGATTGCGTCAGACGGCGGTAACTTCCGGGGAGTATGTCCGGCATTCCCTTGTTTGGGGGTGCGCAATCGGGCGGCTGAGGAATAAATTTGTACTTTCGTATATCGTCTGTACAGAGCTTTAGCCGGATTATGTCCGGTTAAATTTCTGCCCGGGAGTGATACGCACGGATGTGTGTACAAAAAATTTCTCACCGTACCGCATAAAAATGCTGTACGATTTGGAGGAAAAAGTATTATGGCAGCAAAGAAAATGATCCGCATCAGACTCAAGGCCTACGACCATCAGCTCATCGATCAGACCGCTGAGAAGATCGTCGAGACCGCAAAGCGCACAGACGCGAAGGTTTCCGGCCCCATCCCCCTTCCCACCAAGAAAGAGGTCGTTACCATTCTTCGCGCAGTTCACAAGTATAAGGACAGCCGTGAGCAGTTCGAGAGAAGAACCCACAAGAGACTTATCGACATCGTCTCCCCCACCCAGAAGACCGTCGAGGCTCTTATGGCACTCGAGATTCCCGCCGGCGTTGAAATAGAGATCAAGCTCTAAACGGCGTCTTTTTCCGCCGTACTTCGTTAAGCCGCTTTGCCGTATACCCGATACTGTCTGCAGCGGCTCGCCTCGTCCGGCGAAAAAATCCATCCGTTTTCGGTTGGTCGGATACCTTATATTAAATTAGTCAGCACCCATCGTCCGCGACTTGCGTGAGCGGACGGGGTCAAGTCGGAGTACGGCAGCCGGGTTGCGGCTGTGGCGGCCTCGACCAATAACCTTTCAGGAGGAAAAGTAAAAATGGAAAAAGCCATCATCGGCAAGAAGATCGGCATGACGCAGATCTTCGACGAGACCGGCAAGGTCATTCCCGTGACCGTTATCGAAGCCGGCCCCTGCACCGTTGTCCAGGTAAAGACCGTTGAGAACGACGGCTACAACGCCGTTCAGCTCGGTTTTGAGGACATCGAGGAGAAAAAGCTCTCCAAGCCCGAGCTCGGCCATCTCAAGAAGGCCGGCGAGGATCTCAAGCGCCACCTCAAGGAGTTCCGTCTTGACGACTGCTCCAAGTTCGAGGCAGGCGACGTTATCGGCTGCGACCTCTTCCAGAAGGGCGATCAGCTCGATATCACCGGCGTAAGCAAAGGTAAGGGCTATCAGGGCGCGATCAAGCGCTTCAACGCTCAGCGCACCCCGACCAGCCACGGCGGCGGCCCTGTTCACCGTCACGCCGGTTCTATGGGTTCGACCTCGACTCCTTCCCGTATCTATAAGGGAAAGATCGGCGCCGGCCAGATGGGTAACGAGACCGTTACCGTTCAGAACCTCGATATCGTTCACATCGACACCGAGAAGAACATGATCGCTGTTCGCGGCGCTGTTCCCGGACCCAAGGGCGGCATCGTCTACATCAAGAACACCGTCATCAACCGCTCCAAGATCAAGGGCCCGGCTCAGACCGTCAGCTCCAACCCGCAGAAGAGATCTGCAAGAGGCTAAGGAAAGGAGAGTTAAACAATGCCTACCGTTAAAGTTGTCAATATGTCCGGCAAGGAAGTCGGCAGTGTTGAGCTCCCTGAGTCCGTTTTCGGAATCGAGCCCAACGAAGCAGTTCTTCACATGGCAGTCCGCAGCCACCTCGCCAATCTCCGTCAGGGCACCCAGAGCGCTCTTACGAAGGCTGAGGTTTCCGGCGGCGGCGCAAAGCCCTATCGTCAGAAGGGCACGGGTCACGCCCGTCAGGGTTCCACCCGCAACCCCCACTACACCCACGGCGGCGTAGCCTTCGCTCCGAAGCCCAGAAGCTACAGCTTCTCCGTTAACAAGAAGGTCCGCAAGCTCGCGATCCGTTCCGCTCTCAGCCAGAAGGCTGTCGAGGAGAACGTGGTCGTTGTCGACGCCATCAGCTGCGCCGAGCCCAAGACCAAGGCTTTCAAGGCCTTCCTTAACGCTGTCGGCGCCGAGAGAAAGGCTCTCGTCGTTACCCCCGCTGTTGACGCGAACGTTGTCAAGAGCGCCCGCAACATCCCCGGCGTTGCGACCACGGTCGCCGCCAACCTCAACGCTTACGCCGTTCTCAACGCCGACAAGCTCGTCGTTGACAAGGCAGCGCTTACCACCATCGAGGAGGTTTATGCGTAATGAAATCGAATTATGACGTTATCCTCCGCCCGATCATCACCGAGCAGTCCATGGAGGCGCTCGACCTCAAGAAGTACGCCTTCGAGGTCGCTCCTGAGGCCGGCAAGGCCGAGATCAAGACCGCCGTCGAGCAGATCTTCGGCGTGAAGGTCGCAAAGGTCACCACCATGAACATGATGGGCAAGGAAAAGCGCGTCGGCCGCTATCCCGCCGGCATGACCAAGAGCTGGAAGAAGGCAGTCGTTCGTCTTGCTGCCGACTCCAAGCCCATCGAGTTCTTCGAGGGAATGGTATAAGGGAGGAAATAAGAAATGTCTGTTAAATCTTTTAAGCCCACCACTCCGTCGAGAAGGCACATGACCGTTTCCGGCTTCGACGGAATCGATAAGAAGGCCCGCCCCGAGCGCAGCCTCACTGAGGTGCTCAAAAAGCACTCCGGCCGCAACAGCTACGGCCACATCACCGTTCGCCATCAGGGCGGCGGCAACCGCAGAAAGTACCGTGTGATCGACTTCAAGCGCCAGAAGCTCGACGTCGAGGGCAAGGTTCTTCGCCTTGAGTACGACCCGAACCGCTCCGCTTACATCGCTCTTGTCGAGTACACGGACGGCGATAAGGCTTACATCCTCGCTCCTGTCGGTCTCAACGCAGGCGACACCGTAGTCGCCGGCGCCGGCGCTGACATCAAGCCGGGCAACTGCCTGCCTATCGCAAACATCCCGGTCGGTACCATCATCCACAACATTGAGCTTTACCCCGGCCGCGGCGCTCAGCTCGTCCGTTCCGCCGGCGCTGCCGCTCAGCTTATGGCTAAGGAGAACGGCATGGCTCAGGTTCGTCTTCCCTCCGGCGAGTATCGCTACATCCGCCTCGACTGCATGGCTTGCATCGGTCAGGTCGGAAACATCGAGCACGCCAACATCCATTACGGCAAGGCCGGCCGTATCCGTCACATGGGCATCCGCCCGACGGTCCGCGGCTCCGTTATGAACCCGAATGACCACCCGCACGGCGGCGGCGAGGGCAAGAGCCCTGTCGGTCGTCCCGGCCCTGTAACACCTTGGGGCAAGCCGGCGCTTGGTTACAAGACCCGCAAGACGAAGAACCGCACCAACAAGTTCATCGTCAAGCGCCGCAATCAGAAGTAAGGAGGGATAGGAAATGTCAAGAAGCATTAAGAAGGGCCCGTTCGTGGCTCCCGAGCTCCTGAAGAGAGTTGAGGAGCTCAACAAGACCGGCGATAAGAAGGTCCTCAAGACCTGGAGCCGTTCCAGCACCATTTTCCCGTCCTTCGTTGGTCACACCATCGCTGTCCACGACGGTCGCCGTCACGTTCCTGTGTACGTCACCGAGGATATGGTCGGACACAAGCTCGGCGAGTTTGCACCGACCCGTACCTTCCGCGGCCACGCCGGCAGCAAGACGGGCAAATAAGGAGGCAATCGAATGGAAGCCAGAGCTACTGTTAAATACGCGCGTATCTCCCCGCGCAAGGTTAAGATCGTCTGCGATCTTATCCGCGGCAAGGACGTTCGCACCGCGCGCGCTATACTTTTGAACACACCGAAGGCCGCCAGCGAGATCATGGTAAAGCTCCTGAACTCCGCTGCTGCCAACGCTGAAAACAACTTCAGCATGGATGCGAGCAATCTCTATGTATCCGAGACCTTCGCAAACCCCGGCCCCATCCTCAAGAGGATGCAGCCTGTTTCCAAGGGCCGCGGCTATCGCATCAACAAGAGAACCAGCCACATCACCATCGTCGTTAAGGAAAGAGAGGAGGCGTAAAAATGGGACAGAAAGTTAACCCCCACGGACTTCGCGTCGGCGTTATCAAGGATTGGGATTCCCGTTGGTACGCCCGTGACGACAAAGTCGGCGATCTTATCGTCGAGGATTACAACATCCGCAAGTATCTGAAGAAGCTCCTTTACGCAGCAGGAGTTCCCAAGATCGAGATCGAGCGCGACAGCGCAAAGGTCAAGGTCTTCATCCACTGCTCCAGACCCGGTCTTGTCATCGGCAAGGGCGGCGCTGACATCGAGAAGCTCCGTCTCGACCTCGAGAAGAAGTTCGGCAAGCCTGTCGCACTCTCCATCATCGAGGTTAAGAACCCCGATACCGACGCTCAGCTCGTCGCTGAGAACATCGCTTCCCAGCTTGAGAAGCGCGTCGCGTTCCGCCGCACCATGAAGAGCGCCATGCAGCGCGCAATGCGCCTCGGCGTCCGCGGCATCAAGATCAAGATCTCCGGCCGTATCGGCGGCGCTGAGATCGCCCGCAACGAGCAGTATCATGAGGGCACCATCCCCCTGCAGACCCTCCGTGCCGACATCGACTACGGTTTCACCGAGGCTGCCACCACCTACGGCCGCATCGGCGTTAAGGTCTGGATCTACAAGGGCGAGATCCTCAATCAGGCTCTCCGCACCACCCCCCGCACCATGGACACCTCCCGTCCTCCGCGCGAGAAGCGCGAGAGACGCGACGGCGACCGCCGTGGCCAGCGCCGCGAGGGCGGTTTCAATCGCAACAACAACCAGCGCCCGCAGAACGGTGCTCCGAGAGCTCCCCGCGCTCCCCGCGCTGACAGTCCCAGAGAAGGAGGCGCAAAGTAATGCTTCTGCCTAAGAGAGTTAAATACCGCAAGGTGCAGCGCGGCCGTATGAAGGGCGTCGCTACCCGCGGCAACAAGGTTACCTACGGCGAGTACGGCCTCGTGGCCACTGAGCCCTGCTGGATAACCTCCAACCAGATCGAGGCGGCCCGTGTCGCCATCACCCGTTACACAAAGCGCGGCGGTAAGGTCTGGATCAAGATTTTCCCTGATAAGCCCGTAACTCAGAAGCCTGCTGAGACCCGAATGGGTTCCGGTAAGGGCGCTCCCGAGTACTGGGTAGCGGTCGTGAAGCCCGGTCGCGTTCTCTTTGAGATCGCCGGTGTTTCCCCCGAGGATGCCGCTGAGGCTCTTCGCCTCGGAGCTCACAAGCTCCCCTGCAAGACGAAGATAGTCGCCAGCGAGACAGAGAACGGTGGTGAATAAGATGAAGGCAAACGAGGTAAGAAAGATGAGCCCCGCTGAGCTGGAGGCGAAGCTCGCAGATCTTAAGAAGGATCTGTTCACGCTCCGCATGCAGCACGCCACGAATCAGCTCGACAACCCTGTTAAAATATCCCTTGTAAAGAAGGATATTGCCCGAGTCCAGACGATAATCCGCGAAAAGCGACTCGAGCAGTAAGGAGGATAGAAGATGAGTGAAGTAAGAACGTCTTCCAGAAAGACAAGGGTGGGCAAGGTTGTTTCCGACAAGATGGACAAGACCATCGTTGTTGCTATCGCTGACCGCGTAGCTCACCCCCTTTATAAGAAAATCGTTAAGAGAACCTACAAGCTCAAGGCTCACGACGAGGAGAACATCGCCGGCATCGGCGATACCGTCCGCGTTATGGAGTGCCGCCCGCTTTCCAAGGATAAGCGCTGGAGACTTGTAGAGATCGTTGAGAAGGCAAAGTAAGGAGGCGCCTAAATGATACAGCAGGAATCTTATCTGAAGGTCGCCGACAATACCGGCGCCAAGGAAATCAAGTGCATCCGCGTTCTGGGCGGCTCCAAGCGTAAGTACGGCAACATCGGCGACGTCATCGTCGCTTCCGTCCGCAAGGCAGCTCCCGGCGGCCAGGTCAAGAAGGGCGACGTCGTCAAGGCGGTTATCGTCCGTTCCGCCCGCGGCGTCCGCCGTGCAGATGGCACTTACGTACGCTTCGATGAAAACGCTGCCGTCCTCGTCCGCGAGGATAAGAACCCGGTCGGCACGCGTATCTTCGGGCCCGTTGCAAGAGAGCTCCGCGACAAGGAATTCATGAAGATCCTGTCCCTTGCTCCCGAAGTAATTTGAGGAGGGCTCAGTAATGAACATTAAGACTAACGATACCGTTAAGGTCCTTTCCGGTAAGGATAAGGGCAAGCAGGGCAAGATCCTCTCCGCCGATCCGAAGAGCATGAAGGTCGTCGTTGAGGGCGTTAACGTCGCCAAGAAGCATCAGAAGGCTCGCAAGCAGGGCGAGGAGAGCGGCATCATCTCCGCTGAGACTCCGATCTACGCCTCCAAGGTCCAGCTCGTCTGCCCGAAGTGCGGCAAGGCCACCAGAGTTGCCCACACTGTCGTCGACGGCAAAAAGGTCCGCACCTGCAAGAAGTGCGGAGCCACTATGTGAGGGAGGTAGAGAGATATGCCCAGATTACAGGATAAATACAATCAGGAAATCGCTCCCGCCCTTATGAAAAAGTTCGGCTACAAGAGCGTTATGCAGATCCCGAAGCTCGAGAAGATCGTTGTCAACGTCGGCTGCGGCGATTGCAAGGATAACCAGAAGATGATCGAGAACGTCCAGAAGGAGATCAGCCAAATCACCGGTCAGCACGCCGTCATCACCAAGGCGCGCAAGTCCGTCGCTAACTTCAAGCTCCGCGAGGGCATGAACGTCGGCGTTAAGGTCACCCTTCGCCACGACAAGATGTGGGAGTTCCTCGACAGACTCTTCAACGTCGCTCTTCCCCGCGTCCGCGACTTCCGCGGCATCAACCCCAACTCCTTCGACGGCCGCGGCAACTACGCGCTCGGCCTTAAGGAGCAGCTGATCTTCCCCGAGATCGACTACGATAAGATCGACAAGATCCGCGGAATGGACATCGTAATGTGCACCACCGCGAACACCGATGAGGAAGCCCGCGAGCTCATCACGCTTCTCGGCGCTCCCTTCTATCAGAACTAAGGAGGAATTTGGATCATGGCTAAAACTTCAATGAAAATAAAGCAGCAGCGCGATCCGAAGTTCTCCACGCGCTACTACAACCGCTGCAAGATCTGCGGCAGACCCCATTCTTATCTCCGCAACTACGGCATCTGCCGTATCTGCTTCAGAGAGCTGGCCTACAAGGGCGAGATCCCCGGAGTCAAGAAAGCGAGCTGGTAATTTTCCGCCTGACTTCGTTGTGCTCGCTCGCAGTACCTATGTACAGCGTCGCTCGCGAGCCTCGTCAGACGAAAAATTCCTGCACTCGAGAAAGCACGAGACCCACATTTTGTGGGAAACAACACAAGGTTTTGACGGATTTTAGAAAAAATCCGATTATCGGATGGCGAAAGGTCTGCGGTAATTAAGATCGCATCAATAATTATCGCGGATACCTCGCCGCCGGAGCTTCTTAAATGAGAAGCAACTTCAATATAGGAGGAAAATCCAGTTATGCAGATCACAGACCCCATTGCGGATATGCTGACCAGAATCAGGAACGCTAACACCGCAAAGCACGCAACCGTTGATATCCCCGCCTCCAACATGAAGAAGGCGATCGTTCAGATCCTTCTGGACGAGGGATACATCAAGAACTACCAGATCGTCGCTGACGGCGGTCAGGGAGTTATCAAAGTTACTCTCAAGTACAACCAGGGTGAGAAGGTAATCCAGGGCCTCCGCCGCGTATCGAAGCCCGGTCTTCGCGTTTACGCCGGCACCGAGGAGATCCCCTACGTCCTCAAGGGACTCGGCACCGCGATCATCTCCACCTCCAAGGGCGTCATGACCGACAAAAAGGCTCGCGCTGAGCACGTCGGCGGCGAAGTCCTTGCGTTCGTATGGTAAGGAGGTAGTAAAATGAGTCGAATTGGAAGAGCCCCCATCGCCATTCCGGCAGGCGTCACCGTCACCGTTGGCGAGGGCAACGTAGTTACCGTTAAGGGACCCAAGGGCGAGCTTACTAAGAGCCTCTGCCCCATCATGACAATCGAGAATGACGGCGCTGTCCTCCACGTTAAGCGCCCGAACGACGAGAAAGAGAACCGTGCTCTTCACGGTCTGACCCGCAGCCTGCTTCACAACATGGTCGTCGGTGTTACCGAGGGCTTTGAGAAGAAGCTTGAGGTCAACGGCGTCGGTTACAGGGCCGCGAAAGAGGGCAAGAACCTCGTTATGAACCTCGGTTTTTCCCATCAGGTCATCATGCCTGAGGTCGACGGAATCACCATCGAAGTACCCGATCCCAACCACATCACCATCAAGGGCGCCGATAAGCAGCTCGTTGGTCAGTTCGCAGCGGATCTCCGCGGCAAGCGTCCTCCTGAGCCGTATAAGGGCAAGGGCATCAAGTACGTCGACGAGTTCATCCGCCGTAAAGAAGGAAAAACAGGTAAATAAAAGGAGGTGTGCCTAAATGATAAAAAGACCCGACACTAATGCACAGCGCATTAAGAGACATGTAAGAGTCAGGGCAAAGATCTCCGGCACCCCCGAGAGACCCAGACTCAACGTTTTCCGCTCCAAGCAGAACATCTATGCTCAGATCATCGACGACGTCGCCGGTAAGACCCTCGTCAGCGCCAACACGCTCGAGAAGGATTTTGACGGCTACGGCGGAAACAAGGAAGCAGCCCGCAAGGTCGGCAAGATCCTTGCAGAGAGAGCTGTTAAGGCCGGAATCAAGGCTGTCGTTTTTGACCGCGGCGGCTATGTCTACCACGGCAGAGTTCAGGAGCTCGCAGAAGGCGCCCGCGAGGGCGGCCTTGAGTTCTGAGAGAGGAGAAAACGAGAATGCCTTACGAAAATAACAACAATAACGAGCGCCGCGAGCGCCGTGATCGCCGCGAGAGAAGAGAAGAGCCGAAGAGCGAGTACATCGAAAAGGTCGTTTCTCTCAACCGCGTATCCAAGACCGTCAAGGGCGGTCGCATCATGAAGTTCTCCGCTCTCGTCGTCATCGGCGACGGCAAGGGCAAGGTAGGCTTCGGTCTCGGCAAGGCCGCTGAGGTCTCCGAGGCAATCCGCAAGGGCATCGAGGATGCCAAGAAGCACTTCGTCACCGTCACCCTCCAGGGAACCAGCATTCCCCACGAGGTCATCGGCGAGTTCGGCGCAGGCAGAGTCCTGCTCAAGCCGGCTCCCGAAGGTACCGGCGTTATCGCCGGCGGTGCAGTTCGTGCCGTAATGGAGGCAGCCGGAATTTCCGACATCCGCACAAAGTGCCTCCGCTCCAATAATCCCGCCAACGTCGTAGCCGCAACCTTCGAGGGCCTCAAGAGCCTTCGCAATGCCGAGCAGGTAGCTGCCCGCCGCGGCAAGGACGTCTCCGAGATCGCGGGCTAAGGAGGACGCAGAAATGGCTAATGTTAAAATCACGCTCGTAAAGAGCCTCAACGGCAGACTCCAGAAGCACATCGCGACTGCTGAAAGCCTCGGCCTCCGCAAGATCGGCGACGAGACTGTTCAGCCCGTAAACCCCCAGACCCAGGGCAAGCTCGCCAAGATCGGCTATCTTGTCAAGGTCGAGGAAGTAAAGTAAGGAGGTAACTGTCGATGAAATTATCAGATCTTTCTCCCGCCCTCGGCAGCACTCACGTTGCTAAGCGCAAGGGCAGAGGAATCGGAACCGGCAACGGCAAGACCGGCGGCCGCGGCCATAAGGGCCAGAAGGCCAGAAGCGGCGGCGGAGTCCGCGTAGGATTTGAGGGAGGCCAGATGCCTCTCGCCCGCCGTATCCCTAAGAGAGGCTTCAACAATATCTTCGCTAAGCCCCTTGACTCCATCAACGTCAGCATGCTCGAGAGATTTGAGGATGGCGCCGTCGTCGACGTCAACGCTCTCATCGAGAAGGGCATCATCTCCCACTGCAAATACGGATTCAAGGTACTCGGAAACGGCGAGCTTACCAAGAAGCTCACTGTAAAGGCCAGCGCCTTCTCCGAGAGCGCAAAGGAGAAGATCGAGAAAGCCGGAGGAAAGGCCGAGGTGATCTGAAGTGCTGAAAACATTGCGTAATGCATGGAAGATCGTTGACCTGCGCAAGAAGATCCTCTTCACGCTTTTCATGATCCTCCTGTACAGACTTGGTAACGCGGTTCCTGTTCCCTACATCAACCGCGAGCTCCTCGCTGCGTACTTTGATCAGTTCTCCAACACCGTCCTCGGACTTTATAACGTCATGAGCGGAAGCTCCTTCTCACAGGCTACCGTTTTCGCTCTCTCGATCCAGCCGTATATCAACGCAAGCATTATCATCCAGCTTCTCACCATCGCCATCCCCGCCCTTGAGAGACTCTCCAAGGAGGGCGGCGAGGAGGGCAAGAAGAAGATCGAGCGCATCACCCGCTATTCCACCGTGGGCCTCGCTCTTCTCCAGGGCATCGGCTACTACACCATCTGCCGCGCCAACGGCCTCGTTTCCACCAGCGGAATCTGGGAAGCTATCGTTATCGTTATGACCCTCGTGGCAGGCTCCTCCATCATCATGTGGATGGGCGAGCAGATCACTGAGTTCGGCATCGGCAACGGCATTTCGATCATCCTCTTCGTAGGTATCGTCAGCCGCGTTCCGGTCGCATTTGTCTCCGCGATCGGCACTATTACCTCTGCCGGCGCTGAGTGGTGGAAGTACCTCCTCATCTACCTCGGAGTGCTCATCGGCGCTATCGCGATGATCGTTCTTATCGTCATCGTCACCGAGGCTGAGAGAAGAATCCCCGTTCAGTACTCCAAGAGAGTTGTCGGCCGCAAGGTCTACGGCGGCCAGGCCACTCACCTGCCCCTCAAGGTAAATATGTCAGGCGTTCTGCCCGTCATCTTTGCCCAGTCTATCGCATCCCTGCCCGCAACCATCGCCGCCTTCATCGGCAAGACGAAGGATTCCGGCGGCTTCTGGGGCGGACTTCTGACCGTGTTCGACACCAACACCGTCCTCTACATGGTCATCTACTTCCTGCTCATCATCTTCTTCAGCTACTTCTACTCCACGATCCAGTTCAACCCCGTCGAGGTCTCCAATAACCTCCGCAACAACGGCGGTTATATCCCCGGCTTCCGTCCGGGCAGACCTACTTCGGACTTCATCGCGAAGGTTCTGAACAAGGTGACCCTCTTCGGCGCCGTTTACCTCGGTATCGTCGCCATTGTCCCGCTTATCGTAAACGCGGTGAGCGAGACTGCCGCGCGCAGCGGAATCGCTGTCGGCGGCACCTCCCTCATCATTCTCGTAGGCGTTGCGCTTGAAACCGTAAAGGGCATGGAGGCTCAGATGGTAATGCGCAATTACAAGGGCTTTCTTGAATAATTAAGAGGGAAAAGCTATGAAGCTTATTCTTATGGGCGCCCCGGGTGCGGGCAAAGGCACCCAGGCCGAGATACTCTCCGAGAAGCTCGGCATCCCCACTATCTCCACAGGCAACATCCTGCGGGCTGCCGTTAAAGCCGGCACGCCCGTGGGACTTAAAGCCAAGGCGCTCATCGAGGCCGGCAGTCTTGTTTCGGACGATATTATAATAGGTATCCTCCAGGAGCGGCTCCAGCACGATGACTGCGCGAAGGGCTACATTCTTGACGGCGTGCCCCGCACTCTTGCGCAGGCAAACGCCATCAAGGACGCCGGGATCCACATCGACGCCGTTATCGACATCGACGTTCCCGACGAGGTGATAAGCCAGCGTATGACCGGAAGACGCACCTGCCCCGATTGCGGCGGCACCTTCCACGTTCTCTACAACCCTCCCAAGACGGAGGGTGTGTGCGACCACTGCGGCGCCCGCCTGACGATCCGCAAGGACGACACTCCGGAGACCGTAAATCATCGCCTTGAGGTTTATCACCGCGAGACCGAACCGCTCCTCAAGTTCTACGACGACCTCGGACTTCTCGTTAAGATCGACGGCACGCAGGACCCCGAGCACACCTCGGCCTCAATTCTCTCGAAGCTGGAGGCTATTTGATGATCAGAGTCAAATCGCCGAAGGAAGTCGAGCTCATGCGCCGTGCGGGACGAATTACCGCGGCGGCCCGTGCATTAGCGGGCAAAATGGTAGTCCCCGGCGTAACAACCCTTGAAATAGACAAGGCAGTAAAGGCATTTATCAAGTCACAGGGAGCTACTCCGACCTTCCTCCACTACGGCGGATTTCCCAAGAGCGTGTGCATCTCGATAAACGACGAGGTGATACACGGTATCCCGGGACCGCGTGTGATAAAGGACGGCGACCTTGTTAAGATCGACGTCGGAGCTACGAAGGATGGCTTCGTGGGCGACTGTGCCGCCACGTTCATTGCAGGCACTGCTACCGAGGAGGCGAAGAGGCTCGTCGAAGTCACACGACAGAGCTTTTTCGAGGGCATCAAATTTGCCAGACCTGGCTGCCGGGTCTCCGATATCGGAGCTGCCGTCCAGAAATATGTTGAAGCGAACGGATTTTCCGTTGTGCGCGATTACGTCGGTCACGGCGTGGGCGCTGTGCTTCACGAGGATCCCGAGGTACCCAACTATGGCGTGCCGGGACACGGTCCCAGACTCGTCAAGGGTATGACGATCGCGGTCGAGCCGATGGTTTGCGCCGGAGGCTACGCCGTGAGGGTGCTGGATAACGATTGGACTGTCGTAACTGTCGACGGCTCCATGGCGGCGCACTATGAAAACTCACTTCTCATCACGGACGGGGAGCCTGAGCTCCTGACAGTTTGCGAGGAGGAAATCTGAATATGGTTCAGGTTTCAGACTTGGTCCGCTCGATAAACGGCAGGGACGCCGGAAAAGCGTTCTTCGTCGTCGGAGTGGACGGAGAAATGGCGCTGATTGCGGACGGACGGGGCAGGCGCCTCGAAAATCCCAAGCGCAAAAAGGTAAAACACCTCGAATTTTTGACAGTGAGCAGCGGCAGAACCGCAGAAAAGCTCCGTCAGGGTGAGAGAGTGACGAACAGCGAAATCAGAAGAGCGATCGCAGATATGTGCGGCAGCTCCGAAGCGTAAGGAGGTATGCAGAGTGGCAAAATCGGACGAAATTGAGATCGAGGGTACCGTAGTTGAGTCGCTTCCGAATACGATGTTCAAGGTCGATATCGGCAATGGGCACGTGATTCTGGCGCATATTTCCGGCAAGCTTCGTATGAATTTCATCAGGATACTGCCCGGCGATAAGGTCACGGTTCAGATGAGCCCGTATGATCTTACACGCGGAAGAATCACCTGGAGAAGCAAGTAATCCTGATACATTAAAACAAACAACCCACAGAAGTTAAATTCGCCTCAGATGAAAGGAAGGTAACTAATAATGAAAGTCAGACCTTCAGTCAAGCCTATGTGCGAAAAGTGCAAAGTCATTAAGCGCAAGGGCAAAGTCATGGTCATCTGCGAGAATCCGAAGCATAAGCAGAGACAGGGCTAAGAAAGGAGACTAAGCTAAGTTATGGCAAGAATATCCGGCGTTGACCTGCCCCGTGAGAAGAGGATCGAGATCGGCCTCACTTATGTTTACGGCATCGGCAGAACAAGTGCAAAGAAAATACTCGAGGCCACCGGTATCGACCCCGATACCCGCGTTAAGGACCTCACCGAAGACCAGGAGGCTGCACTCCGCGAGGTCATCGACAAGAATTACGTAGTTGAGGGCGACCTCCGCCGTGCCGTCGCACTCGATATCAAGCGCCTGACCGAGATCGGCTGCTACCGTGGCAATCGCCATCGCAGAGGTCTTCCCATTCGCGGTCAGAGATCCAAGACGAACGCGCGCACCCGCAAGGGCCCGAAACGCACGATCGCTAACAAGAAGAAGTAAGGGAGGGATATACACATGGCTGCACAGAAACAGGTCAAGGGCAAGGTAAGAACCAGACGCCGCGAGAGAAAGAATATCGAAAAGGGTCAGGTGCATATCAGCTCCAGCTTCAATAACACAATGGTAACCGTTACCGATATGAACGGTAACGCGCTCAGCTGGGCGACTGCCGGCGGAATGGGCTTCCGTGGATCCAGAAAGTCCACCCCGTTCGCCGCTCAGACCGCCGCCGAGACTGCTGCGAAGGCTGCTATGGAGCACGGTCTTAAGACTGTCGAGGTCTATGTAAAGGGCCCCGGCTCCGGACGCGAGGCCGCTATCCGCGCACTGCAGACCGTCGGTCTCGAGGTAACCCTCATCAAGGACGTTACCCCGATCCCCCACAATGGCTGCCGTCCGCCCAAGCGCCGCAGAGTCTAATAACGGAAAGGAGAAAGTAAGATGGCAAAGAATATGCAGCCCATCGTCAAGCGCTGCCGTGCGCTTGGCATTTCGCCCGCCGTTATGGGTTACACTGAGAAGTCCAAGTCCACTTCCACCAAGCGCAACCCCGGCGCGCAGAGAAGAGCTAAGAAGAGCGAGTACGCTATCCAGCTCAACGAAAAGCAGAAGGTCAAGTTCATTTACGGCATCCTCGAGAGACAGTTCCGCGCTTACTATGAGAAGGCGGAGCGCTCCGCAGGTGTAACCGGTGAGGTCCTCCTCACCACCATCGAGCGCCGTCTCGACAACGTTATCTATCGCCTTGGTCTTGCCAATACCCGCAAGGAGGCTCGCCAGCTCGTCAATCACGGTCACTTCACCGTTGACGGACACAAGTGCAACATCCCCTCCTTCCTCGTAAAGCCCGGTATGACTATCGGCGTCAAGGAGTCCAGCCGTAGCCTTCCCAAGTTCAAGGCTATGATGGAGGCCGATTCCTTCCGCAACGTACCGAAGTGGCTCGATTACGATGCCAACAAGGGCGAAGGCAAGGTCGTAGCGATGCCCGCGAGAGATGATATCGACTTCGAGGTCGCAGAGCACCTCATCGTCGAGTTGTACTCCAAGTAATCGCTTTGAGCCCTCAGTATTCCGCATCTACCGCCGCTTTATCGGCACATTTTTAAGGAGGGTAATAATTAGTGATAGAAATTGAAAAGCCCCGCATCGAATGCGAAGAAACGCCCGGCGACGACTCCTACGGCAAATACGTCGTGGAGCCGCTCGAGCGCGGCTACGGTATAACCCTCGGCAACGCGCTCAGACGCATCCTGCTCTCCTCACTGCCCGGCACCGCCATTACGAGCGTTAAGATCAATGGCGTCCAGCACGAGTTCACCACGATCCCCGGCGTCAAGGAAGACGTCACTGAGATCGTTCTGAACCTCAAGAGCATCATCGCAAAGCTGCACTCCGACGGCGAGAAGACCGTATTTATCGATGCCACAGGCGAGGGCGAGGTCACCGCGGGTGACATCAAGACGGACAGCGATGTCGAGATCCTCAATCCGGAGCTCCACATCTGCACGCTTGCCGCCGATGCCAACATCCGCATGGAGCTTACGCTTGACCACGGCCGCGGCTATGTTTCCGCCGAGCGCAACAAGGCGATGAAGCAGCCCGCCATCGGCGTGATCCCCGTTGACTCCATCTATACCCCCGTCACGAAGGTCAATTACTCCGTCGAGAATACCCGCGTTGGTAATATGACGGACTTCGATAAGCTCACCCTTGAGGTCTGGACCGACAGAACCATCTCCGCGAGAGACGCTGTTTCCCTCGGCGCAAAGATCCTCTGCGACCACTTCACGCTTTTCACCGACCTCTCCGAGACCGCAGGCTCCAAGAGCCTCGTGGTCGAGAAGGCCGAGACCCAGCGCGACAAGGTCCTCGAAATGACTATCGAAGAGCTCGACCTCTCCGTCCGCAGCTTCAACTGCCTCAAGCGCGCCAACATCAACACCGTCGAGGAGCTCGTTCAGAAGACCGAGTCCGAGATGATCAAGGTGCGCAACCTCGGACATAAGTCCCTTGAGGAAGTTGTACACAAGCTCGCAATGATGGGACTGAGCCTCGCCAGCGAGGATAATTAAAAGTTTGAACTGATCTTTCTGTAAAGGAGGAAAATACCAATGACCGGACCCCGTAAGCTCGGCAAGACCACCGATCAGCGCATGGCGATGCTCCGCCAGCAGGTCACCGACTTCCTTGATACTGGCAAGATGGAGACCACCATCTCCCGCTGCAAGGAGATCGCTCCCCTCGCCGAGAAGATGATAACTCTGGGCAAGAAGAACACTCTTGCTTCCCGCCGTCAGGCACTCGCTTTCATCACCCGCGAGGATGTCGTGACCAAGGTTTTCGCTGAGCTCGCTACCAAGTATGCAGACCGCGAAGGCGGCTACACGAGAGTAACCCGCACCGGCGTTCGCCGCGGCGACAGCGCCGAGATGGGCGTTGTTGAGCTCGTATAAGGCTTAATTAAAGACGAGACCCCCTGGGAAAACTCCCGGGGGGTTTTATTATATTCGCATTAATATATTGTGCGGTGGTCGACCAACCGCAAATCTACGCAGTACATAAAAAAATATATTCCGCGCATAATACCCATTGGGTGATTATATATGCAGATGACAAACGCGCAGTACGCGAAATTAGTTGAAAAACGCGCGCCGAAGTCCAAAACGGCGCTCAACGTGATGAAGGCATTTTTTGTCGGAGGCGCGATATGCGTTGTCGGACAGCTCATTCGCGGCTTCTGGCTTATGCTTGCCGATGAGATCGCCGCCGGAACGCTCACAAGCGTGACTCTCGTAGGACTCGGAGCGCTCCTGACCGCGCTCGGGGTCTATGATAAGATCGCAAAGCACGCCGGTGCGGGGACTCTCGTGCCGATCACCGGCTTCTCCAACGCGATCTGCGCTCCGGCGCTCGAATTTCGTACCGAGGGGCTCATCACAGGTACCGCCGTCAAGATGTTCTCTATCGCGGGGCCGGTCATCGTCTACGGCACACTCGCCTCCGTCGCATACGGCGTGGTTTTGTGGCTCATCGGGTTGACAAGATAGATTGCACGCGATATAATATAGCAAAACATAAAAAGAGGTTGAGCTATGAGCATACTTGACACAATCCGCGCGCGCCGCAGCGTCCGAACCTTCGACGGCGCAGATCTTCGCGCCGAGGATTTAGAGAAAATCGAAGAGTGCGCGAAAAACGCCTCAAATCCATACGGCCTTCCGATCGAATGGCGCATTCTCAGCGCCGGAGATGGGCTTTCAAGCCCGGTGATCGTGGGCGCACAGCGCTTTATCGCGGGAAAAATGCGCCGCACTGAGCACGCCGAGGAGGCGTTCGGCTACTCCTTTGAGAAGATCGTCCTTCTCTGCGAAGAGCTCGGGGTCGGCACGACGATAATCGCCGGAACGATGGACAGAGGCGCGTTTGAGCGCGCGATGGGGCTTGAGAGCGGCGAGGTCATGCCCTGCATGAGCCCGCTTGGCTACCCCGCAAAGAAGATGAGCATCCGCGAGGGCATGATGCGCGCAGGCATCAAGGCGGATACGCGCCTCGGCTTCGGTGAGATCTTCTTTGACGGCGCGTTCGACAAGCCTCTTGCAGACGGCGGCGCTATAAGTGACGCGCTTGAGGCGGTGCGGCTCGCGCCATCGGCGGTCAATAAGCAGCCGTGGAGAGTTGTGATAGAGGAAAACGCCGCGCATTTTTACATTAAGCACGCGCGCGGCTACGGCGCCGGAACGGGCTGGGATATGCAGAAAATCGACCTCGGTATCGCGCTCTGTCACTTTGAGCTTGCGATGCGCGAGATGGGCTTTGAGCCGCGCTTTGAGCTTGGCGATCCCAGCGTGAGCGCGCCGGAGGGCGTGGACTACATAGCCACGTTCAGGTGGTAATATGAGAGTTTATCACACCGGCTTTGACGTTATCGCCGCGCCGGACATTCGCCGCGGCAGGGCGAATGCGGACTTCGGGCAGGGCTTTTACCTCTCCGACAGCGAGGAGTTTTCGCGCCGCTGGGCGCGCGAGAGGCGCGGAATGACGACGTATCTCAACGCCTACGAGCTCGACATCGCGGGGCTGAAGGTGAAATATCTCCCGCGCGGTGAAGAATGGTTCAGATACATCTTCGATAATCGCCGCTTCGCGCCCGATTCGCTTGCGGAGTACGACGTTATCATAGGCGCGATCGCGCCCGACACGATCTACGACACCTGGGGCATACTCACAAGCGGACTCATCGACGATAATACAGCGCTCGGCGCGCTTATGCTCGGCGGCGAGTACACGCAGGTCGTCATAAAGAGCGAAAAAGCCGCCTCCGCGCTCACCTTTCTCGGCGCAAGGGAGCTAAAAGGCGAGGAGATTGCGGCGTGGAGAGCGACAGTGCGCGAGGAGGAGAGGGCGTACCAATCGGCGCTGTCAGAATTGCTCGGAAGCGTGTCGGATATACTTAATTAAGCTTGACAAACCGCGCCTTTGGGCATATATTTATATGACTTAACAATCCCGAAAGGCTGAAAAATGGAAAAAACAGTTAAAAAACGGGCGACGATAATGACCGAGGGCTCAGTCGTCGCCCATCTTGTCGCCTTCTCACTGCCGCTGATGGTCGGCTACATATTCCAGCAGGCGTACAATATGGTCGACTCCATCACGGTCGGCAAATACGCCTCAATGACGGCGCTCGCCGCCGTCGGCAGTGTGGGCAACATAAGCTACACCCTCATCGGCGCGTTTATGGGACTTGCAAACGGCGCCGGCGTTGTCATAAGTCAGCACTTCGGCGCGAGAGAGGACAGAAGAGTTCACGAGGCGGTGCATACCGCGATGGTGCTCGCGCTCGCCTTTGGCGTGGCGTTCACTGTTCTCGGTTATTTCTTCGCGCCCGCGATGCTGCGCCTTACAAACACGCCGGACGACGTTTTCCCGGAGGCGACGGAGTATCTGCGAATTTACTTCGCGGGCAGCATCGGACTGCTCGTCTACAACCTCGGCACCGGAATTCTTAACGCCGTCGGCGACGCGAAGAGGCCGCTGTACTTCCTCGTCGCCTCGGCTGTCGTCAACGTCGTGCTCGACGTTTGGTTTGTGAAGTACCTCAGATGGGGCGTTGCCGGAGTCGGCTGGGCGACTGTCATCGCCGAGCTTGTGAGCGCCGTGCTTGTTGTGTGGACTCTGATGACGAGCGACGAGAGCTACCGCCTCGAGCCGCTTAAAATGCGAATCTACCGCCCGATGCTCCGCAGGATCGTGCAGATCGGACTGCCGTCGAGCATTCAGCAGATGCTCGTTTCGTTCTCGAACACCTTTGTGCAGAGCTACATAAACTCGTTCCAGACCGCGTGTATGGCGGGGTGGGGCGCATACACGCGCATCGACGCCTTCACCGCCGTGCCGCAGCAGGCGCTGGGTCTTGCGACAACGACCTTCGTCGGGCAGAACATCGGCGCGGGCAACCGCGAGAGAGCGAAAAAGGGTACGCTCGTCGCGTTTATTCTCACAGTTGCCTCGGTCGGAATTGTCGCGCTCGCGCTTGAGATATTCGCAGAGCCGCTCATCGGACTGTTTGTAGAAACAGACGGCGCGGACGCCGCCGTCGCCGCGGAGACGATCAATTACGGCGTGATTTTCCTGCGGGTGATCTCGCCGCTGAACCTGCTGCTCGTCGGCAACAGCGTGCTCTCCGGCGCTCTGCGCGGCGTGGGCGATACGAAGATACCGACTGTCATTCAGATAATGAGCTTTATTGTGATCCGACAGATCTACCTTGCGATAGTGAGCCGGATGACCACCGACCCGATTTTCATCGGCGTGGGCTATCCGATCGGCTGGGGTATATGCTCCGCGCTCCTCGCGGTGTATTATTTCTGCTCCGGCTGGGAGAAGAGGATGCTGAGGGTAACGGACAAGAGCGAGGAATAAGGCGGATAGGGCGGGCGCGGAGACCCGCCACTACAAGTCCGCGAGAAAAGAGAGAGAATGAACAGAAAGGGCGGGTCGATTGACCCGCGCTTTGCGGAGGTAATATAAAGAATTCGGGCGGGTCACGGCGACCCGCCCTTGTGCTGTTTAATACTAACCCCTGATTAAAAGCTTTAACCGAGCGCGCAGAATTTTTCGCGTCATACAAGGCGTCCGGTGCAGACAATACTTTGTGTATTATCAAGCCGGATAACGAAGTATGACGCGAAAAGGGCAAGCGCGAATTGAAGGTTTTGATTAGGGGTTAGTATAATTACTCGGTCTCGAGCTCATATTTCTCAACGTCGATTATTGCGGCGCCGTCGCAGGAGAAGGAGATGGAATCGGCGGAGACCGGGGTGTAGATCACGAAGCTTGCCGCCTGCTCGCCGTCGTTTACGAACACCTCAAGGCTGTATCTGTCCATCACTATCCGCAGCTTCAGCTCATCGTAGGCGCTCACCGGGAAATCGCGGCTCGTGATAATATCGTGCGGGAAGCCGGAACGGCTGCGGTCTACGCGCAGGGTGTTATTCTCGGGCTTGTGGCGAATCGTTGTGACGCACTCGCCGTCCTTTGCGAGGTTTATGCGGAAATAGCGGTACATGCTGTTCTTGTTGCCGGGTCTGACCTTGACCGTCATATCGAGGAAGCGGCCGCTCACGCCCTGGAGATTCGTCTCCTGCGTGATCATTACGTCCTTGTAGCTGATCTTCAGACGGCGGCAAGCCTCAAGCTCGCGCACCGGGTTCTGGATAAGCCTGCCGTTGCGGACGTGCAGCTCGCGCGGAAGGGTCATCTGACCGAAGAACGGCAGCTCCTTGAGCTTGCTGCCCGCGGTTTCCCAGTTCTGCATCCACGCGATCATGACTCTTCTTCCGTCCGGCGTGAGGACTGTCTGCGTAGCGTAGAAGTCGGTGCCGTAGTCGATAGCCTGAATATTGTCGCGCAGGAGGTGCTTTGCCTCGCGGTCATATTCTCCGATTATGCAGAGGGTGGAGTTGCCGGGGTGGAACTCGAGGCCCATGCTCGTCATATCCTGCGGGCTCGTGAGCAGAACGCGCTTGCCGTCGAGCTCGAAGAAATCGGGGCACTCCCACATCTTGCCGAACTGATTGTGGCAGGAGGCGAGGGTGGAGGCGTAGCGCCATGTAAACGCGTCGTCGCTCTCGAAGAGGAGGATAGAGCCGGAGCCGTCGGCGGGGCGGTTGCCCACTACGCACCAGTATTTGCCGTCCTCAAACCAGATCTTCGGGTCGCGGAAGTCGATGGCGGAGCCGCCCTCGGGCAGATCATTCGCGTCGAGAACGGGATTTGTGGGGAGCTTTTCGTAGTTCTCGCCGTCGCCCACCGCGAGACACTGGGTCTGAAAGCCGGCAACGAGGCCGTTGGAGCGGCGGACGTTGCGCACGCCGGTGTACATCAGAAGATGACGGCCGTCGGGCAGCTCGATGGCGCCTCCGGAGAAGCAGCCGTTTTTATCGTAGGGCGCGTCCGGCGCGAGAGCGCAGGGCAGACGATCCCAGTGGATGAAATCGCGGGTCTTGACGTGACCCCAGTGCATCGGACCCCAGTTTATATCGTAGGGGTAGTACTGGAAAAAGAGGTGGTATTCGCCCTTGTAGAGGGAGAAGCCGTTGGGGTCATTTATCCAGCCGACTCCGCCGGTGAGGTGGAAGCGCGGCTGAAGCTCGGAGCCGAGAAGGGCGGGCAGATATTTTCGCTCAAAGGCTCTCGCCTTTTGAAGAGTGTCTTTCATGATGATCCTCCGTTGGTCGCATTGGCGGGTATTGCAAAAGGCGCAACGATTTACGCCCTTTGGAACACTTGCCAAATATAGTAACAGACAATTGTGCAAATGTAAAGCTATTCAGCGTAATTTATTAGTGTGCCCCCTGCACAGGCATGGCGTCTGTGCAGGGGGTTTGAAAAGGAAGAGATACGGAATCAGAACTCGAGGTTCTTGTCGGTTTCCTTGGAGAAGACGTGAGCAACGTTGCCGCCGAAGGTGAAGTGGATCGGATCGCCGAGAGCGTAATTCTTCTTCATATCGATGGTCGGGACGATGATGATGACGTCGCGGCCCTCCGCGGAAATGTGGAGGTGGACGGAGGAGCCCATCATTTCGGCAACGTCGACCTTGCCGGCAATGCCGGTCTCGCCGACGTCGGTGTGCTCGGGACGAACGCCGAGGGTAACGGACTGCGACTGTACGTTGTTCTTAAGAAGGCGCTCTTCCTTCTCCTTTGCGAGCTCTACCTTGTAGCCGCCGACCTCAACGAAGAACTTGTCGCCCTCGCGGGTGAGCTTGCCGTCAAAGAAGTTCATTACGGGCATTCCGATGAAGCCTGCAACGAAGAGGTTGGAGGGATGATTGAACACCTCCTGAGGAGTGCCGATCTGCTGGATGTAGCCGTCGCGCATGATGACGATGCGGTCGCCGAGGGTCATAGCCTCGGTCTGATCGTGCGTTACGTACATGAACGTGGTGTTGATGCGGTGGCGGAGCTTGATGATCTCAGCGCGCATCTCGTTACGGAGCTTGGCGTCGAGGTTGGAGAGCGGCTCATCCATGAGCATGACCTTCGGTGCGCGGACGATGGCGCGGCCGATGGCGACGCGCTGACGCTGACCGCCGGAGAGAGCCTTCGGCTTACGGTCGAGGTACTGGGTGATGTCGAGGATCTCGGCAGCCTCACGAACCTTTCTGTCGATCTCATCCTTCGGCACCTTGCGGAGCTTCAGGGAGAACGCCATGTTCTCATAAACTGTCATGTGGGGATAGAGAGCGTAGTTCTGGAAGACCATCGCAATGTCGCGATCCTTCGGGGCAACGTCGTTCATGACCTTGCCGTCGATGATGAGCTCGCCGTCCGAGATCTCCTCAAGTCCTGCGACCATGCGGAGAGTGGTGGACTTGCCGCAGCCGGAGGGGCCGACGAGAACGATAAACTCCTTATCCTTGATGTCGAGGTTGAACGCCTGAACGGCTACAACGCCCTCATCGGTGATCTGAAGATTCGCCTTCTTCTTCTCGGGCTCATCCGCCTTTTTCTTGGACTTTTTCTTGTCCTCGCCGGAGATGAAGGGATATACCTTCTTTATGTTTTTAAGTTGAACTTCAGCCATTTAAGTAACTCCTTCCAAAAAGGTTTAAGCTTATTTGCCGTAGAAGGCGTCGAGGTACTTCTGGAAGATTGCGAGGTAATCGTTGAGCTTGTAAGCCTGGAGGTCAGACTGGAGCTTATCCCAATCGGCATCGGTAAAGCCGTTCATGATCCAGTCAGCCTTTGCGGCGTTGACGCACTTGTAGATATCCGGGTTGAGGTTTGCGATCTGCTTGGTGTCGTCGGAGGTCATAAATACGTTCGGGAAAACGTACTTGGTGTTCATATCCGGAGTGTAGACGTCCTTGATCCAGTCAAGACGATACTGAGCGTCATCCGGGCAGGTGACGTACTTGCCGTAGTAGGAGTCGAGGATGGCGAGCGGACCGCCAACGCACTCAGCTTCACGGACTTCAACAGGGGAGGCGTCGCCAAGCCAAGCGTGCTTGAGCATCGGCTCGCCGGCGTCGTTGGTGCCCATCTCGAAGATGTCAAAATCGTCATCCTCGCCGTAGGTGCCCCAGTTGTTCTGAGGAGACTGCATCGGATCATACATCTGGTCGAGCCAAGCGCATACGAGAGCGGGGTTCTTCGCGTTGACGGTAACTACGCAGCGGCCGCGGTCGAAGCCGGAGGTGAAGGAGCCGTTAGCCGGGGTGATGTTGCGGGTGTCAGCGGTAAGAGCGGGAAGCGGCTGCCAGCCGTTGCCGGCGATGAGGTCGTCCATGGAGATGGCGGCGATGTTAGCAACGTCCCAAGAGAAGCAGACACCGTAGCGGCCGGACTTACCCTTGGCGACGTAGGTGGACCACTCCTGAGTGAAGGCTTCCTTATCGATGAGATCCTCAGCATAGAGCTTGTGGAGCCACTCGATACCCTTGCGCCAGCCCTCGGTGGTGGCGGGGCAGATGACCTTGAGGTCGTCGGTAACTACGATCTTGCGGCCGTTATCAGGATCGCCGTAGCCCTCGCCGAAGCCGTTGGTGAGGATGGTGCAGTCCTCGTTGCCGCCGTTGATGATGCAGCTCATGGGGATGATGTCGCCGTCAATGCCGAAGTGGCTCTTGAGGTCGGCGGCGTTGTCGCGGAAGGCGATGAGAACCTGCTCGAACTCATCGACGGTGGTGGGCATCTTGAGGCCGAGATAATCGAGCCATGCTACGTTGATGAAGGGCATATTGCCGACGGTCTGGATAGCGGTCTTCTCGCTGCCGAGCTGCTCGATCCAGGGAAGAGCCCAGATGTGGCCGTTCTCGTCGGTGCACATGGTGCGGTACTCGGGAGCCTGCTCAAAGACCTTCATGAGGTTGGGCATATACTTGTCGATGTACTCCTCGACATTGATGATAACGCCCTGCTTTGCATACTTGAGAAGGTCGGTGTCGGAGAAGCCGGCGCTGAAAACGAACTCAGGGAGAGTCTTGAGGTTAGCCATCTCGAGGCTGATCTTGTCGCCCCACTGGTCGCCCTGAATGGTCTTCCAGTTGACGTGGACGTTGGTCTTTTCCTCAAGGCGCTTGAAGATGGTGCGGTTGTTCGGCTCGGACTCGGTGCCGACGGGGAAGTTGGTCAGACCGGAGATCTCAGCCTTCTCAGCGAGAGGGAATGCGAGGGAAGCGGGGTCGACGTCGAGAGCCTGGGAATGGTCGGGGGTGTCGGTATTGCTGCCGCCGCAGGCTGCGAGCATAACAGCGAGCATCGCAACCGCGAGGACAACGCTCATAACTTTCTGGAACTTTTTCATTTTCAAAATTTCTCCTTTTTTCATAAATCAGCCCTTGACGGCGCCTGCCATGATTCCGTTATCAAAGTACTTCTGGAAGAACGGATACATGATAAGAAGCGGAAGGCTGGAGATGATGATGGTCGCGTATTTGAGAAGCTCCGCCATCTGTGCTCTCTGGGCGGTGCTCTGCATATCGCTTACCATGCCGGGATCCGGCTGGTTCTGAATGAGTATTGAGCGGAGAACGAGCTGGAGGGGCTGCTTCGCGGCGTCATTGAGGTAGATCATGGCGTCGAAGTAGCTGTTCCACATTCCGACGAACTGCCACATCGAGATGGTGGCGATGATCGGGGTGCAGACCGGAACAAGGATCTGGAAGAAGTAGGTCATCTCGGTCGCACCGTCGATCTCGGCGGCTTCCTGAAGGTCGCGCGGGATGCCGAGGTAGTAGGTGCGGGCGATGATCATGTTCCATACGCTGAAGCATCCGGGGAGAAGTATCGCCCAGATGGTGTCGAGCATGTGGAGGTTGGAGATAAGAAGATAGGTGGGGATAAGTCCGCCGCCGAAGAACATCGTGATAACGAAGATGGTGTTGAAGAAGCCCTTGCCCTTGAAGTCCGCGCGGCTCATAGGATAGGCGGCGAGCAGGGTCACGATGACGGAGAGGACTGTGAAGAGAACGGAGTAGATGAGGGCGTTTTTGAAGCCGACCCAGATCTGTGCGTTCTCAAGAACACGCTCGTAGGCGGTAGTGGTCCACTTGCTGAAGTCGAAGGTGAGACCGCTGTTCTGAAGCGTGATGGGGTCGATGAAGGAGGCGAGAATGATGTAGACCATCGGCATGATGATCGCAACAACGAACAGGCCGAGGATTATGTAGCCGACTATAAGCAGAGCCTTGTCGCCGGTGGGGAGCTTCTGAAACTCGCTCTTTTTCTTTCTTTTTGTCATAGCTTCTCTCCTCCCCTCAGATTCCCTTGCCCTCGTTCATCTTCTTGACGATCTGGTTCATCGAGATAAGAAGAACGACGTTGATGACGGTGTTGAAGAGTCCGACGGCGGTGGAGAAGCCATAGTCGCCTTCAAGAAGACCCTTTTTGTAGACGTAGGTGGAAATGATTTCGCTCGTTGCGAGGTTCATGTCGGTCTGGAGCGCGTATGCCTTCTCAAAGCCGACGCTCATGATGTTGCCGACGCTCATGATGAACTGGATGAGGACGGTATCCTTGATGGCGGGCCATTCAACTGCCTTGATCTGCTGGAAGATGTTGGCGCCGTCGATAACGGCGGCCTCAGTCAGCTCCTTGGAGGCGTTGGAGAGGGCGGCGGTGTAGATGATGGACGCCCAGCCGGCTCCCTGCCAGATTCCGGACGCGATGTAGATCGTGCGGAAGGCGGAGGGCATCGTCATAAAGTTCGTGTTCGTGCCCAGAAGGGAATTGAGCATTCCGGTGGGCGAGAGAAGAATACGGACGATACCGCAGAGAACTATGACCGAAATGAAGTTCGGCATATAAAGCACAAGCTGGATGCGCTGCTTCGTCTTCTTCGACATGATTCTGTTGAGCAGGAACGCCAGAAGAATAGGCGCCGGGAAGCCCCACAGAAGGCCGAAGATACTAAGCTTGAGGGTGTTCATGAGATAGGTCATGAAGTCGGGTGAGGAAAGGAAGCGCTGGAAGTGCTCAAAGCCGACCCATTCACTTCCCAGAATGCCTCGGATAGGATTGTACTCCGTGAAGGCCATCATGATTCCGCCCATCGGGATGTAACGGAAGATGATAGTCAGCGCGAACGCGGGCAGCATGAAGATCACATACAGCTGCCAGTGCTGCCGCACATAGACTCCGAAGTTGTGCAGCGCGGAGCTCTTACCTCCTGAGGCGTTTGGCGGTAAGGATTTTTTCATCGAACTCCTCCTTTTTCGTTACGGGTTAGGCAAAAATCGCGCAAACACGCACCGCCAAATGTGCAAATGCACAATTTCTGCCCTGACGCAAGGTCATATTAGCATTGAGGAATGCAAAAGTCAACGGAATATTTGTGCAAATGCAACAGTTTTATCGTTATGCACAAATAGAAATGCCCAAAAATGTGTACTCTGCTCGTTTGAGTTGCATTCAATGCGTATTTCGTTGACATTTGTAAACTCAGGTATTATTATAATAGGTAATAATCATCGCAAAGGGCGTGTATTCATGAGCAAAAAGGTAACGATACAGGACATAGCGGACGCGCTCGGCGTTTCGCGCAACACTGTCTCGAAGGCGATCAACAACTCCGAGGGTCTTGCAGAGGTCACCCGCGAGAAGATACTGCAAAAGGCGATCGAGATGGGCTACAAGCAGTTTTCCTATGTTCAGACGCTCTACAAGGCGGTGAACGCCGAGAGCGAGGGCGGCGAGGAGAAGCCTGAGCTCGGCGAGATCGCGCTGCTCACTACCTTCTACTTCGGCGGGAGCCACTTCGCCGCGACGATGCTCGACAGACTTCAGCGCGAGCTCAGTCAGCTCGGCTACCGGCTCAATACGCATCACGTCAGCAAGGAGGACAGCAAAAACGGCGTTCTGCCGTTCACCTTCCTGCCCGAGCAGGCGAGCGCCATCGTCTGCATAGAGATGTTCGACTGGGATTACGATAAAATGCTCTGCGACCTCGGCCTGCCGATACTCTTTGTGGACGGGCCGGTGCGCACCGGCGGCCGCGCCCTGCCCGCCGATCAGCTCTTTATGGACAACACTACGGAGATAATCCGCGTTGTTGAGACCGCGCTCAGAAGGGGCATCCGGAAAATCGGCTTTATCGGCGATTACGACCACTGCCAGAGCTTTTTCGAGCGCTATATCGCGTTCAGAACGGCAATGATGCTCGCCTCCGCGCCGGTGGAGGAGCGGTTTATAATAAAGAGCATCAACGTTGTCGACCTCTACCACGAGCTGGAGGCGCTCGATGAGCTGCCGGAGCTCTTTATCTGCGCTAACGACTTTGTCGCCTACGATTCGCTTCAGATTCTCCGCAAGCTCGGCAAGAGCGTGCCGGAGGACGTTATGCTCTGCGGCTTTGACGACGCGCCGGAGTCGAAGATGCTCGTTCCCGCGCTCACGACGGTGCATATCCACACGCAGATAATGGCATATTCCGCCGCGCAGATGCTCATAACGCGCATTCAGGAGCCGTCGCTCGACTTCCGCACGATGTACACCTCGACCGACATAGTTCCCCGCGAGTCAACGGGAGATTTTCTTGAAATAGAGGGCTAAGTGATGAAATTTCTATCCTACGACAGCAAGGCAAGTCAGATCCTGATCAGATTCTCCTACGCCTGCTGGCTGAATCTTCTGTGGTTTATCTGCTCGATACCGATATTCACCATCGGCGCCGCGACCACGGGGCTTTACTACGCTATGCTGAGGCTCGCGCGCGACGAGGACGGCAACGTCACGAAGATGTTTTTCAAGTCCTTCAAGGAAAACTTCAAGCAGGCCACCGTTCTGTGGCTCATTATGCTCGCCGTCGGCGTTTTCCTCGGCGCGGACGGGTATGTACTCTACCATCTGCGCCTCATCGCGGAGGGGCCGATGGCGGTTTTGTGGACTGTTCTGCTCGCGGCGGTGATTGCGATGGGCGTTTTCTACGTCATTGCGCTCATCTGGCTCTTCCCGCTCGTGGCGAGCGTTCAGAACACGAACCGAGAGATGATAAAAAACGCGTTTCTCATCGGCGTCCACTATCTCTTTGCGACCATCTGCGTCGCCGCTATCCACTTTGCGGTGTTCTTTATCACAGTCCGCTTCTTCACGCCGTTCATGCTCCTCGGAGAGGGGCTCTGCGCGCTCCTCTCGTCGCTGCTCATGTGGCGCATAATTGACGCCTGCTCCGGCAGCCCCGACGACGATAAGGACGAGGAGACGGAGGAATAATGGCTGACGACAAGGACAGACGCGACGGCCGCGAGGCGTTCCGGCGCCTTTCGACAAGAGAGAAAATAGACCACATCTGGACGTACTATAAGTGGTTCATTATCCTCGGAATCGCCGCGATAGTGATTATTTCCGGCGAAATATGGCGGTTTGCCACAAAAAAAGAGCCGGTTTTGTACCTCGGACTCGTGAACGTCACCGTCGGAGCGGAGCTTGAAAGCTCGCTCGACGGCGGCTTTACGGAAAGCCTCGGGCTTGACGCGAGGAAAAACGAGGTGCTCATCTACCGCGATCTCTACATCTCAGACTCCGCCGAGGGCGAGGCGCACAAGTCCGCCTATGCCTCGCGCATAAAGCTGATGGCGGCGGTGGAGTCCAAAACCCTCGATGCTGTGCTGATGAGCCGGCAGGCTTACGATATCCTATCCGCGGCGGGGTACCTTATGGAGCTTGACGGCATAGCGCCGGCGGATATTCTGACGGAAAACGAGGTAGTTCTGGAGGATAACGACATCGAGTACACGCTGAACGAGGCGTCCGAGCACATCGTCAGAACTGAAACTCGCTCAAACGGTGCGCGGCTCGATTCGCTCCCGGGCTTTGACGAGCCGGTGTATTTTGCCGTCATCGCAAACACCGAGCGTGAGGCGGAGTGCGGGGAGTATCTGAGATATTTATTGAGTCTTTAAGGCGGGGGATTACCCCCGCCTTATAATTTTGCACTGCATTATCTGAACAAACCCGTGACTCTTTGTGAATTGTTACAAAAGTGTGTTGACAACACATATATTATATAGTATATTGTGACTACCGCACATCGATTGTGCAAAATGAAAAGAGGAGGAAATTATCAGTATGCTCGGCATTAACATGAACGACGTAATCACTACGCTCGGACTTATCCAGGGTCATCTTATCGCTCTCGGTATCGTTCTCGCGCTGGCGATCATCGTCACCATCGCCGCGATCAAAATCAAGAAGCCCCTTAAGGGTCTTGTCCGCGGCTCGGCGTGGGTTGCATTCGTTGTAGCTCTCGTCATCGTACTTAATCTTGTTCTCACAGGCCCGCTCTACGGAATCGTCAGCATGGCGCTCCGCGGAAGCGGCGACATCAGTGAGGAAAGCATCACCAACGCCAGCGAGCTGTGCGAGGAGATCAGCGAGGAGGGCTTTGTCCTTCTCAAGAACGACGGTCTTCTTCCGCTCTCCGGCTCCGTAAAGCTCAACACCTTCG
This sequence comes from Oscillospiraceae bacterium, assembly GCA_017479425.1. GTDB lineage: Bacteria > Bacillota > Clostridia > Oscillospirales > Oscillospiraceae > RUG626. The sequence continues at coordinate 56,058 of JAFVCD010000008.1, forward strand.
GCTGGTCCTCCACAAATCCTGTCTACGGCGGCACCGGCTCCGGCTCGCTCTCCGGCCTCTATGAGACCGTTTCCCTTCTCAAGGGACTTGAGAACGCCGGCATCCAGTACAACGCAGACCTCGTGAAGTTCTATCAGGACTTCCGCGCAGCCCGCCCCGGCATCGGAATGATGGGTCAGGACTGGACTGTTCCCGAGCCCAGCATGGCTGAGTACGAGGCAAAGGGCATCTTTGACGGCGCGAAGGCTTACTCCGACACCGCGCTCATCGTTATCTCCCGTTCCGGCGGCGAGGGCGCTGACCTTCCGACGAGCCTCGACCCCAACGTTCCCGACACCTTCAACGACGACGGCAACGGCACAATGTTCAGCCAGACCGGTCTTCGTTACAGCGAGTATCCCGAGGATCTTGACGCGAATAAGAGCTATCTTGAGCCCACGACCCGCGAGCTTGCTATGATCGAGAAGGTCACAAGCGAGTTCAGTAACGTCATCGTCGTCATCAACGCCTCCAACGCTATGGAGCTCGGCTGGCTCAACGAGTACCCGAGCATCAAGGCCGCAATTCTCGCTCCCGGCCCCGGCCAGACCGGCTTCAATGCTCTCGGCAGCATCATCACCGGTAAGGTCAACCCCTCCGGCCGCACCATCGACACCTTCGTTGCCGATCTCACCGCGGCGCCCAACTTCAACAACATCGGCGAGTTCCAGTACACGAACCTCGCGGACGTCAGCCCCCTTAGCTACGGCTTCCCCGTAACTCCGAACTTCGTCAACTACGTCGAGGGCATCTACGTCGGCTACCGCTGGTATGAGACCGCAGCAGCCGAGGGCGTCATCGACTATGACAAGGCTGTCGTGTTCCCGTTCGGCTACGGCCTCAGCTACACCACCTTCACGCAGGAGATGGGCGCTATTTCTGAGTCCAACGGCACTCTCAGCTTCGACGTCAAGGTCACGAACACCGGCTCCGTCGCCGGCAAGGACGTTGTCGAGGTCTACTTCAACCCGCCCTACACCAACGGCGGCATCGAGAAGAGCGTTGCAAACCTCGTAGCCTTCGCCAAGACCGGCGTTCTCCAGCCCGGCGCAAGCGAGACCGTAAAGATCAGCTTCAAGGCTGAGGATATGGCGTCCTTCGATTACAAGGGAGCCGGCTGCTACGTCCTCGAGGCGGGCGACTACGTCATCTCCATCAACAAGGACTCCCACAATATCATCGACTCCAAGACCTACAACGTACCGAGCACCATCACCTACGGCGAGTCCAACAAGCGCTCCACCGACGCTGTTGCCGCGACCAGCCTCTTCGGCTATGCCGCAGGCGACGTTACCTACCTCAGCCGCGCTGACGGCTTTGCCAACTACGCCGAGGCTACCGCCGCTCCGACCAACTTCGAGATGAGCGACGAGGCGAAGGCGGGCTTCTATAACCACACAAACTACGACCCGACGAAGTTTAATAACGCCTCCGACGTTATGCCCACCACCGGCGCGAAGAACGGCCTCACCCTTGCCGATATGAAGGGCAAGAGCTATGACGACGCTCAGTGGGAGAAGCTCCTCGACCAGCTCACCGTTGAGGATATGGTACAGCTCATCGGCGTCGGCGGCTATCAGAGCGTAGCTATCGACTCCGTCGGCAAGACACAGCAGGTCGACTGCGACGGCCCTGCCTCCATCAACAACAACTTCACCGGCAAGGCATCCATCGGCTTCCCCGCAGGCGTTGTAATCGCCGCGACCTGGAACGTCGACCTCGCCAAGGCGTTCGGCCAGTCCATCGGCAAGATGGCTGACGAGATGGACGTCTCCGGCTGGTATGCTCCGGCTATGAACATCCACAGAAGCGCTTTCGCGGGCCGCAACTTCGAGTATTACTCCGAGGACGGCTTCATCTCCGGCAAGATGGCCGCCAACGCCATCCTCGGCGCCGCCGAGAGCGGAGTCTACGCCTTCATGAAGCACTTCGCCCTCAACGATCAGGAGACTCACCGTACCGATATGCTCTGCACCTGGACCAACGAGCAGGCGATGCGCGAGATCTACCTCAGACCGTTCGAGCTCTCCGTTAAGGAAGGCCACTGCACCGCAGTCATGAGCGCCTTCAACTACATCGGCAACAAGTACGCCGCCGCCACCACCGAGCTCCAGAACTCCGTTCTCCGCGGCGAGTGGGGCTTCCGCGGCATGGTGCTTACCGACTACTTCGGCGGCTACGGCTATCAGGACGCCGATATCCTCGTCCGCAACGGCAACGACTTCTGCCTTACCCCGCAGATGACCGAGTACAGCGAGATGACCGATAAGACCAGCGCCACCTCCGTTCTCGCTATGCGCCAGGCCTCCAAGAACATCCTTTACACCACCGCCAATTCCCGCGCCTACGGCGCCGGCGCCGCAGGCGGACTTGCAACCTGGGAGATCATCAGGATCGCCTGCACGGTTGTCCTCCTCTGCCTCTGCGCCCTCTGGGAGTTCCTGCTTGTAAAGAAGTATCTCAAGGCCTCCAAGTAAGATGAGGTAATATTAAAAGACTGTCGGGATTTTCCCGGCAGTCTTTTTTTTCGCGCGGTTGCTTTTACGCGCGGTTTTTGGTAGAATTGGAGCAACAAACAGAAAGAGGCATATTTATGATCACACTACACCTTTTCTATACCGGTACGGGCGGCGCGGCGGAGGCGTTCGCGCGCGAGATGACCTCCTCCGGCGTTGCCGATGAGATTCGCCGCGAGCCGGGAAACCTCAGATACGAATACTTTTTCCCAATGGACGACCGCGAGACCGTCCTGCTCATCGACTCATGGGAGTCTCAGGCGGCGATAGACGCGCACCATGCCTCTCCGATGATGGCGAAAATCGCCCATCTTCGCGAAAAGTACGATCTGCACATGAGGGTCGAGCGCTTTGTCTCTGAGGACGCTCCGGCGGATGAGAGATTTTTGAGGAAATAATGCGTTATTTTCTGATTTTCGGCGCGGTTTTCGTTGCTTTTATACTGCTATTGGTTCTCCGCACGCCGGAGTGGAAGCGCGCCGGAAACCGCGGCGAGAGGTACGCAAGGCGCGTTATAAAGGGCGTTCTAAGGCCCGGCGACCGCGCCTTTCACAACGTCAAAATCGCGTATGACGGCAAAAGGACGGAGCTTGACAACGTAATCGTGAACAAAAACGGCGTGTTCATCATCGAGGTCAAGAGCTACAAGGGGCGGCTCGTCGGCGGCGAGGACGATTTTGAGTGGCGCAAGCTCAAGACCACCGGCACCGGAAACACCTACGAAAAGGCGGTTCGGAATCCCATCCGGCAGGTCAGGCGGCAGGTGTATATTCTGTCGCACTTCCTCCGCGAAAGCGGTGCGGGCGCGTGGGTCACGGGCTATGTGATGCTCGTAGGCGGCGGAAGTCCGGTGAAAAGCGGGTACATTCTCGGCTCGGCGCGGGACGTAGACCGCGCGATACATCGCCGGAGCGATACGCCGCTCTCACGGGAGCAAATTGAGAAAATTGCAGGAATTTTGGGGTGAAAAGCCGTGATCGAGGTAAAAATCATCGATTCTGAGCACAAAAAGGACATAAATATCCCGAACGAGCCCTTTGAGCTTTTCGGGCGCGTGGCAGTCTCGCGCGCGGACGGGGAGTGGACGTGGGAGCTGATTCGCTTTGCGCCGGAGAACGTCGCGGAGATGTGCTTTCCCGACGAAAACTACGATTTTGAGGCGATGGGCGAGAGTGCTTTCCTCGGCGCGTACGACGGCGAGAAATGCGTGGGGCTGGCGATTTTGCAGCCCGGGTTTTTCAAATATATGTACCTCTACGACCTCAAGGTAGCCCGCGCGTATCGCGGGCAGGGGGTCGGAAGAATGCTGATCGGGCGGGCGAAGGCGCTTGCCTCAGAGTGCGGATACCGCGGCATTTACACGCAGGGGCAGGATAATAACCCCGGCGCGTGCCTTTTCTACCTCGGCGCGGGGTTTTATATCGGCGGGCTCGACACGAACGTGTACCGCCACACCTCGCAGGAGGGCAAGTCGGACGTCATTTTCTATTGTGATTGCGAGGGGTAATAAATGAGCTATCTTGAAGATTACTACAACGCATACGACGAAGAAAACCGCCTGCTGTCGCAGCACGGGAGAGTCGAATATCTCACAACGATGAAGTATATCCGCGAGAGCCTTGCTGGAGTGAGCGACCCCGCGATTCTGGAGGTCGGTGCCGGTACCGGGCGGTACAGCGTAGCGCTTGCGAAGGAGGGTCTGCGCGTTACCGCAGTCGAGCTTGTCGCGCACAATCTCGAGGTGCTGAAATCGAAGCTCGACGGTTCTGAGCCGCTGACCGCCATCGAGGGCAACGCGCTCGACCTGTCGGTTTTGCCGGACGAGAGCTTCGACCTCACGCTGCTGCTCGGCCCGATGTACCACCTATACACCCGCGCGGACAAGCTCCGTGCGCTCTCGGAGGCTGTGCGCGTTACGAAAAGGGGCGGAAAAATACTCGTCGCCTACTGCATGAACGAGCCGACGGTAATTCAGTACGTTTTCGGGAAAAATAATCTCGGCGCGGTGCTCGAGGCGGGTATGCTGACCGTGGACTGGCACTGCGTAAGCGAGCCGAAGGAGCTTTTCGAGCTCTCGCGCACCGAGGACATCGCCTCGTATGACGCTGAGCTTCCGGTGAAGAGGCTGAAGCTCGTCGCCACCGACGGCGCGACGAACTACCATCGAGATATGATCGATGCTATGGACGGGAAGACGTTTGCAAAATGGATGGAGTATCATTTTGCGACCTGCGAGCGGCAGGATCTCATCGGCGCCTCGCACCATGTTCTCGACATTCTGGAGAAGGAGTAAACGGAGATGGACATAAGGGAAAAAATCAGGAGCCTCTATGCCATAACACGGGAGCTGGAGGAGGCTTTTCCCGGCAGGCGCTTTACGCCGGACGGACACACGATCGGCAGTATCGGAGAGGTGATTGCCGAGGAGGCTTACGGCTTGACACTTCTGAAAAATGGCGCTGAAACGCACGACGCACTAACCGCTGACGGGAAGCTTGTGCAGATAAAGGCAACGCAGATCGACCGCGTCGCGCTCAGCTCAGAGCCGGACTACCTGATAGTTATGAAGCTCGACGGGAACGGCGAATGGGAAGAGATTTACAACGGAGCGGGCAATAGAGCGTGGGAAAACGCGGGAAAACCGGCAAAAAACGGTCAGAAGCAGATTACGCTTGCGAGGCTCAGAAGGCTGATGAAAGAAGTCAGCCCGGAGGAGCGAATAAAAAGAGCCGAGGCAGATAAAGCCCCGGGTGAAATCATGATCCGCGAAATCACACCCTCTTCCGCGCAGACCCGGGAGCTTATACGGCTTTCGCAGGCGTGGGCGGAGGAGAACATTACGCGCGGGTACGTTCCGAACGATGAGAGCGATATCACCGACAAGCGCGTTTTCACCGCCGAGGATGGCGGAAAAATCATAGGCTACGTCTTTGCCAAGGAGGGCGTCAGCAAAAATTACCGCTCGGTCATTCCGGACGGCGAAAAATACTTCGGTATTGAGGAAATCTACGTCGCGCCGGAGCGGAGAAGCGAGGGCGTCGGCGGGGCGCTTATGGATTTTGCCCGCGATACGGCGCGCCGCGACGGGTACAAGTACGCTTTCCTTGTCACAAGCACGAAGGATTCGGAGAAGATTCTCGATTTTTATATAAACAAGTGCGGCATGACGTTCTACTGCGCCTCGCTTGTGGAAAGGCTTTGAAATGAGAAATATTAAGGTTATCGGCAGAGGCCGGCTGTCTCTTCGGCCCGATACGACAAGGATAACGCTCACGCTCGGCGGTGTATGCCCCGAGTACAGCGAGGCGCTCGAGCGCTCAACGAGCGAAACGAGCGCACTGAGCGAGCTTCTCGCGCTGTTCGGCTTTAAGAAAACCGACCTCAAAACGCTTGCCTTCAATGTCGAGAGCGAGTACGAGGGCTATTCGGAGGACGGGGTCTACAAGCAGCGCTTTAAGGGCTATCGCTTCAGCCACGTTCTGAAGGTCGAGTTTCCGTCGGACAACGAGCTGCTCGGGCGGGTGCTCTGCGCGCTCGCGGGCTCGCCGGTGAAGCCTGAGCTGAGGCTCAGCTACACGGTTTCAGACCCGGAAAAGGCGAAAAATGCTCTGCTTGCCAAGGCGGTCGCCGACGCGGGTGAGAAGGCGCAGGCGCTTGCAGACGCCGCAAACGTGCGCCTCGGTGAAATTCAGACCATAGACTATGCGTGGAATGATGCTGATTTTGAGGCGAGGCCGGAGATGCGTATGCTCGCCGCGGGAGCCGCGCCGAAGGCGGCGTTCAATCTCGATATCACGCCGGAGGATATAGACGTTTCGGACACGGTGACGGTAGTATGGGAAATTTTGTGATAAGGAAATGCGACATAGCGCGCTTAGAGCGCTACGGAGAAATATACGCCGCTGCGTTTTCCGGCGAGCCGTGGAACGACCCGTGGAAACTCGAGGACGCGGAGGTTCACGTCCGCGAGCTGCTCGAATCGAGGACGGCATACGGGCTTGAGTACGTTGAGGACGGCGTTGTCGCCGGGTTTATCCTCGGCACGTCGATGCTCTTTCACTACGGGCGCACGTTTGAGATTAACGATCTTGCGGTCGATCCGGCGTATCAGCGGCGGGGCATCGGGAGCGCGCTGCTCAGGCGAATGCTTGACGATCTGCGCGCGCAGGGAATCTGCGCCGTTCACCTCATCACCGCCGGGGAGGGCGCGCTTCCCGAGCTTTATGCGCGCTTCGGCTTTAAGCGCGAAACCGAGGTCATGCTGATGGGAATGGAGATGTGAAATGCCGCGGAAAAGCGTTTTTGATATGCGCTTCGGTGAGGTCTACGCGCTGCTCGTGCAGAAGGCCGAGCGAAAGGGCAGAACGCGCGCCGAGGTCGACGCGCTCACCGCGTGGCTCACGGGCTGTTCGCCGGAGGAGCTTGCTTCGCTTGCCGAGTCCGACGCCTCCTACGGCGAATTTCTGGAGAAAGCGCCGGCGTACAATCCGCGCGCGGAGCTGATAACCGGCAAGGTTTGCGGCGTGCAGGTCGAGAGCATTGAGGATCCGCTCATGAAGCGCGTGAGACAGCTCGATAAGCTTGTGGACGAGCTCTCAAAGGGCAGACCGCTTGAGAAGATAATGAGATAAAACCAAAAGAGGTGCGAGCCGCATTAGCTCGCACCTCTTTTCTGCTGCGCTGTGGATAGCCCTGCTGTTTTGAGATAATCGCGCACTAATACTAACCCCTAATCAAAAACTTCAATTCGCGCTTGCCCTTTTCGCGTCATACTTCGTTATCCGGCTTGATAATACACAAAGTATTGTCTGCACCGGACGCCTTGTATGACGCAAAAAATTCTGCGCGCTCGGTTAAA
>JAFVCD010000009.1 GCA_017479425.1 Oscillospiraceae bacterium
AAGCGATATAAACGATAATCCTCTTGTATTCAAGACCTTCGACAAAGCAGTAAAAGCCAATCCTGATGCTCACCCTCTGTTTCATAGTGATAGGGGCTTTCAATACACCAACCGCACATTTCACCACAAGCTGGAAATGGCCGGCATGACGCAGAGTATGTCCCGAGTGTCCAAGTGCATCGACAACGGGCCGATGGAAGGCTTCTGGGGTATATTGAAGCGTGAGAGATACTATGGCAAAAGATTTACAAGCAAGAAAGATCTCGTTCAGATGATCACGAACTACATTCATTACTACAACACGCGGCGTGTGCAACGCAATCTCGGTGTTCTCACGCCGATGGAGAAGCACGAGCTTTACAAAGCTGCGTAAAACAAAACCACAGACTTTGGCCTGCCGCTAAGCGGCTTGCCAAAATCTGCGGTGCCACAGAGCCTCGGCTCTGTGAACTTTCTTTTAATTATTTCACTGTCTACTTGACGGGGTGCAGTTCAAAGTGCAGATGGGGCATTTTTCATAAAATTGCATCCCATGAATGGGTTAAATAAATCACATTGATGTATTGCAAGAAAAAACATTTTGTGCTATATTGTATCTATGAAAGTTTGGGTCAAAAACCCTTACAATATTAGGGAGGTCAATTTATGGCACAGTTAACCACTAACAAGGCCGTTCTCTCTTGGATCGACGAGATGGCCGCAATGACTCAGCCCGACAAGATCGTCTGGATCGACGGCTCTGAGGAGCAGCTCGAGAGTCTCCGTCAGGAGGCTTACAAGACCGGCGAGCTTATCAAGCTTAACGAGAAGGAACTGCCCGGCTGCGTATATCACCGCTCCGCTCTTAACGACGTAGCGCGTGTTGAGGGCCGCACCTTCATCTGCTGCGAGAAGAAAGAGGACGCAGGCCCCACCAATAACTGGATGGATCCTCAGGAGATGTATGCAAAGCTCCGCGAGATCTACAAGGGAAGCATGAAGGGCCGCACAATGTACGTCATTCCCTACTCCATGTCCATCATCGGTTCCCCCTTCGCCAAGTACGGCGTTGAGCTTACCGACTCCATCTACGTTGTAGTTTCCATGGCTATCATGACCCGTATGGGCAAGGCGGTTTTCGACGCTCTCGGAGACAGCGCTGACTTCATCAAGGGCCTCCACGCCAAGGCTGACCTCGACGAGGAGAAGCGCTACATCGTTCACTTCCCGCAGGACAATACCATCTGGTCTGTCAACTCCGGCTACGGCGGAAACGTCCTTCTCGGCAAGAAGTGCTTCGCACTCCGTATTGCCTCCAACCTCGGCCGTCGTGAGGGCTGGATGGCTGAGCATATGCTCATCCTCGGCGTTGAGAATCCTCAGGGCGAGGTTCGCTACATCACCGGCGCGTTCCCCTCTGCCTGCGGCAAGACCAACCTCGCAATGATCATCCCGCCCGAGAGCTATCAGAAGAAGGGCTGGAAGTGCTGGACAGTCGGCGACGATATCGCATGGATCCGCCCGGGTCCTGACGGACGCCTCTGGGCAGTAAACCCCGAGAACGGCTTCTTCGGCGTTGCACCCGGCACCAGCATGAAGTCCAACCCCAACGCGATGCTCTCCACCAAGAAGAACACCATCTTCACCAACGTCGTCCTCAAGCCGGACGGAACCGTCTGGTGGGAGGGTATGGACAAGAATCCTCCCGAGGGCGCTCTCAACTGGAAGGGCGAGCCGTGGGATCCGAAGGATGGCACCAAGGGCGCTCATCCCAACTCCCGCTTCACCGCTCCCGCGGAGAACTGCCCCTGCCTCTCCAAGGAGTACAATAACCCCAACGGCGTTCCTATCAGCGCTATGCTCTTCGGCGGTCGCCGCGCAAAGTGCGCTCCGCTCGTATATCAGTCCCGCGACTGGAACCACGGCGTATTCGTGGGCGCAACCGTCGCCTCCGAGACCACTGCTGCCGCTACCGGCGCTGTCGGCGTAGTCCGCCGCGATCCTATGAGCATGCGTCCGTTCATCGGCTACCATGTCGCTGACTATTGGCAGCACTGGATCGATATGGGCAAGTCCGTTCCCAACCTTCCGAAGATCTTCCATGTCAACTGGTTCCGTACCGATGACAACGGCAACTTCATGTGGCCGGGCTTCGGCGACAATATGCGCGTTGTCGAGTGGATCCTCAAGCGCTGCTTCGACGAGGTCGACGCAGTCGAGACCCCGATCGGCTACCTTCCCAAGCCCGAGGACATCAACCTGGAGGGCATTGAGGACGAGGTCAGCGCCGAGACCCTCAAGGAGCTCCTTACCGTTGATAAGGAGGTCTGGAAGCAGGAGGCTGCCTCCATCGAGGAGTGGTTCAATCAGGTCGGCGAGGGCAAGCTCCCGAAGGAGCTCGCAGAGAACCTCGAGACTCTCAAGAAGAACCTCCAGTAATTTCAGAAATCTTAAATCCCGCGGGCTTTCCCGCGGGATTTCAATGCGTCGACAAAGTCTCCGCATCGAACATATTTTGCGCTCTCTGAGCGCAAAATATGACGCCTGCGGGCCTGCTTGCGACGTGAAGGGGCCTCTTGGCCGGCCCCTTCACAGAACCCCGCCTCCTATATCCAACGCTTTTCCTTTTTGTCTACAGTCTGAGATCCCGCGGGCTTTCCCGCGGGATTTTTGCTGTTATTTGACAAAACTGCGCCTCTGTGGTAAACTTACCGGAGCCTGGAGGTGATCAAAACGAGCAGACGTGCGAGAATCATATTGTTCCTTTCGGCGGCGATCGTACTTGCCGTCGGCATTGCTGCGTTCGTTTTTCTGAGAACCTTCGACCTTGATTACAACCCGAACGCACGCGATTATGTTATCTTCGACGGCGACAAGGTCATCGCGCTCTCGGACTGCGTGGGCGGTGCCGATGAGGCGATAGAGCGAGCGAAGATAAACGTCGGCAACGCAGACGTTGAGATAACCGACGAGGAGGACGCGACTATCATCACCGTCGAGCGCTATCCTGCAGTGCTCGTTTCCTGCGACGGCGAAGAGACCTTTGTTTCTATGAAAAACGCCACCGTCGGAGACGTCATTGAGCGCCTCGGCATCACACTTGCGGACATTGACACGCTGAATTACTCCGCTGACGAGCCGATTGCCGACGGCATGAAGATAAAGGTCGGCAGAGTTACGATAAGCGACCGCTCGGTAGACGAGGATATTCCTTTTGAAACGCTCTATGAGAACGATTCGAGCCTCGAAAAGGGAAAGGTTGTCCTCAAAAACGAGGGTAAGACCGGCGTTCTCACAACGACCTATCGATATACATACGAAAACGGACTTCTCGTCGCCTTTGAGGTACTATCTCGCGAGGTGACGACGGAAAAGACGGACGAGGTCTACTCCGTCGGTACAAAGGAGCAGCCGAAGCCGGTGAAAACCTCCTCATCGTCCGGCAAGACGAGCACCTCGTCAAGCGCCTCGGTCAAGACAAATACCTCCTCAAGCTCGTCAAGCGGCAAATCCACCGCCTCAAATCCGTCTGTTTCCACCTCGGGCACCGGCTCGTCGAGCGCGAAGGACGGCGTTCACTCTGTCACCTGCACCGTAGATACCGACGCAAAGACCATAACTACGGCGGACGGAACGGTTTATAACTACTCAAAGTCGATCTCAATGACCGCGACGGCGTATTCCTACGACTCGAATCCCGCGATGAATATAACCTCCTCCGGCGTTCCGGTGCAGGTAGGCGTAGTCGCGGCGCTTCCGAAAACGCTTCCGCAGGGTACGAAGGTCTACATAGTCGGTGCGAGCGGAACGTGGGAATACGGCTTTGCGACGGTCGGAGATAAGCCCGGCAGTGATATAATCGACCTGTTTATGGAAACAGAAAAGCAGTGCAATAATTTCGGCGTTCGCAGCGCCACAGTATACGTTGTGGGGTAAAAATGGAGCTTACAAATATTAACGACCTGCGCTCTCTGCTGGGAAGCCACGGCTTTCAATTCTCAAAGGCGATGGGGCAGAACTTTCTCATCGAGGCGTGGGTGCCGGAGCGTATAGCCGAGGAGAGCGGCGCAGATGAACACAGCGCAATGCTTGAGATAGGCCCCGGAGTTGGGTGCCTGACGCGCGAGCTGGCTCTTCGCGCTGCGATGGTAAAGAGCGTGGAGCTTGATAAGCGCCTGCTTCCGGTGCTCGCGGAGACTGTCGGAGCATTTGATAATGTCGAGATAATCCCGGGCGATATTATGAAGCTCGACTTAAATTCGATAGATTTCGGCTCGCTCACGCCGCGCGTGTGTGCGAATCTCCCGTATAACATCACAAGCCCGGTCATCACGAAGCTCCTCGAGAGCGGCATTTTCGCCTCACTCACTGTTATGGTGCAGCGCGAGGTCGCAGATAGGATAACCGCTAAGCCCGGCACGGGCGAGTACGGCGCGTTCACAGTCCTCTGCGACTATTATGCGGAGAGTAAAAAGCTCTTCAACGTGCCCTCAGGCTGTTTTGAGCCGCGGCCGAAGGTCGAGAGCGCCGTCGTGAGGCTCGATACGCGCCGTCTTGACCTTGGATGCGATGAGGCGCTGTTCTGGAAAATCGTGCGCGGGGCGTTCAATCAGCGCAGAAAAACTCTCGTGAACGCGCTGAGCTCTGCGCTTCCCAATCCGAAGGACGAGATAGCCGCGGCGATAGAGGGGGCGTGCCTCAGCCCGACAGTGCGCGGCGAGGCTCTCGGAATTGCCGAGTTCGCTGAGATAGCAAAAAGACTTTAATACTAACCCCTAATCAAAAACTTCAATTCGCGCTTGCCCTTTTCGCGTCATACTTCGTTATCCGGCTTGATAATACACAAAGTATTGTCTGCACCGGACGCCTTGTATGACGCAAAAAATTCTGCGCGCTCGGTTAAA
>JAFVCD010000010.1 GCA_017479425.1 Oscillospiraceae bacterium
AGACTTATCCTGTATGTATGTATGTATGTATTTATGAGCTTAGTCGCACTTAACATAACAGTCAATACCTTTACTTAATAATTCTATTTCAAAATATTATAACACTTTTAAGGTTTCTGTGCAAGGTTTTCAATGCGAAGTTTTACCAACGTACATCCGCACCGATGACGGCAATCTGAACAAAATATTGTGGCCGAAATTGTGCTTCTTTACAAAAATAAAAAAGTTTCAAAAAAGTGTCCGTTTTTGGTCTTTCTCGTTGCCTCGAAAGTGGAGGGCTTCAAAAGAGACTCTTGGTCGAACCTTGAAAATTGAATATCACTCATATGGGAAAAACCCGCACCTCGAGCTGTTGATGCAGGCGCGCCAGGACCTTCCGTAAGGAAGCGAGCGATAGAGCTTAGACATCGAAAGCCGGACAGCAACCGGTGGCGGCAATGACAGGTGTGGGGGAATAATGATACTTCCGTCATCGAAGCGATGGCGGCCGGCGGAGTTCCCGGCGGAGGTGAGAATCCTATGTTATCGGATCGCAACCGAGCACCATATGAGTCCCAAGTATGCGGGGCGTGAGAGGACAAATAGCATATATAAAAGGATTTGTAAGTTCTCCGTACAAGCGTACATCTGTACGGGGGTGTAATCCTCGGAACATTTTGCCTCAAAACCGTGCGGTACAGGAGTAGAGAAAGTTTTTCAAAAAGAGAGAAATAAGATGTCGTTTTTTGACCTTCCATGTTACTGTAAGGGAATGAAGAGGCCGAGCAGATACAGGCTCCCTTTACCGGAAAATAGGACGCTCCAAAATAGTTTCAAGAAATTTTGAAAATAAATGTCGTTTTGGAGGCTCGAAGGTTGCGGTAGGAGTGTGGGAGGAGATTTTGTGAGAGATTGGCTCCGTTTTGGCGCCAGATTCGAGATGGCACCGGGAGTTGGCTCCGTTTTGGCGTCAAAAAGCTAAGACGAAAGCGGGTTTTAGTCGAGTGGCATCAATTTTGATGCCATAGAAATGTTTTTTCTCCGAAGCCTTATATTTTTCACTCTCTCGTGATCTACCACTTGAGGGGACCTTTGCACCTTGAAAATTGAATATCACTCATATGGGAAAAACCCGCACCTTGAGCTATTGATGCAGGTGCGCCAGGACCTTCCGTAAGGAAGCGAGCGATAAAGCTTAGACATTGAAAGCCGGACAGCAACCGGCGGCGGCAATGACAGATGCGGGGGAATAATGATACTTCCGTCATCAGAGTGATGGCGGCCGGCGGTGTTCCCGGCGGAGGTGAGAGTCCTATGTTATCGGATCGCAACCGAGCACCATATGAGTCCCGGAATATGCGGGGCGTGAGAGGACAAATAGCATATATTAAAGGAATTGCAAATCCTCCGTACAAGCGTACATCTGTACGGGAGATTGAATTTGCACAAAACACGAAAAATACTACTATCTGAAAAAGGAGAATATTTAATTGAAAGAATTAAACGGAATCAAAATCATCGGTGTGGACAATGGTTACGGCAACACTAAAACCGCCAATCACTGCTTCCCTACCGGAATTATCGGGTACGATACTGAACCACTGTTCACCTCGGACATGCTCGTATATAACGGCCGCTACTACATTATCGGAGAAGGACATAAAGAGTTCCTCGCCGACAAGATTAAGGATGATGACTACTATCTGCTTACTCTCGCCGCTATTGCTACAGAGTTGTCTGACGAGCATCTTACAGAGGCAAGCATATATCTCGCGGTAGGTCTGCCTCTTACCTGGACAGCATCTCAAAAAGCTGACTTTGCGGCATATCTGCTAAGGGATAAGGAGGTTCGTTTCAATTTTAAGCGTAAGGATTATAACATCCGTATAGCCGGAGTTAAGGTCTATCCACAGGGCTATGCGGCAATCGCTCAGATCAAGAGTAAGATGACCGGCATCAACCTTATTGCCGACATCGGAAACGGCACTATGAACGTACTCTACATCATCGGCGGCAAACCGCAGGTCGGGAGAATGTACACAGAGAAGTTCGGCACTCACCAGTGCACTCTCGCAGTCAGAGAAGCCTTCATGCGCGCTACAAGGCGCGAGCTGAACGACGCTATCATTGACGAGGTGTTCAGGACCGGTACAGCAGACATAAACGCCGATGATCTTGCAATAATACGCTCCGCAACAGAAGCGTATGTTGCAGATATCTTTCGTCGCCTTCGTGAGCACGGATACGACGAAGGGACGATGACGCTCTACATTACCGGAGGCGGCGGCTGTCTAATAAAACATTTCTCTCGCTCAGATCTGAGCCGCGTTAAATTTGTGGACGACATTTGCGCCGCAGCTAAGGGATACGAGTACATGGCGGAGCTTCAGATCAAAGCCGGGCAAACGTGATGAGTATTTATCGCATAACTACGCGCTTTGACCTGAATGACGAACGGCAGAGAAAAGCTGCGGATTATCTCAAAGGACTTCGTCACGGTGAGGTTAATCGCTTTATGGTAGAAGCTGTGCTTACCAGCATAGGTAAAGACCGCGACAGCGAACTTATTGATCGTTTGCGCCGGTTATTGCAAGCTGAACATATCCCCGCTTCTTCAGGCAGTTCTGAGGCTATTACGGATAACAGTGTACTCGATGACCTTGAAATGTTTGAATGACATCATTTTGACAGCATCGCAATCCGTGATGACATCAATCTGACGCCAACAGTCTGCGTATAGGTCAGCGAAGCGAATAAAGGAGGAAGTGCGGCTTTTACCACAGAGAGTACTTTTACTATCTTGGCAAGCAACGCCGAGTGCTATCACTCGACCGCTTGGCAGGGGCTTCCGCCCCTATGACCCCGAAGAAAGGAGGAATATTTTGAAAAGAACCAAAGCTATGATCATCCGCTTTACCGATGAAGAACTGCGTACACTTACCGCCAAGGCGAAGTGTACGCAGCTATCCCGGGAGGAGTTTTGCCGCCGCATATTGAACGGCGCGGAAGTCAAGGAAGCGCCTTCTGCCGACGTGCGGAGTATGCTGCGAGAGCTGCGGCGCATCGGAGCCAACGTGAACGAGGTGCAGAAACGTGCTAATTCAACCGGCTTTCTCGATGCTCCCCAGCTTCGCAAGGATATGGACGAGCTAAGAAACACAACCCGGCTCATTGTCGAAGCCTATTCTATGGAGGCGTAACATGGCGGTAACTGCATTATGGCCAATTAACAGCAACCCAAAGTGCGTTATCGACTACGCCTGCAATCCGGAGAAAACCACCGAAAAAGCTTTTGAGGAGCTGCACATCAGCGAGTACGCCGCAGAGGATATGAAGAAGGAGCGCAGAGCCTACGTCACCTGCATCAACTGCCAGAGTGAGGAAACCGCCGCCGAGGAGTTTATGCAGACGCTCAAGCTTGCAAACCGCAAAAGCTCTCGCACCTGCTTCCACGGCTATCAATCGTTCAAGGAGAACGAGGTAACGGCCGAGCAGGCGCACGAAATAGGCGTGAAGCTCGCAGAACGCTTGTGGGGAAACGAGTTTCAGGTCGTTGTCGCAACACACCTGAACACCAACCACTATCATAACCATTTTGTTCTGTGCGCCGTGTCGGACGTGGACGGACATCACTTCCACAACTCCCCGGCTGACTACAAGGCTATGCGAAAAGAGTCAGACAGGCTCTGCCGCGAGTACGGATTGTCTGTCGTAGATTTTCCGCAAGGGCGTGGCAGGAACTACGCCGAGTACATGGCCGAAAAGGAGCGCAAACCCACCCTGCGAGGTATGATCCGCAAGGACATAGATAACGCAATAAAGGGTAGCATGACTACACAAGATTTCTATGAGAACCTTGAGAGCTTGGGATATGAGCTAAAGCTTTATACGCAGGACGGAAAATGGCTCTCATATCCAAGCCTTAAGCCGCCGGGAGCAAAAGGCTTCTTCCGCTTTCACAAGCTCGGCAGAGGCTACGATCTCGACGCGATAGAGCGAAGAGTATGGAGAAACGGTTATCCGAAGCATGAGTATTTCAACAAGGAAGAACGCATTATCCAGGAGTATCGCAGAGATAACCCGCCGCCGTTCTACATGAAGCACTCAAGCCTATACCGCCTTTATCTCCGCTACTGCTACGAGCTGCACCTCATTGAGAAGCATCCGCTTGCGGCAACGAGGGTATCTCAGCATTTGCGTGAGGATTTAATAAGGCTTGACCGCATCGACGCAGAAACGCGGCTTATGGGCAAGTACAACATCGAAACCCACGAGGATCTTTTCGCTTTTCAGAAGAGCGTGAAAGACAGGATGAGCGAGCTTTACGATATGCGCAAGGAGCTTCACGGTATCGTCAGAAAACTTAATAAGAATGGAGATGTTGACGAAGCTGAATCTATGAAAGAGCAAATCGCCGCCCTTACAAAGGAGCTTGCCAAGCTCCGCAAACAGATGGGGCTTTGCGATGACATCATCAATCGTTCGGCCAAAACGCGCGAGGAGCTTGAATGGCTCTTGGACGAGCAGGAAAAATACTTGGGAAGGGAGGAAAACGATTGGAAGGAAACAACTCAGCAGCACCGTGGTTCGACGGAAAGGGAGTGGACGAGGTAAGCTTCTGCAAAAGCTTTCTCGCCGACCACCCGATGGTCTGTATGCGCGGCACGTTCTTTACGATAGACAAGCGCGTATCTGACGAGCGCGAGCTGAAAAAGAGCATCTATGAAATGTTAAAGCCGGTCATAAAGACCGGCGTTGCCAAGAAGGTAGATAATCTTCTCGAAGTCCTGCGCTCTGAGGCGTATATCGACGATCTGCCGATAGAAACCGACCGCATATACGTCGCAAACGGCACGCTCAGTCTTGACGGCTCTTTTACTCTCAGCAAGGTATTCTGCCGGAACAGACTGCCGGTAGTCTACGACCCGAACGCAAGACCGCCGAACCGCTGGCTCAGCTTTCTCGATGGCCTGTTAGATGCAGAAGATATACCGACTTTGCAGGAATACATGGGCTACTGCCTCATACCGACGACCAAGGCTCAGAAGATGCTGATGCTCATAGGTCGCGGCGGCGAGGGCAAGAGCCGTATCGGCGTTGTAATGCGTGCGCTTCTCGGTGAGAACGCCGTGAACGGCAACATCAATAAGGTCGAAACGAACCGCTTCGCAAGAGCCGACTTGGAACACGCTCTCGTTATGATTGACGACGATATGAAAACCGAGGGCTTGCCGCAGACGAACTACATCAAATCGCTCATCACTGCTGAGCTTCCAATGGATCTGGAGCGCAAGTGCCAGCAGAGCTATCAGGCTGAGCTGTACGTGCGCTTTCTCGGCTTCGGGAACTGTTCACTTAAAGCGCTCAATGACCGCAGCGACGGCTTCTTTCGCAGGCAGATTATTCTCACCACGAAGCCAAGAAACAGCAATCGCGTTGACGATCCGAATCTCTCTGAAAAGCTTATAGCCGAGAGAGATGGGATATTCCTTTGGTGCCTTGAGGGGCTACAAAGGCTCATAGCTAATAACTATGCTTTCACCATAAGCAGCAAGACGAAAGAAAATATCGACTCTGCTGTGAGCGATGGTAATAACCTCGTGGAATTCATGGCGTCTGAGGGTTACATCCGGCTAAAGGCGGACGGTGCGATCAGCACGAAGGATCTGTACGCTGCGTACAAGCTTAGGTGCGAGGATAATTCGTTCCACCCGCTGAGCGAGAGAAGCGTCAGCCTGTTTCTGCACGAAAACGAAAAGACATACAATCTCGAGGCTACGAACAACATCTACATCGGCTCCGGCCGCCGTGTTCGCGGCTTTCTCGGCATCGAATCGCTGATCTGACCTGTACGCTCGTACGTATGTACAGATTATTTTGAAATTCTTTTTAAATACGAAGAAGGGAGGTAAAACATGAGGACTAAAGAAATCGACGAGCTGCCCTATATGCTCAACGCAAACGAAGTTGCGGACATTCTCGGCATAGCGAGAAACTCCGCGTATACGCTCATGCACTCAAAGGGTTTTCCGACGATCCATATCGGCCGCAGAATGGTAGTTCCGAAGGATAAGCTCATAAAGTGGATAGAAAATCAGTAAAAATACTTGCAATTTCGAAAAAGTTATGTAAACATAATAGTATCAGTATGGACTACTATAACTTCAACGAAAATTGAGAAGCGCGAATACCGCCGCCGTGTTACCTTAGCACGGCGCGGTATTTTGGAAGGAGGAAGTTAATGCCGCGCGAAGAGAGCCGCCGCAGCACAAACGGCGGTGGAACAATAAGAACCAAAAGAATTACACGAAACAATAAAGAGTATGCTTATTATGAAGCCAAGGTTACAGTCGGCTATGATCCGGTAACTGGAAAGCAGATTCAGAAATCTATAACCGGAAAGAACAAGCAGGACGTAAGAAAAAGAATGACGGCTATGATAGCCGCCGTTGATAACCACACATATTTTTCTCCGTCCACTCAATGCTTATCAGACTGGCTAAGCGAATGGCTTTCGGAATTTGTAGACGGGAAAGTCAAGCCTTACACTGCCGACGCTTATGCAGGCTATATAAGAAATCATATGGCTCCCTATTTCGGTAAAACCAAGCTTTGTGATCTCACGACCATGAAGGTTCAGAAGTTCTATAATCATCTTCTGAATGTAAAAGGCTTGTCACCGAATTCGGTAAAGGACATTCACAATGTTCTGCATAATTCCCTCGAAAAAGCCCGTAAGCTCGGCTACATTCAAGTCAATCCATGCGATAACTGCGACCTGCCCAAGGAGGTTCATTTTGAGATCAAGCCAATGGAGCAGGAGGACGTCGCCCGGCTATTTACCGAGCTGGAAAACGAGGAGTATCGTATTCTCATTCTGATTACCCTCTTTTCCGGTCTGCGTCAGGGTGAGGTACTTGGGCTGTCATGGGACTGCGTTAATTTCGACCAGGGAACAATACTTGTCAATAAGCAACTGATGAAGTCAAGCAAGAAAGCAGGCTCCCATTACATTCTTTCATACACCAAGACTTCAAAAACGCGCAATATATGCCTTGCTCAGACAGGTATAAAGCTTTTGCGGGAGCAAAAGGAATGGCAGGAAACGCAGCGTAAACTCCAAGGCAAAGCATGGAACAACGAATGGAATCTCGTCTTTACCAACGAAAAGGGTCATCACCTATGTCATCAGACCATATACAGACATTTTAAGCGAATTGCAAAAAGAATCGGTCTTGAGTCTGCTCGTTTTCACGATCTGAGACATAGCTGTGCAGTAGCAAATCTCGAATCGGGAACAGACATCAAGACCGTTCAGAAGGTGCTCGGTCACTCTTCAGCCGCAATGACGATGAACATTTACGCGCACGCGACCATGAGAATGGAGAGGCAATCTGCGATCAATATGGAGCACTATATTCAGTCCGTCAATATGACCAAAAACGCCCTAATAAGGGAAAAATAAGGGAAAACACAAAAAACAAAGCCTTGAAACCCCAATGATTTCAAGGCTTTGTGGTGGAGACTGACAGGCTCGAACTGTCGACCTCACGCGTGTGAGGCGTGCGCTCTAACCAGCTGAGCTAAGCCTCCGCTTATTGGTGACCCGGACGGGATTTGAACCCGTGTTACCGCCGTGAAAGGGCGGTGTCTTAACCGCTTGACCACCGGGCCTCGTTGTCGTGGAGGCGCTACGACTCCACTCCTCATAAATATATCAAAAAGGGGTGCGACAGCACCCCTTTTTGATGGTAGCGGCGACTGGATTCGAACCGGTGACACCGCGGGTATGAACCGCGTGCTCTAGCCAACTGAGCTACGCCGCCGTAATGAGGCAAGTGTTATTATACCTATCTGTCCATCAAATGTCAAGAACTTTTTTGCTATTGTGAAAAAAGAATTTATATGGTAGAATTTATTAGGTGATACTATGGATTTTCACGAAAATGCGGAGCATTTTCTGCACGATATACGCTACCGCACCAAAGTAATGCTCTACCTCAGCTTCGCGCTGAATCTTTTTTACGCGCTCATCAAGCTCACGCTCGGCATCTGGGGCAACACAGTCTGGGACATTGTCCTCGCGCTATACTATATGGCGCTGGCCCTCATGCGCTTCGTAGTTCTGAGAACCGCCCGCAATACGGAGTTCGGCGCCTTTATCGACGGCGAATACCGCATCTACCGTTTTGTGGGCGCGGTGCTGTTTTTTCTGAACCTTCTGCTCTCTGTTATGGTCGCGGCATATCTTCGGCGCGAGGTGAGCTACAACTACTCGCTCACGCGACTTATAATCATGGCGGCGTATTTCTTCTGGAAGATCATCTCAGCGACCGTCGCCGTCGTCCGCTCGCCGCGACAGCACTCCCCCCTCTACTCCTCGGCAAAGAACATATCCCTCGCCGCGGCTCTCGTTTCCATGCTCTCGCTTGAGGAGGCTATGCTGGAATCCTTCTCCACCGACCCCGCGTTCCGCGATACGATGGTCGGCGCGACCGGCTTTGTTGCCTCTTTGATTCTCATCGCGCTCAGCGTTTATATGATCACCCGCGCAACTCTATTTCTCAGGAGGCGCAAATGATGAAAAGAATACTGAAAATTCTCGGAATTGTTCTTGCCGCTATTGCCTGCCTCGTGCTCGCTCTGCTCATTATCCCGATTGCGGAGGTCGACCTCTCTGCGCCGGTTTCCGGCTCCGGGGACTGGATGAGCCGGCTGCCGGACGATATTTCACTCGCGGATATCGCGATTCCCGGCACGCACGACTCCGGCACCGCTGTCTGCGAGCTCGGCTTTATCACAAAGTGCCAGTTTTCGCCCATAGCGAAGCAGCTATCAGACGGCTACCGTTACCTCGACGTGCGTCTGATGGCTGAAGGGGATGAAATGCGCTTTATGCACGGCTTCACAAGCTGCAAGACATCGGTTTTCGGCGGCAATCTAACGCTCTCTTCAGTTCTGAGCGACTGCTATTCGTTCCTTCGTGAACACCCGACAGAAACGATCATTTTCTGCGTTAAAAATGAGTACGGCGGCGCCTCAGCCGAGGATTTCAGCTCGCTGTTCTCTGAATACGTTAATAAGTCGCCCGAGATGTGGCTTCTGACCGGCTCCCTTCCCACTCTCGGTCATGCGCGCGGAAAGCTTGTGCTCCTGCGCCGGTACGGCGACGGGAGCTATCCCGGAGTTGAATTCGACTGGCCGGGTCAGGGTGGCGGGAACGACGGCAAGAGCTTTGAGCTCTGTAATAAAAACGGCTTTACTCTCGCCGTTCAGGACAGATACGAGTACGATATTGACGAGAAGTGGGCGGCGTTTACCGACGCTCTCGACGCGAAGGCAGACCTCACCGTGAACTTTCTCTCCACAAAGGGCTCTTTCGTGCAGGGACACCCGTTTTTCTTCGCCTCCAATCTGAACCCGAGGCTCAGCGGTGCAGATTTGCAGGGCTGGACGATAGTCGATTTCGGCACTGCGGAGATAGCAAGGACGATTTACGAGCGTAATTTCATACTAATCCCTGATTAAAAGCTTTAACTGAGCGCGCAGAATTTTTTGCGTCATACAAGGCGTCCGGTGCAGACAATACTTTGTGTATTATCAAGCCGGATAACGAAGTATGACGCGAAAAGGGCAAGCGCGAATTGAAGTTTTTGATTAGGGGTTAGTATAAATAAAAAAGCAGGGAGCACATTGATATGCTCCCTGCTTTAATTTTACCATATAAGCGTCGCAAAGTAATCGTCGGGTGTTTCGGCGCGGCGTATAAGCTCAGTCGAGCCGTCCTCCTTAAGCAGAATCTCAGCGCTTCTGAGGCGGCCGTTGTAGTTGTAGCCCATCGCGTGGCCGTGGGCGCCGGTGTCATGGATAACGAGCAGGTCGCCCTTGTCGATCTCCGGCAGCTCGCGGTCGATTGCGAACTTGTCATTATTCTCGCACAGCCCGCCGACGACGTCGTAGAGGTGATCCTCCGGCGCGTTCTCCTTGCCGACTACGGTGATGTGGTGATACGCGCCGTACATAGCGGGGCGCATAAGGTCGCAGGCGCAGGCGTCCACTCCGATGTATTCCTTATAAATATGCTTCTCGTGTACCGCACGGGTGAGCAGACAGCCGTAGGGTGCGAGCATAAAGCGTCCGAGCTCTGTGAAGATGGCGATGTCGCCCATACCCTCGGGAACGAGGATCTCCTCGTAAGCCTTTCTGACTCCCTCGCCGATGACCTTGATATCAGGGCCGAGCTGATCGGGGAAGTACGGAATCCCGATGCCGCCGGAGAGGTTTATAAAGGTGATATGCGCGCCGGTATCGCGCTTGAGCTCAACTGCGAGTTGGAAAAGCTTGCGCGCCATCATCGGATAGTACTCGTTGAAGGTCGCGTTCGACACAAGGAAAGCGTGTATGCCGAAGTTCTTGGCGCCGAGAGCCAGTAGGTCGCGGTAGGCGCTCTTCATCTGGCCCTTCGTCATGCCGTACTTCGCGTCGCGCGGGTTATCCATTATCTGATTGGCAACGGAGAAAACTCCGCCGGGATTGTAGCGGCAGCAGACGGTCTCGGGAATGCCGGCAACCTCGGAGAGAAATTTGACGTGGGTGTAATCGTCGAGATTGATGTATGCGCCGAGCTCCTTCGCTTTTACAAACTCCGCAGCCGGCGTTTCGTTGGACGAGAACATAATGTCAGCGCCCTTGAAGCCGCATCTCTCGCTCATCATAAGCTCGGTAAGGCTCGAGCAGTCGACTCCGCAGCCCTCTTCTTTAAGAAGCTTGAGGATAGCCGGTGTCGGAGTTGCCTTTACGGCAAAGAACTCCTTGAAGCCCTTGTTCCAGCTGAAAGCGTCGTAGAGCTTTCGCGCGTTCTCCCTTATTCCCTTTTCGTCGTAGATATGCACAGGCGTACCGTACTTTCGCGCTATCTCCTCAAATTGTTCTTTCGTTGCAAACGGCGTTTTCAACTTAATCACTTCCTTTGGCGTAAAAAAATTCAGCACCTAAATTTTAATACTTTAATTCGTAAAAAGCAACAGAAAATATTTTGCCATTTCCCGCGGTGTTTTTATCTAAAATGACAAAATCTGAAAATCAGCAAATTTTCGCTTGACTCCGCCCCCTTGTTATGATAGTATCACGCACAGGAAATCTTTAAGGCGGTACAGAGTGACCGGCAAGGCTTCTATTTAAGTGGATAAGCTTAGTAGAACTGCGCCGTGTCATGCCTATGACGCGGTTTTTTCTTTTATTTTGAGGTAAGGCTATGAAAATCAAGGCTGAGCTTATGGACGAGGCGGCGCTCTCGCGCACGCTCATCAGGATCGCGCATCAGATAATTGAAAAGAACTCCGTCGTTGAGGAGCTGTGCCTCATAGGGATCCGCTCGCGCGGCGTTCCGCTCGCAAAGAGGATTCAGAAGAACATTCTCGACATAACGGGCGTAGAGGTTCCTGTCGGCGCGCTCGACATAACGCTATACCGCGACGATCTGAGCACCATCGCGGAAAAGCCGGTGCTCTCCGGCACTGAGGTCGATTTCGACGTGACCGGAAAGACCGTAGTCCTCGTTGACGACGTAATCTTCACCTGCCGCACAGCGAGAGCCGCGATGGACGCGGTGACAGACCTCGGCAGACCGGCGAGGATTCAGCTCTTCTGCCTCATCGACAGAGGTCATTCCGAGCTTCCGATAAAGGCGACCTTCGTCGGAAAGAACATTCCGACAAGTCACTCGGAGGTCGTCGGAGTAAGGCTTGAGGAGACGGACGGCGAAAACCGCGTGGTCATTCTCGAGCGGGAATGATGACTCCGAAAACTTTTAGTACGCATATTGGCGAGCTATTTTTTCGTATGATGATGACGAAAAAATGCAGCTGTTCTTTGTGTACTGCAAATTTTTTCGGTGAAATCAGGCGGAAAAAGAGCCGCCAATAAATCAGTTGGCAATACAAATTTTTACATAGAGAGGTACAAGCATATGAATCTCACTTACGGCATCAAAGACAAGCCCCCTGTTGGCCAGACGATCCTCTTCGCGTTCCAGCAGCTGCTCGCTATCATGGCGGCGACCATTGCGGTTCCCTCCATCGTCGGCAACGGCATGAGCCAGACTGCGGCGCTCTTCGGCGCAGGCGTCGGAACTCTCGTCTATCTCTGCTTCACAAAGTTCAAGAGCCCCGTCTTCCTCGGATCCTCCTTCGCATTCCTCGGCTCGATGTTCGCGGCCTTCGGCGGCGCCGCCTCCGTTCAGGTCGGCTATGCCGGACTCATCATCGGCGCTCTGATTGCCGGTCTTGTCTACGTCGTTCTCGCTCTTATCGTTAAGGCAGTCGGCACCGGCTGGGTCGACAAGCTTATGCCGGCCGTCGTCATCGGCCCCACGGTCGCAATCATCGGACTCTCCCTCGCGGGCAACGCCGTCGGCGACCTCACCGGCGCGAACGGCATGGAGACCAGCACCTATGTTTCCATGATCTGCGGTCTTGTGACCCTCTTCGTAACGATGGCAGCCTCTATCTTCGGCAAGAAGATGCTCAAGATGATCCCCTTCATCATCGGTATCCTCGCGGGCTACGCCGTCGCGGCGATCTTCACCGTGATCGGCAACGCAACCAACAACGCCGCTCTCGTAGTCATCAACTTCGGAGTATTCGCAAGCATGAAGTGGGTCCCCGACTTCAGCTTCCTGGTAGCAGGAGTTGACGGCTTCTCCGGAATCACCCCCGCTTACATCTTCACCCTCTTCGTAGCCTACGCTCCGGTCGCCTTCGTCGTCTTCGCTGAGCACATCGCAGACCACAAGAACCTCTCGAGCATCATCGGCCACGACCTTCTCAAGGATCCCGGCCTTGACAAGACCCTTCTCGGCGACGGTATCGGCTCCTTCGCAGGCGCCTTCTTCGGCGGCTGCCCCAACACCACCTACGGTGAGAGCGTCGGCTGCGTAGCAATCAGCGGCAACGCCTCCGTAGTCACCATCCTCTACACCGCGATCATCGCGATCGTAATCAGCTTCATCGCTCCCTTCGCGGCATTCCTCGCCTCCATCCCGAGCTGCGTAATGGGCGGCGTCTGCATCGCACTCTACGGCTTTATCGCTGTCAGCGGTCTTAAGATGATCCAGTCTGTTGACCTCAACGACAACCGCAACCTCTTCGTAGTTTCCGTAATCCTCATCGCCGGCGTCGGCGGAATGAGCGTCAGCTTCGGCGCCGTGACCCTTACCGAGGTCGCCTGCGCTCTGATCCTCGGAATCCTCGTAAACGTCTGCTTCGGCACGAAGAAGGCAAAATAAAAAGCTTCAAAATCCGTAAGCTGTCCTCCCAATCGGGCGGGCAGCTTTTTCTTGTGCGAAGCCTCAATTTATGCTAATATGGAGCTAAGATTATTTCGGAGGCTTATATGAAAATAAGACGCTTTGTTATAATAGCTCTAACTCTCGCAATAGCTCTTGCCGCATCTGTATATCTGTTCCGCGGCATAGGATCCGGCCGTCCCGCTCCGGAGGCTGTAAGTCCGGCGGAGGATTTCAGACCCAGAACTATTATCACGACTGACGGCGAATGTGACGATCTCAATTCCTTCATTCACCTTCTCTACTGCTCAAACGACCTCGACATTCGCGGCATCGTTCTGACAAGCTCCTGCTACCACTACGGCGGTGAAACGCCATACCGTTGGGCGGGAGAGGACTGGATGTTCGACTATATATCCGCTTACGGAGAGGTTTATGTCTCCCTTGCCGAGCGCGACGCGAGCTATCCCGCTCCGGAGTATCTGGCCGGAATTACCCGTATAGGTAATATTTCGGCTGTAAACGACGTAGCCGCCTCTACTGACGGCAGCCTTTTAATAGCCGATGAAATA
The DNA here is from genome assembly GCA_017479425.1 of Oscillospiraceae bacterium. Lineage (GTDB taxonomy): Bacteria > Bacillota > Clostridia > Oscillospirales > Oscillospiraceae > RUG626. Next base: position 13,837 of record JAFVCD010000010.1, read on the forward strand.
CTCAAAAACGAGGATTCCACGCTTTATATCCAGTGCTGGGGCGGCAGCAATACCGTTGCCAGAGCGCTGATGGATATTGAGGAGCAGTTCGGAAAAAGCGAAAACTGGTCAGAGATGAAAAGTGAGCTTTCCGCAAGAATAGTGATTTATCTTGTCAGCACCCAGGATGACACCTATGAAAGCTACATCAAGCCCGTCTGGCCGGAAATAACGGTGCTTCACTCGGTTCGCGGCTTTGAGGCGCTTGCCTTCGGGTGGAAATGGAACGTTGACAAAGCTCAGGCGAAAACACTTCACGCGGGCTGGCAGCTCGAAAACATAATCCGGAAAAATCCTCTTGCGGAAAAATACTGCACCTATTGGGACGAAAAAGCTTATGTCGGCGAACTGCCGCAGTATCAGTACGGGCTTACCGAGTTCAACCTGCCGAAATACTGGCGTATACTCACCTATCACGGCGGTATTTTCAGCTACGGCGATTTTCTTTCCGAAGGCGATTCCCCCGCGTTTCTATTCCTTCTGGACGGCAGGCTTGAAAACATAGACAGCTACGAAATATCCAACTGGGGCGGCACCTTCAGAAAAGTTTCGGAGCACTATTACGTTGACGATTTCCCTCCGGCGGACACCATCGGCAGATATTTAACCGCAATCAACGAGGATTTTGCCGCGCGCATCGGCTCTTAGTATTTTGTGCCGTCATTCTCTTTTATTTTCTTAAATATATGCTATACTCTACCCAAGAGGTGATCTTATGGAGCTTACACTCAAAAATATCCGCAAATCCTTCGGTGAAAAAGAGGTATTGAAAGGCTTTACGTTCTCAGCGGAAAGCGGCGAGGCGCTCGGCATACTCGGGCGCAACGGCGCCGGCAAAACTACCACCATCCGCATACTTATGGGCGTATTCCCCGCTGACTCCGGCGAGGTGCTCGTTGACGGCAGACCCATAGACTATGTGAAAACCGGCATTGGCTATCTTCCTGAGGAGCGCGGACTCTACCCCAAGAAGAAAATAATCGACCAGCTCACCTATTTTGCCCGTCTCAAGGGTATGGAAAAGGCGGACGCCGTCAAGAGCATTGACCGCTGGCTTGAGCGCCTCGGCATGAGCGAGCACCGCAATCAGGAGCTCGGCACGCTCTCAAAGGGCAATCAGCAGAAAATCCAGCTTGTCACCGCCCTCGCCCACGATCCGGACATCATTATTCTCGACGAGCCGTTTTCCGGTCTTGACCCGGTGAACGCGATACTGCTGAAGGACGTTGTAAAAGAGGAGATCGCGCTCGGCAAAATCGTGCTCTTCTCCTCGCATCAGATGAACTACGTCGAGGAATTCTGCTCAAGCATAGTTATTCTGAACGGCGGCGAGGCGGTTTTGCAGGGCAAGACGGACGAGCTTATGCGCGAGCACGGCAAAAATCTCACCGATCTGTTCGTTGAGTACGCGTCCGACAGGATCTGAGGTGAAAAAATGAAACAGTTTAAGACGATTCTGGGCTTTGAGCTCACAAATTATTTTCAGAACAAGGTCTTTCTCGGCGTGACGCTTTTTCTCGTCGTCACCATCGCCGTGGTCACAAACCTCCCGGGAATAATCTCCGCCTTCTCCGACAGCGGCGTTTTCGGTGAGGACACGATCGCGCTCTCAGTGGCGGACGGGCTTGACGAGGAATACTACAAAGCTCTTTTCTCCTCCGCCTTCGAGGACAGTACCATTGTAATAACCAGCGACGCCGAGGCTATGGTGCAGTCCGGTGACGCAAGCTGCGGCTTTTGCGTTGACGGCGAGCAAAATCTCAGATATTTCGTGCCTAACATCACACTCACCGACACCCGCGGCTATACGGCGCTCGAGGTAATGCGCTCTGCGGCGCAGTTTACGGGACTCCTTAAAAGCGGCGTTTCGCCTGACGAGGCGGCGGCGATTCTCAATCCCGACATTGAGCTTGAAACCGTCAACCTCGGAGTAGATCAGACTCAGAACTATCTCTATACCTACGTTATGGTCATCGCGCTCTATATGGTGATACTGATCTACGGTCAGATGGTCGCCTCGGCGGTGGCGGCTGAGAAGTCGAGCCGCTGCATGGAGGTGCTTATCACAAGCGCCGACCCTGTTGCGATGATGTTCGGCAAGGTCATTGCCGCAGGCGCGGCCGGGCTCTTTCAGCTTGTCGCAGTGTTCGGCTCCGGCTTTTTCTTCTTCAATCTCAACCGTAAGGCGCTCGAGAGCATACCCATCGTCGGCTCGCTCTTCGATATTCCGCTTGAGCTTCTCATCTACATGATAATCTACTTCATCCTCGGATTCTTCATTTACGCATTTCTCTACGGCGCCGTCGGCAGTATGGTGTCGAAGGTTGAGGAGGTCGGCAGCGCGATTTTGCCGGTGAACTTCTCGTTCATCATCGTCTATATGATCGTCATCTTTTCGCTCTCCTCGGGCAGTATTGACAATATTGCGATGAAGGTCTGCTCCTTCTTCCCGCTCACAAGCTCGATGGCGATGTTCGCGCGCATCGCGCTATCCTCCGTTCCCCTCTGGGAAAAGCTCACAAGCGTGGCGATCCTCGCCGTCAGCGTATTCGGAGTGGGCGTTCTCAGCGCAAAGATCTATCGCGCCGGAGTTCTCCTCTACGGCGTGAAGCCGACGATCCCGCAGATCATAAAAGCCCTCAGAAAAGCATAAATAATCACCGGTCAAGTCCATTTTCAGGACATGACCGGTGATTTTTCATCTGTTTGCTTAATTAACCGGGGAATTGTATTTTCGGCATATAGCGCGTGTACATTTCGGAAACCGTGAACGGTATACCCTCGCCCCTCAGCACATCGCAGAAGAGGTCGAGCGGCTTGCGGTTATTGTCAAGCAGCTGGAACGAGACGCAGAATTTATCGCCTACTGCGTTGACCTCGAGCATAAAGTCGCCGTCAGTTATAGTGTACATCGACTTTATGTGCTTATCCATCTCGCCCCAGTCGGTTTTTCCGACGTAGCTTATTGTCAGAATATCGCGCGGATCGCTTCTGAACGCGCTGTTTTTGCCGGCGGCAGCTTTTTTCTCCTTGAGTCCCTGCGCGGCGTCAATGCTCTTATGCGCCTTGTCGAGCTTGCGGAAGCGCTCCCAGCTCAGCTCCGGCTGATTCTGCGAGATGATCGCGCCGCGTGCGCGCATATTGAGCTTTTCTACGGTCTCTCCCATCATATCCCATTCATAGCGGACGTGAATGAACCGGACAAAATCACGATATGATTCCTCTGCCCCGATATCCGAGCGATAATCGTCGGCAATTCTCGCTGACAGGTGCGTTCCTTTCTTCTCCTTGAAGAATTTACCGCACATCTTGATCATCATAGCTGTGAGAATAGTGTTCGGGGTACCGTCAATGCGCTTGGCATAGTCCATAAAGGCGCCGGACGGGATCTCTATTTCATAGTAATAGCACTGCTTTTGGAAAGGATTTACGAGGTATTTGAGCGTTCTCATCAGCGCGAGATTGCAGTCGCCGCCGGTGTAGCGCGAGATTGGCTCGTCGGTGGGAAGGCTTTCAGCATCCGGGAAGAACAGCTCGCCGTCAGTCACAGGGGTGCCGGGCAGCTTTATGTCCGCAGGAGCCTTAAGAGCGCCGTATTTTTTCAGCATATACTGATACAGCGTTGCTTTCAGCCAGAAAAGGCCGCCGAAAGCGCCGCATGGCGCGTGGGAGAAGTTGAACCAGATACAGTCATCGCGGTAGGTTATGGCGAAGAGGTGACCGTTTACCTCCTCGCTGCCGAGCACAAGACGTTCATTCTTTTCGGGCAGTACGGCGATGGGTCTGCCGTTTTTCTCAAGAGTATAGTTCTGCTCCACGTCAAGTCCGAGCTGAACGCGGAAGTACGGAAAGCGCTCGATCGCCTCCTGCGCGGCCTCGCTCAGAAGCTTCTCATCGACTCTCTCGTCAAGACATACCTTGAATCGGACGGTGAACGGTATCTTCTCCATATACTCATAGAGGAGATAGGTATCGGGGTTCCTGCTCATGGGTTTCTTCCTTTCGGTTTATAATACGGGCTATATATTAAATTTTTAATTCTGACCGGTACTATAATCAGCCGATAAGCTCACAGACAAGGTCTGTGTAGGCGCTGGGATCGTCGAGCGGAAGTCCCGCGATCAGCACCGCCTGATCATAAAGAAGCGAGGCGTATTTCTTCGCCTTTTCCTCATCGTGCTCAATGGCGTCGGAGAGCTTTGCGAATATCGGGTGAGACTCGTTCAGCTCGAGGATTCTGTCCGCCTTGATGCCGGAGTCAGGCTGAACCTGAGCGAAGTACTTTTCCATCTCGAAGCTCAGTCCCTCGCCTGCAACAAGGCATACGGGGTGAGAAACAAGTCTTGCGGAGGCGCGCACCTCCTTGACCTTGTCGCCCAGTGCGTTCTTGACAAATTCGTACACGCCCTTATGCTCGGTCTCGGCCTTCTCAGAGTCGAGGTCGCCGTCCAGAATGGATTTGAACTCCTTATCCTTGTACTTTGCAAGTATCTGCGCGGTAAACTCGTCGACCTCCTCGGTGAAATACAGCACCTCAATGCCGTCCGCCTTGAACTTCTCGTTCTGCGGGAGCTTTGCGACCTTCTCGGCGCTGTCGCCTGCGGCGTAGTAGATGTACTTCTGATCGTCCTTCATGTCGGCAACATACTCGTCGAGGGTCACGAAGCCCTCCTTATTCGAGGAGCGGAACATAAGAAGATCCTGCAGAAGGTCCTTCTTCGCGCCGTAATTCTCGGCAACGCCGTATTTTATCTGGCGGCCGAAGTTAGTCCAGAACTTCTCATAGCTCTCTCTGTCGTCCTTTAAAAGCTTCAGAAGCTCGGATTTGATCTTCTTTTCAAGGTTCTGCGCGATGAGCTTCAGCTGTCTGTCGTGCTGGAGCATCTCGCGGGAGATATTGAGGCTGAGGTCGGGTGAATCGACAACGCCGCGCACGAACTGGAAAAACTCCGGCAGAAGGTCGGCGCACTTTTCCATTATCATAACGCCGCCGGAATAGAGCTGAAGTCCGCGCTCGAAGTTGCGGGTGTAGTAATCATACGGCACGTTTGACGGAATGAACAAAAGCGCCTTGTACTGCACGTTACCCTCAGCAGAGATGCTGATGACCTTACGGGGAGCCTCGTAGTCGTGGAACTTCTGCATATAGAACTCGTTATATTCCTCATCCTTGACCTTGGATTTCGGGCGGTTCCAAATAGGCTCCATGGAGTTCAGGGTTTCCGGCTCGGTGTAGGTTTCATACTCGGGCTTCTCGGGGTCGCCTCCCTCCTTCTTGCGGGATTTTGTGACATCCATGACTATCGGGAAGCGGATATAGTCGGAATATTTCTTTACAAGCTCCTTGATTCTCCACTCATCGAGAAATTCAGAGTATTTTTCGTCCTCGGTATCGTCCTTCAGGTGCATAATGACGTCGGTACCGATTGTGTCCTTCTCGCACTCTTTAATTGTGTAGCCGTCAGCGCCGGAGGAAACCCACTCATAGGCGGTGTCAGAGCCGTACTTCTTCGTGCGGACTGTAATCTCATCCGCGACCATGAATGCAGAATAAAAGCCGACGCCGAACTGACCGATAGCGTCAGTTTCCTTTTCCTCACTCTTCATCTCCTCCTTAAAGCGGAAGGTATCGCTGGAGGCAATGACGCCGAGGTTATTTTCAAGATCGTCCTTGTCCATTCCGATACCGTTGTCGCCGACGAGGATAAGGCGCTTTTCGCGGTCGAGGTGGATCGCTATGCCGAGCTCGGAGCGGTTTACAGCACTGCCCTCGGTAAGGGTCTTGTACGCGAGCTTATCGCAGGCGTCGGAGGCATTGGAGATGATTTCGCGCAGGAATATCTCCTTGTGTGTGTAGATTGAGTTGATCATCAGGTCGAGAAGTCGCTTGCTCTCAGCCTTGAACTGTTTTTTAGCCAAAACTGTCGTCTTCTTTCGTTTAATAATTATTTTTTAACGCTGCCCATCGTGTTCTCCTTGAGAACAACGTCGTGGGCACCGCCTTCTACTATACTTGTTGCAGAGACAAGTGTTATCTTCGCCTTCTGCTGCAGCTCCGGAATCGTGAGCGCGCCGCAGTTGCACATAGTGTGGCGCACCTTGGAGAGCGTGAGCGCGACGTTATCGTGGAGCGAGCCGGCGTAGGGAACGTAGGAGTCCACGCCCTCTTCAAACGCCATGCCCGCCTTGCCGCCGACGTCATAGCGCTGCCAGTTGCGTGCTCTGGCGCTGCCCTCGCCCCAATACTCCTTCATGTAGCTGCCGCCGATGGAAACGCGGCGGGACGGCGACTCGTCGAAGCGGGCAAAATATCTTCCCAGCATAAGGAAGTCGGCTCCCATAGCAAGAGCGAGAGTGAAGTGGTAATCGTGTACTATGCCGCCGTCTGAGCATACGGGAACATAAATGCCGGTCTCCTTTGCGTAGCGGTCGCGCTCGGCGCAGACGTCGATGAGGGCGGTTGCCTGTCCGCGGCCTATGCCCTTCTGCTCGCGTGTTATGCAGATGGAGCCGCCGCCGATGCCGACCTTGACAAAATCGGCGCCGCACTCTGCGAGGAAGCGGAAGCCCTCGGCGTCGACGACGTTGCCCGCGCCGACCTTAACCTTGTCGCCGTAGTTTTCGCGGATCCACGCGATGGTGCGCTTCTGCCACTCCGAGAAGCCCTCGGAGGAGTCTATGCAGAGAACGTCCGCACCCGCCTCGATGAGCGCGGGAACGCGCTTTTCGTAATCCCGGGTGTTGATGCCTGCGCCGACAACAAACTGCTTATGCTCGTCGAGGAGCTCAAGCGGATTTTCCTTGTGGCTTGAATAGTCCTTGCGGAAAACGAAATAGAGAAGATTGCCGTTCTTGTCGACAATGGGAAGGGTATTGACCTTGTTATCCCATATAATGTCGTTGGCGGCCTTGAGCGTAGTTCCCTCCGGAGCGGTGACGAGCTTATTGAGCGGGGTCATAAACTCCTCGACCTTCTCCTCGCCGGTCATACGGGAGATGCGGTAGTCGCGGCTTGTCACCATGCCACAGAGCTTGCCGTTCGGCTTACCGTCCTCAGTTACGGCGACCGTGTTATGACCCGTGCGGGCAACGACCTCGAGGAGGTCGTTCAGCGTATCGGACGGACGCACGTTTGAATCGGATATGACGAAGCCTGCCTTGTATGCCTTCGCCTTTGCGACCATTGCCGCCTGGTTTTCGATGGTCTGCGAGCCGTATATAAAGCTCACGCCGCCCTCCTTTGCGAGAGCGACTGCCATATTATCATCGGAAACCGCCTGCATGATGGCGCTCGTCATCGGGATGTTCATATAGATCTCGCTCTCCTCGCCGACCTTGTGGCGAACGAGCGGAGTGCGGAGCGAAACCCGGTCTGGTATGCACTCGGCGCTCGAATAGCCGGGGATCAGCAGATACTCGGAGAAGGTGCGTGATGGTTCAGAGAAGATAAATGCCATAAATTAGCCTCCCTAAATATATTTAGCAGATATTTTATCACATTCGGTCGCATTTGTAAAGAAAAACAGCGGGGCATAAAAATCCCCGCCGTAAAGATTATAATGCGTTTACTATCGCGTTGTAGAGCTCGTCGTAAGTCTCGAATGCCGGAATATGGGCATAGTCGCGGCGTATTGCCTCGGTCGTGCGGAAGAGGAAGCCCGCCTTGCCCGCCTCGATCATGCCGAGATCGTTGAAGCTGTCGCCGGCGGCTATCGTCTCGAAGCCCACGCTCTGGAGCGCCTTTACCGTCGAGAGCTTGGAGTTCTGCACGCGCATTTTATAGCCCTCGATCATACCGCTCTCGCCGACTATGAGGTTGTTGCAGAAGAGCGTCGGCCAGCCGAGCTTCGCCATAAGGGGCTTGGCAAACTCCGAGAAGGTGTCGGAGAGAATGATAACCTCAGTCTTTGCGCGCAGAGCGTCAAGGAACTCCTTTGCGCCCTCCATCGGCTCGATTTTGGCGATAACGTTCTGGATCTCCCTGAGTCCCAGACCGTGCTCGCGCAGTATTCCGATGCGCCAGTTCATAAGCTTGTCGTAGTCCGGCTCGTCGCGCGTCGTGCGCCGCAGCTCCGGAATTCCCGATACCTCGCTGAATGCGATCCATATCTCGGGTACAAGAACGCCCTCAAGGTCAAGGCATACGAGATTCATGCTTCATTCTCCCTTTCGTAGTAAAACATATATTGCTGTGCAAGTCCGGCGTTTTCGCCGAAAATACTTGTGTCAAGGCCCTCCGGATAGTGCGCGCGAAGCGCCTTTTTTATCCATGTGTCTATCGGAAACGCGCTGGGGGTGCGAAGTCCGAAGAGAATTACGCAGTTCGCAACCTTCTCGCCCACGCCGTTAAGCTCCATAAGCCGCTTTTTGCTCTCGGCGTAGGGCAAAAGCGCGACCTTCTCGAGGTCTAACCTGCCCTCCGCGATCTCTCTCGCGGCGCCGACGATATACGGCGCGCGGTAGCCGCTTCGCAGAAACGCGAGATCTTCTGCGCTCAGCACAGCGATCCGCTCCGGCGACGGGAAGGAATAATACCTCTTTCCCTCGAAGTCGATCTCATCGCCGTAGGCCTCGCAGAGGCGCTCGACGATGCCCTTTATGCGCGGAATATTGTTGCACTGGCTGATTATGAAGGAGCAGAGCGCCTCCCATCTGTCCTGACGGAGAATGCGTATTCCCGCGCCAAAGGAGGAGCACAGGCGCATATAATCGTCGGTGCAGACCGCCTCGCGCATTTTTTCGTAGCTGCGGTTAAGGTCAAAATAGTCGCGCCAGACGCTTTCAAAATCGCCTTTTGTGCCGGTTATGTACACGCCGCCGTCCGCCTCGCGCACTCTTGCCGCCTTGCCCATCGCAACGCCGACGTAGCTATTTTCGCTCTCTGCGTTCCAGCGGAAGCACTGTCCGCAGTCGAATATCTTTTTCGCGGAGAAATCGTCCTCCGGCAGGAGAAAGATTTCTCCGCCTCGTTCTTCGGTGATCATCAGTCAAGCTTTGGGAGAATGGAAGCGAACTCGGACTCGTATGCGTGGGCCTTTGCGCTCTCCTTTTTCTTCTTCTCTATCGCCTGGCCGGTCTTTGCGGGCGGCATTACGGTGCCGGCGCCGCCTACGCAGCCGCCGGGGCACGCCATACCCTCGAGAAGATAGCCGTTATACTTGCCGGCCTTCGCAAGCTGGAGCATCTTGCGGCAGTTGTCAAGACCCTCGGCGCGCTCGACCTTGATTTCAAGGTCGGGATGAGTGCCCTTGAGGCAGTTGACAACGGCGTTCGCAACGCCGCCGGAGACGGCGAATCCGCGTCCGTCAGCACTTCCCTCGATCATACCCTCCTCGGCTACGAGCTCGGCAAAGTCTATATCCTTCGCGTCGAACATTCCCATGACCTCCTCAAAGGTCAGAACGAAGTCGACGTCGCTTCTTATGCTCTTGCGGCTCGCCTCGAGCTTCTTCGCGGCGCAGGGGCCGATGAACGCGACCTTGCAGCCGGGGTGCTCCTTCTTGAGAAGTCTGCCTGTCAGCACCATCGGGGTGAGCGCCATTGAGATGCACTCAGCCTGCTTCGGGAACTCCTTTTTCGCCATGCTCGACCACGCCGGGCAGCAGCTTGTAGCCATGAACGGAAGCTTCTCGGGAACCTCCTTTACGAAGTCCTCAGCCTCCTGCATCGTGCAGAGGTCTGCGCCGACGGCAACCTCGACTGCGTCGACAAAGCCGAGAGCCTTGAACGCGGCGCGGAGCTTATCGTAGGTAAGAGCGGCGCCGAACTGGCCGATAACCGCCGGAGCAATCGCCGCATAAACGGGAACATCAGACTTTATCGCCTGGATGGTCTGGAATATCTGAGCCTTGTCCGCAATCGCGCCGAAGGGGCAGTTAGCGAGGCACTGACCGCAGGAAACGCACTTCTCCTGATTGATCTCGGCTCTGCCGTACTCATCGGAGGTGATCGCCTTCATTCCGCAGGCCTTGGCGCAGGGGCGCTGCATACGGAGAATGGCGCCGTAGGGGCACGCCTCGATGCATTTGCCGCACTTTATGCACTTGGAGGTGTCGATGTGGCTGTGACCGTCAAAGGAGACTGCGCCGGTCGGGCAGACCTCCTTGCAGGGGTGCGCAAGGCATCCCTGACACTGGTTTGACACGGTGACGACGTTATCGGGGCAGGCATGGCACGCAAACTTGATGATGTTGACAAGCGGAGGCTCGTAGTACTTCTCGGGGCGAACGCAGTCCTCAGCGTTAGTGGAGACCGGCGCGTGCTCGAGGAAGGAGCGGAGATTGAGGCCCATCGCAAGGCGCATACGCTCTTTAACGATGGCTCTCTCAAGGAATATGCTCTCGCGGTAGGTTGCGACCTCACCCGGGATAACGCGATAAGGGATGCGCTCCATCTCGCTGAGATCGCCGTCCTTATAGTTATAGCTAAGCTTTGCTACCTCGGCAAAAACTCTCTTTCTTATATCGTTAACAGATGTGTAAATGCCTCTCATAAAGCACCTCCGGCAATTATTTTATCTATTGTACCAAAAAACTGACCAAAGTGGAATATCAAAAAGAGAATTTTTTATGTAAAATCGGGAAAAGTATTCAGGGTGATACTGATGAGAACGATAATATTGAAAAATGCGCCCCACATCGCGGGCTTTTCATCGACAGCCGGAAAAATGGAGGGGGACGGCCCGCTTGCCTCGCTCTTTGACGAAATTGAGCTTGACCCATATTTCGGCAAGGAGAGCTGGGAGAAGGCGGAAAGCGAGCTCATGCGCCGCACTCTCGCCCGAGCGCTCACGAAGGCGCGTATGGCCGAAAATAATCTCGACCTCATTTTTGCAGGCGACCTTCAGCAGCAGTGCGCCGCCTCTACCTTTGCCCTGCGCGGTCAATCCGCTCCCCTCTTCGGAGTCTACGGCGCGTGCAGCACGATGGCGGAGTCGCTCGCTCTCGCGGCGATGAGCGTAAACGCGGGGTATGCCGAGGTTGCCGCCGCGGTCACAAGCTCGCACTTCTCGACAGCAGAGCGCGAGTTCCGCACGCCGATGGAGTACGGCGGTCAGCGTACGCCGACAAGTCAGTGGACTGTGACCGGCTCCGGCGCGGTTATTCTCTCCCGCGACACCGGAAGTGTGCGCGTTTCCGCGGTCACGCCCGGAAAAATAGTCGACGCAGGAATTACAGACGCCAACGACATGGGCTCCGCGATGGCGCCCGCCGCGCTCGATACGATCATGACGCACTTAGCTCAAACGCACACCGCGCCGGGCGACTATGATCTTATTCTCACCGGCGACCTAGGTCACTTCGGAAGTGAAATCCTTGTTGATCTGTCGAAGCGGGAGGGCTGCGATCTCTCCGCCGTTCACAACGACTGCGGAAAGCTCGTCTTTGACCGCGAGGCGCAGGACGTTCACTCCGGCGGCTCGGGCTGCGGGTGCTCGGCTTCGGTGCTCTGCGCGAAAATACTGCCGGAAATGCAGCGCGGCGAGATAAAGCGGGTGCTGTTCTGCGCCACCGGCGCGCTTCTAAGCCCCGTTACGACAATGCAGGGCGAATCGATCCCCTCCATCGCCTGCGCGGTGGAGCTCACGAGGTAAAAAAAGTCGTTTTTCCTGCCGCAAGCGGCAACCGAAAAACATGGCATTTTATGACCATTCCTTTTATGGTCATTTGTGCCTTTGGCATTTATGAAAGGAATGGTCATAAATATGGAATATTTGCGGGCTTTTTTCATCGGAGGCATGATCTGCGCCGCGGGTCAGGTGCTCATTGACCGCACAAAGCTCACTCCGGCGCGGATTCTCACGCTTTTCGTGGTGATCGGCGTAATTCTCGGCGCTCTCGGAGTTTACGAGCCGCTTGCAGAGTTCGGCGGGGCGGGCGCGACGGTGCCGATCACCGGCTTCGGCTATGCGCTCAGTAAGGGCGTGCGCGAGGCGGTGGAGAAGGACGGGCTTCTCGGCGCGCTCACGGGCGGTCTCACCGCCTCGTCAGGCGGCATAACGGCGGCGATGCTTTTCGCATTCTTAGCCGCAATGTTCAGCCGGAGCAAGGCAAAATAACAGGCAGGGCAAAAGCCCTGCCTGAATTTTCATCTCTCGCTCAGAATGAAGTTCACGAATTTCCGGCTGCGCTCCTCCTTGGGGTTCTCGAAGAACTCCTTTGAGGGGCCGGACTCGACCACAACGCCGTTCTCCATGAAAACGACCTTCTTCGACACGCTTCTCGCAAACTCCATCTCGTGGGTGACGACTATCATCGTCATACCCTCGCTCGCAAGATCGCGCATAACGCTCAGCACCTCGCCTATAAGCTCGGGGTCGAGGGCGCTCGTCGGCTCGTCGAAGTAGATTATCTCGGGGTTCTGCGCAAGTCCCCTTGCGATTGCGGCGCGCTGCTGCTGGCCTCCGGAGAGCGTGAACGGATACGCGCCGAGCTTATCTCCGAGGCCAACGCGCTCGAGGGCGGTTTTCGCCCGCTCCACAGCCTCGTCCTTCGGTATCTTCCGCGCGACCGTGAGTCCGAGAGTCACGTTGTCGAGGACGGTTTTGTTCAGAAAAAGGTTGTAATTCTGGAAAACAAAGGCTGTTTTGCGGCGAACGGCGGCGATTTCGCCCTTCTTCGCCGTCGCAAGGTCATACTCCACGCCGTCGAACGACAGCGTTCCGGCGTCGGCGCGCTCGAGGAAGTTGAGGCACCGCAGAAGCGTGGTCTTTCCGCTTCCGGACGGGCCGAGGACGGCGACGACATCGCCCTTGTCGACGGAAATATCCACGCCCTTCAATATTTCAGCTCCGTCAAAGCTCTTTCTGATGTTTCTTGCCTCTATCATTTTACGCCTCCGTAGGTGCCGAGCCGCTTTTCCATTCTGCGCTGAACGACGCTCAAAATCGTGCAGAACGCAAGATATATCACCGCAACCTCGAGATAGAGCCACAGCGACTCATAGACTCTGCCGTTTATTATCTGCGCCTCGCGGAACATCTCAACTATCGTGATTGTCGCGGCAAGGCTCGTCTCCTTGAGCATTCCGATGAGAGAATTGCCGAGCGACGGGAACGCTATTCTGAACGCCTGCGGAAGCACGACGTGCCACATGATCTGGACGTAGTTCATACCGACGCAGTAGCCCGCCTCGAGCTGCCCCTTAGGCACCGATTCGAGCGAGCCGCGGACAGTTTCTGCCATATACGCGCCCTCATTCAGTCCGATGGCGACGACCGCCGCGGGAAACGCCTCGAGGCGTATGCCGAGCGACGGCAGTCCGTAGAATATCAGGTAGAGCTGCACGAGCAGCGGAGTGCCGCGCGTAAACCATATATAAAAGCGGCAGAGCTGCCTTGCGCCGCGCACGTTTGCGTACTGTATAAGTGCGACGACGACTGCGATAACGAGCGCGAGGGCAAACGAAAGCGCCGTCATCGGTACGGTAACGGTCACTCCGTAGCGAAGAAGCTTCGGGAACGAGTCGATGAGAATGCCGATTATTCTCTCTGCGCGAGCTAAAAATTCGGAACTGAACATAGATAACTCCTAAGTAAAATCTGCAAATACAAAAAGCGTCATTCCGAGCCAGTGCTCACACTGGCGTCGGAATCCGATGTACCAAAAAAACGGATTCCAACGGCTCCGAAGGAGCCTCGCAATGACACTAAACGGACTTTTTATTTTCTCGTGAGGTCTGCGCCGAAGTATTTCTCGCTCAGCGCGGCAAGTCTGCCGTCATCGCGCATCTTCTGAAGCGCGGCGTCAACGGCGTCGATAAGCGACTTGTGCTCATCGTTCTTCTGAGTCGGAACACATACCGAAGTACCCTCGGATTCGTAGACTATCTTGATATTGGCGTCCGGATGCTCGCGCAGATAGTCCTCAATGGATACCTTGGCATTCACGGTCGCGTCAACTCTGCCCTGCTCAAGAACCTGAATAGTCTCGGCAAGAGTGTTGACATAGGTGACCTCGGCGCCCATCGCTATTGCCTCGTCAGCATAGGTGGAGTTCGGGGAATTGGCGGTCTTTTTGCCGCTCAGATCCTCCATTGAGTGGATATCCTCGTTATCCTTGCGGGTCACGATGACCTCCTGCATATAGACATAGGGGGTCGAGAAGTGATATTTCTCAGCTCTCTCCGCCGTCCAGTCAACGCCGTTGCAGGCGATATCAAAGCGGCCTGCGTCAACTCCGGCGAGGATCGAATCCCAGTCGGTCTCCTTGAACTCGACGGTTACGCCGAGCTCCTTGCCTATCTCCTTCGCAAGCTCGATATCAAAGCCGACAAGCTCATCGGTATCGGTATCATGGTAAGTCCACGGGCTCCAGTCGCCCTCGGTGGCTATCGTGATCGTGCCGCGCGCCTTGATCTCGGCAAGAGTATCGCCGCTCCCGGTGTTCCCCGCGGCGCAGGCGACGAGCGCAAAGAGCATCACAGCCGACATAATTATTGCAAATACTTTTTTCATTTCATACCTCCGTGGTGGGTTAAGTGCATAAATATTACCACAGATGTTTCCTTGTGTCAATTTGTATTTTATACAATCTAAATTGTCTTTTCCCCTGATTATTCGGCAAGCGTGCCCATCGGATCCCACGCCTCCATCATCTTCGGCTCGCCGGGGTAGCAATCCGCAAGAGAGCCGAGGTACTCGCGCTCCACCGCCGCCTGATAGACGTATTCGTCAAACCACGAATCGGAGCAGATATAATAGCCCTTCTCGCCCTTATCGCCGCCCCAGCTGTTTTCGATTTTCCACTTTGTCGGCTTGCCGTCCACGATGTCAACTCCGGTGAGGCACATGGCGTGGTTCATTGAGGAGAACCAATAGCCGAGCGCGTTTTCCTTGCTGATTGCGAGATCAAGACCGGTGGTCGCCTCAAAATCGTAGCTCTTGTCGTCCCAGACGCCCTTCTCTCTGTCGCCGAACTTGCCGACGTCAGAGCCGAACCAGACGATCTTTCCGTCCTTCAGCTGGCGGATAACGGCGTCCTTGAACTCATCCATCGGGAGATTAAGATGTACTACCGGCTTGCCGCCGACGATATTGCCGAGGTAGCGGACGGTAAAGGTCTTGTGATACGGCTTGTCGGAGGTGGGAGAGTTAATGATAGAAACGCTCTTTTCAAGAAGATCTCCGACGTACTTCTCGGCAAACGCGAGCGGCGTCATATTGCGCTCGGTGTGGTATGCGCGGTTTTTATCGACGTAGGTGAAGTCAAAGGTCTTGGGCGGCTCGGTATAGCAGGTGCAGAGGAAGGCGTAGACCTTACCGAGGGTGCGGTTCTTCTCATTCTGCACCTCGTTTTCGGCGGCGCCGGCAGCGATCATTTCGCGCAGGCGGACAGCCTCTGCCTTCAGCGCGCGGTTCAGCTGCGCGTTGAGCTGCTGGGTGTGGCTCGACTGATACGTTTCGGAGTAGTTATCCTTCGGCACTACGCCGTATTTGCGGACTATGTTTGCAAACATCTCCCACTGGCCGCCGTCGTGTACGCCGGTCTGGAGAATAAACTGCACGTTGCGGTCGTCGGTCGGGAGCGCGGCGGTGGCGATGATGTTCTCGAGCATCAGATTTGCGCGCTCGAACTTATCCCAAAAGGCAAGGTAGCTCTGGCTGAGCTCAAAATTATCAAGCTCGAGCTTCTGTGCCACCCTCTCGCGCAGTACGTTCGTCGCGGCAAAGAGCCAGCAGCGGCCGGAACGCTCCTGATTTGTAGCGGGCAGGGTCTTTACCTCGACGGAAAACTTCTGCTTCATGAGAAAATTCTCTTTAGCGCTGAAGCTTACGGCGTTTATCTCGCTCTTTGAGAACGCGAGCTCGGATACTCTGCGAGCCTCGCTTTTTGCGTATTTCTCGCTCCAGGCAGCGAGCATATCCTCGGTTACGGGCTTCATTGACATCTGTCATTCCCCTTTTCTTCAATGATTTAGTGTATTCTAACACTTTTCGATGGACTTTTCAAGTATATGCTGAGTTCCCATATAACAATGACCGCACCCAAAAGAATTCGGATGCGGTCAAAACATTTTATCCTCGGTACTGGCAATCAGTCAGTTACATAGGGAAGGAGTGCGATCTGACGCGCCTGCTTGATAGCGGTGGTCAGCTCACGCTGATGCATAGCGCAGGTGCCGGTTGCTCTGCGGGGAAGGATCTTGCTTCTCTCGGAGAGATAGCGGCGGAGCTTCGTAACATCCTTGTAGTCGATGTACTGAGCCTTATCAACGCAGAACTGGCAAACCTTTCTGCGCTTACGAGCCTGTGCCGGACGTGCCGGACGGGCAGCTTCTTTCTCGTTAGTCACTGTATTAACCCCCTTTTAGTGGTGTTGGTAAAAATCAAATTAAAACGGAAGGTCTCCATCATCATCGGAGAGCTCCTCAAAATCCGAGCCGCGCACCGGGCTCTGATAGCCCTGATAGCCGCTCTGCGGGGCGCTGTAGCTCTGTGCGGGCGCGCTGTAACCGCCGTTATCGCGGTTATAGGAGCCGCTCTCACCGCTCTGGCGCTTCGACTCGCCGAAATAGACGTTGTCGGCTACGACCTCGGCGCTTCTGCGCTTGTTGCCGTCTCTGTCCTGCCAATCGCGGAGCTGAAGGCGGCCGGAGACTACCGCCATACTTCCCTTCTGGAAGTATTTGGAGACGAACTCACCCGTCTGGCGCCATGCCACGCAGTCGATGAAATCGGTCTGCTTCTCGCCGCCGTCACGACCGGAAAAATCGCGGTCAACAGCAAGCGTGAAGGAAGCGACAGCCGTTCCGGACTGGGTGCGGCGAAGCTCGGGATCGCGGGTAAGTCTGCCCATTATCACGATGTGATTAAGCATATTTTCTCCTTACTCTGCTGCGAGAGTGATAAGAGAGCGAACGACGCCGTCAGTGATCTTCATAACGCGGTCGAGCTCAGCGGGGAACTCGGGGCCGGCAGTGAACTTCACGAGAACGTAGTATCCCTCGGGCTTGTCGTTGATGGGATAAGCAAGTCTGCGCTTGCCCCACTCGTCGATCTCTCCGAGAGTGCCGTTCTGCTCAATGAGGGTCTTGAACTTCTCTACGAGAGCGCTTGTAGCCTCCTCGCCGAGATCCGGATCAATGATGTAAAGAACCTCATACTTTTCGCTGGTTTTTGCCATCTTTTGCACCTCCTTCTGGACTTTTGGTCTCTTCTCCATCGGAAGAGACAAGGAATTTACCTTGCCGCGCTTATGGCGACAGGCTAAATAATTATACCGGATTTTTCGCGATTGTCAAGGGGATTTTCACATTTACATATACTTTTTTCCGTGATATAATACCCCAAAAACACTGATTGAGGTGCCAAAATGTCTGAAGGTCCGAAATATATAACCGTCCGCGGCGCGCGGGTGCATAATCTCAAGAGCATCGACGTCGATATCCCGCTCGGAAAGCTCGTCGCAATCGCCGGCGTTTCCGGCTCCGGGAAATCCTCACTCGCGCTCGGAACGCTTTACGCCGAGGGCTCGCGCCGGTATCTCGACGCGCTCTCGACCTACACCCGCAGGCGCATCACGCAGGCCTCGAAGGCGGAGGTGGACGAAGTAAAGCACGTTCCCGCCGCCCTCGCTCTCCACCAGCGCCCCGGAATCCCCGGAGTTCGCAGCACCTTCGGCACGGCGTCTGAGCTTCTCAACTCCCTGCGCCTTCTCTTCTCCCGCCTCTGAAGTCACGTCTGCCCGAACGGTCACCGCTGTCCGCCCTCGATGGACGTCGCGCTGATGCTTCCGACGAGATGTCCCGAATGCGGAGTTGAATTCTACGGCCCGGGCGCTGAGGCGATGGCGTTCAACTCTGACGGCGCGTGTCCGACCTGCTCCGGTACCGGAGTTGTGCGCGAGGTGGATATGTCCACCATCGTGCCGGACGATTCTCTCACCATCGACGAGGGCGCGGTGGCGCCGTGGCAGAACCTCATGTGGTCGCTGATGAAGGATATTGCCCGCGATATGGGCGTTCGCACCGACGTACCGTTCCGCGACCTCACCGATAAGGAGAAGGATATCGTTTTCAGCGCTCCCGCCGAAAAGCACCACTTCTTCTACAAAAACGAAAAGACCAACGTCGCCACCGAGATGGATTTTACCTATTACAACGCCGTCTACACAGTTGAAAACGCGCTCTCCAAGGTCAAGGACGAGAGCGGTATGAAGCGCGTTGCGAAGTTTCTCAGAGAGTGCGACTGCCCCGATTGCGGCGGCACGCGCCTCTCGGAAAAGGTGCGTTCGACGACCCTCGCCGGTAAAAATCTCGCGGAGGCGACCGCGATGACGCTCTCCGAGCTTATTCCGTGGGTGAAAAACGTACCTGATACGCTTCCTCTCGACCTTCGTCCGATGGCGGAGAGCATCGGAGAGTCATTTCTTGATAATGCAAAGCGCCTCATCGACCTCGGCCTCGGCTATCTGAGCCTCGACAGAGCCTCCTCCACTCTCTCCACCGGTGAGCGCCAGCGCGTTCAGCTCGCGCGGGCGGTGCGAAACGAAACCACCGGAGTTCTCTATGTGCTCGACGAGCCGTCCATCGGTCTGCATCCATCGAATATTGACGGGCTTATGGAGGTCGTGGAAAGTCTGATCGCCGACGGCAACTCGGTAGTTCTCGTCGACCATGACGTGCGCGTGCTGCGCCGCGCCGATCACATGATAGAGCTTAGTCCGCTCGCCGGCGCTGACGGCGGCACGATCCTCGCGCAGGGGACTGTCAGCGACGTCGCGGCGGCGCCAAATTCAAAGATCGCGCCGTTTATCCTCTCCGACGGCGGAGCTGTAAGCCGCAGAAAATGCCCGCGCGAGGAGCTTTTCAGCCTCGGCGCGATCGAGATGGAAACAAGCCCGATCCACACAGTTCATCCGCTCAGCGTGCGTATCCCGAAGGGCCGCCTCACCGCTGTGACCGGAGTTTCCGGCTCCGGCAAAACTACGATGGTGCTCGAGAGCCTCATTCCCGCGCTGAATGCAAACGCGGCTGGAGAAAAGCTCCCCGGCCACATTGTTAAAATCACCGCCGACGGCATTTCGCGCGCAAATCTCATCGACGCCTCGCCCATCGGCGTGAACATCCGCTCAACAGTCGCAACGTACAGCGGCGTGCTCGACGAGCTGAGAAAAATGTACGCCTCGCTCGACTCCGCAAAAGCGATGAAGCTCGGCGCCGGCGCGTTCAGCTACAACACCGGCTCTCTGCGCTGTCCGACCTGCGACGGAACGGGTCAGATCTCGCTCGACGTGCAGTTTCTGCCGGATGTGACCATAACCTGCCCCGACTGCCGCGGAGGGCGCTACGGCGACGCGGCGTGGGAGATAACCCTCACCCCGAAGGGCGCGGAGAGAGGCTATTCGATCACCGAGCTTATGAGCATGACAGTCTCCGAGGCGCTCAGGCTCTTCAAGGGAGTCAAGCGAATCGCGGAGAAGCTCAATGTGCTCGAGGGTCTCGGGCTCGGCTATCTCACCCTCGGCGAGGACACTCCGGCTCTCTCCGGCGGCGAGGCGCAGAGGCTGAAGCTTGCAAGCGAGATGGGAAAGAGCCAGTCCGACAGCGTTTTCGTATTCGACGAGCCGACAATCGGACTTCACCCGCTGGACGTTCAGGTGCTGCTCGGGGTGCTCTCGCGGCTTGTGGACGCCGGCGCGACTGTGCTTGTCATTGAGCACGACCTCGACCTCATTTCAAGCGCCGATTACGTCATAGACATGGGTCCGGGCGGCGGCGCCGAGGGCGGCGAAATAGTAGCCTGCGGCACTCCCGAGGAGATAGCAGCAAATCCCGGCTCGATCACCGGAAAATACATTAAAGAGGTGCTGTAAAGTACAGCACCTCTAAGACTGTAGACAAAAAGGAAACGCGTTGGATAAAGGAGGCGGGGATCTGTGAAGGGGCCGGCCAAGAGGCCCCTTCACGTCGCATAATCCGCCCGCAGGCGTCATATTTTGCGCTCTCTGAGTGCAAAATATATTCGATGCGGAGACTTTGTCGACGCATTGAGAGGTGCTGTAAAGTACAGCACCTCTTTTCTTTTATCTATTAATTATCTATAAATAGCCTCGACCTCGCTCTTTTCGGGCATCTGCATGAGCGCGCCGCGCCGCGTTGTGACTATATACGCCGCGTGATTAGCAAAGCGCAGGGCTTCGTGCAAATCAAGCTCGAACCCGCGTTCCAGTACGGCGTTCAGCATACACCCGCAGAAGGTATCGCCGGCACCGGTTGTCTCGATAACGCCGCCTCTTTTGCAAGCCGGCTCAAATGCCGAAGCCGCGCCGAGGAAGGCGTAGCTCCCATCAGCGCCCGCCGTTATCGTAAGCAGCCGCAGATTTGGGTAAACCGTCTGGAGCTTTCTTCCGGCATAGTCATAGTCGCGCTCGCCGATGAGGAACTCAACCTCGTTGTCGCTTATCTTTGCGATATCTGCGCAGGAAAGCCCGTATTCCATCGCAGCTCTTGCCTCCTCCGGACTCTGCCAGAGGTTAAGCCTCAGATTCGGATCGAAGCTCAGGAGCGCTCCGGCGCGTTTTGCCCGCTCCACAGCCTCAACGGTGGCTGTTCTGACCGGCTCTGCGGTCATTGAGAGCGTTCCGAAGTGGAAAACGCGGCACGAATCAACTATATCGCCGTTGACCTCGCCGGCTCTGAGCATCATGTCTGCGCCCGGGTCGCGGTAAAAGCTGAAGGCTCTGTCTCCGCCCGGGAGAGTGTGGATGAAAGCGAGCGTGGTCTTTACCCTCGCGTCGCGCATAAGGCCGCCGGTATCGATTCCGAGAGAGTCGAGGGCGGAAACGAGGCTGTCGCCGAACATATCCTGCCCGACCTTGCCGATAAAGGCGCACCTTTTGCCGAGCTTTCGCAGCATCGCCAGCACGTTTGCCGGAGCGCCGCCTGGGTTCGGCGTAAATTTGCCGTCCGCCTCCGTGAAGTCGATAAGTATCTCACCGAGGGCGGCGACGTCGTAAATCCTGCTCATAGTCTGTATTCGTCGCTCAGAAGGTCAGCTATGCACTTCTCGCGCACGGCGCGCACGTCTGTCTCGCGTATCTTCTGGCGGAGCGGAAGAACGCTTCTCGGGGATACGGAAAGCTCGTCGATTCCGATGGAGAGGAAGGTCTCCGTAAGCTCGAGGTCAGCGCCAAGCTCGCCGCAGATTCCGACCCATACGCCGTTTTTGTGCGCGTTGTCGCAGACCATCTTGAGAAGGCGAATGACCGCCGGATGGTGGGGGTTGAAGAAGCGGCCGAGGTCGTTGTTCTGTCTGTCGCAGGCGAGAGTGTACTGCGTTAGGTCGTTTGTGCCGCAGGAGAAGAAGTCGACCTCCTTTGCGAGTCTGTCGGAGATGACGGCGGCGGCGGGAGTTTCGATCATAATACCGATCTGAACGTCCTCGGAATACGGGATTCCCTCAGCCGTGAGTTCCTTTTTTACTACCTCACAGAGCTTTTTCGCTTCTCTGACCTCCCAGACGGAGGTGACCATCGGGAACATTATGCAGAGATGGCCGTAGGCACTTGCTCTGTAAAGCGCCCGGAGCTGGGTTTTGAAAATCTCCGGGCGGTTGAGGCAGATTCGCAGAGCGCGGTTGCCGAGCGCCGGATTCTCCTCCTTCGGGAGATTGAAGTAGTCTATCTGCTTGTCTGCGCCAATGTCGAGCGTGCGGATGACGACCTCCTTGTCGCCCATATCGGAGAGCACCTTCTTGTATGCCTCGAACTGATAGTCCTCGGTGGGATAATCGTCGCACTCGAGGTAGAGGAATTCGCTTCGGAAGAGCCCGATTCCGCCGCCGTCGTTTTCAAGAACGGTGTGAACGTCCTCCGGTGAGCCGATGTTGCAGTAAACGCGGATACGCTGGCCGTCCTTCGTCTCATTCGGCTTGCCCTTGAGCTCGTTAAGGAGCGCCTGGCGCTTCAGAAGCTCAGCGCGCTTGGCGAGCATCTGCGCTCTCACAGCCTCGTCCGGCTCTACTGCGACGGTGCCGGTGCCGCCGTCGATGGCGACCTCGCGGCCCTCGTATTCGGTTTTCAGCTTATCACCGACGCCGATGATGGCGGGAATGCCCATCGTGCGGGCGAGGATTGCGGTGTGGCTCGAGCCGGAGCCGCCGCTTGTCACGAAGCCGAGAATTTTCGATTTATCGAGCTGAACGGTCTCGCTCGGAGCGAGATCGTCGGACGCGAGGACTACCGGCACGTCGGAGTCTATTCCTCCCGCAACCGCGCCGGAGAGTATTCCGATAAGGCGGGTCGAGATGTCCTTGACATCGGCTGCGCGAGCCTTGAAATAATCGTCGTCCATAGCGGCGAAGGCGGCAGCCTGCATTTCGCCGGCGTCGGAAACCGCAGCCTCGGCGTTGAGCGAGGACTCCTTGATGCCCGCCTCGATGGCCTCCTCATAGTCCATATCCTCGACCATCATCGCGTGTGTCTCGAAGAGCATCGCGGCCTCGTCGCCCGCCTCGGCTCTCGCCTTCTCGGCAAGTGCGTTGAGCTCGGCTATTGCCTTTTCCTGAGCCGCCTTGAAGCGCGCCCACTCAGCTTCGGTATCTGCGACAGCGGCGCGGGTTATCTCACTCTTTGCGCGGCGGTAGAAGTACAGAGGGCCGACTGCTACGCCGGTGGAAACGCCCTTTCCCTGGATGGAAATCATGGGTTTTACTCCTTTCATCAATCGACAAAACGGCTGTCATTACGGCAGCCGTTTTGTATGCGGTTTTAGTTACAGATTTGCCTTGAAAAAGCTCTCGAGCGCGGTGCAGACAGCCTCCTCATCGCCGCCCTCGACGGAAACGGTGACGGTATCGCCCTGCTTAATGCCCATCTGCATGAGAGCCATAAGCTTGAGCGCGTTGACGCTCTTCTCGCCCTTCTGAATGGTGACGGTGGAGCCGGCAAAGCCCTTTACTTCCTTGACGAGAACTCCGGCGGGACGGGCGTGGATGCCGACGGGATCGGTGATGGTGTACTCAAACGATTTCATGTTATTATCTCCTTTTAATTATTTAATTCCGCATTCAACCTTTTCGAGCTCTTCCGCGTTTGTGAGAAGAACGACCACGCAGTCGGAATAACCGGCGGCCTTGATCTTCGCGGAATCGAAGGTGAGGAGCTTCTGACCGGCCTTGACGGTGTCTCCCTCCTTGACAAACGCCTCAAAGCCGTCTCCGTTCATGTTGACGGTGTTGACGCCGACGTGGATGAGAACCTCCATGCCGTTCTTTTCAAGAGTTATGGCATGCTTCGTGTCGAAAACGCTCGTAACTTCGCCGTCAAACGGGGCGTAGACGATGCCCTCGGAGGGCTCGATGCCGACGCCGTCGCCGAGGATGCCGTCAGCAAAGGTTGCGTCGGGAATGGCCTCGCGGGCGATGACCTTACCGTTGGTGGGCTGAATGAGCTCGCCTGCGGCACAGCGGATAACGCTTGCGGTGGGAGCCTTTGACTCAGCTTTTGCGGGTGCGCTGGGAGCGGTCTGCTTTTTCGGCTCATCCTCGTTCCAGATGAACCATGTGATCGCAAACGCAACGCCGGCGGAGATGAGCATAAGGAGAAGGTACATCGGGATGTTGTTGATCGCGGGGATTCCGGGAATACCGGTTACGCCGTAGGTGGTGGCGCCGAACTTGACTACGTTGCCGTTCATATCGGTACCGGTCATCCAGGAGGCGAAGAGAGAGCCGACAGCGCCGCCGATCATACCGGCAATAAATGGCTTCATGAAGCGGAAGTTAATTCCGAAGATAGCGGGCTCGGTGATGCCGAGGGACGCGGAGAGTGAGGACGGGAGCGCGACGGACTTCGTCTTCTGGTTCCTGCACTTTAGAGCGACCGCGAGGCAGGCGCCGAACTGGGCGATATTCGCCGCGGTTGCGATGGGCATCCAGGTATTTACGCCGGTGGAGGAGATCATGCCCGCCTCGATGACGTTGTACATGTGGTGCAGACCCATGACGACGGTGAACGGATATATAGCGCCCATGACCGCGGCGCCGAGGCCGAAGCCGATGGTGATAAGCGCCTGCGCACCCGCAAGTACCCAGTTCTCAAATACTGAGAACACGGGGCCGATGACGGTGAAGGTTAGGTAAGCGGTGCAGACTACGGTGACAAGCGGGGTGACGAAAAGGTCGATCATTTCGGGAACGTGCTTATGAAGCCACTTCTCGATGGTGCTCATCAGGAGAACCGCCAATATTACCGGGATAACGTGACCCTGATAGCCGACCTGTTGTATCGGATAGAAGAAAATCGACCAGGTCGGTATTTCACCTGCGGCATAGTTGCCGACTGTCCATGCGTTTATTAGCGCGGGATGTACCATCATAAGGCCGATAACGGCGCCGAGGAAGATATTGCCGCCGAAAACTCTCGCGGCGCTTATTGCGACGAGAACGGGAAGAAGCGCGAACGCGGTGTTTGCGACGAGGTCAAGGAACGAGAACCAGTCAGTCTGACCGAAGGCGGGTGCGAACTTAGGAATAGCCTCAACGATACCCATCATAAGGCCGGAGGCTACGATTGCGGGGAGGATCGGAACGAACACATCACCGGGTGTCTTGAGGATCTTCTTCCACAGTGGCATCTTGGAGGCGGCGGCCTGCTTTACCTCGTCCTTCGTGGCGGCGGTCATGCCGGTTACGGCGAGAAACTCGTCGTAGACCTTGTTGACGGTGCCGGTGCCGATGATGAGCTGAAGCTGACCGTTGGAATCGAACATTCCCTTTACGCCCTCTACGTTTTCAAGGGCTTCCTTGTCGATCTTGGAGTTATCCGCGATCACAAGGCGCAGGCGCGTGGCGCAGTGTGCCGCGCTGATGATGTTGTCGCGTCCGCCGAGGTGAGAATATATCTCTTCGGCGCACTTGCGGTAGTCGAGTGCCATACTTGTATCTCCTTTTTAAATTAATTTCAGGTCTGTGAATGCTTTATATAATCCGTCCTCCTCGACAGAGGGACAGACAATATCCGATAATTCCTTGAGCTGAGGCGAGCCGTTGGCCATGCAGACGCTCGTGCCGACGACCTTGATCATCTCGAGATCGTTCATGCTGTCGCCGAAGCCGATGGTATCCTCGATGTCGAAGCCGAGCTTCTCTGCGGCGAGTCGAACCCCTGTGCCCTTGCTGAAGCGGCGGTTTATCAGCTCTCCGTTGAGGCAGCCTCGGGCGGCAAGATCCTGAATGCAGAAGTCAAACTCTTTTTCAAGCTCGCGCTTTGCCGGCTCGAGCTGGCTCCATTCAAGGCACATGATAACGACCTTGTAGATGGGTCTGCCGTCGTACTCCGCCATCGGTCTTATATTCAGTTCCTGCGCGAGAGCCTTTCTCCAGCGCACGAGCTCGGAGTTGCCCTCACCTGCGTTCGCGAGAAAATCGCCGAGGTTTTCGTCACCGAAGGTCGCGTCCTTCGCCTCGATAGTTCTGAAAACGCCGTTTTCACCGAGCAGGCGCATTGCTTTTTCAAGCTGAACGTCGGTCATCGGGCAGTCGAAGAGCACTTCTTCGCCGGCGGTGACGTAGCCTCCCGCAGAGGCGACCACGCCGTCAAACCCGAAGTGCAGGAGCGGAGAGAGCATATCGAGGTTGCGCCCGGTGCAGAGAAAGACCTTGTGTCCGTTTTTCTGCGCCGCCTTTATCGCGCGTACGGCGCTCTCGGGCGGGTCGTTCGAACCCGCGACCGTCAGCGTTCCGTCGATGTCGAGAAAGATGAGCTTTTTCTCCATTATCTCACCCCAGAAGCCACGCGAAGTCGCCCGGTCTGAGCGTTACGCTCATGGCGCCGCGCTTTTTATTCGTCATAAGGTCGGTAAACTCGCCGCGCTCGCCCGCCTTGACGGTCTTGAGGCTCTTCGAGAAGTTGAAGAGCGCGATGAGCTTCTCCCCATCCTTCCATCTGCCTATCCCGAGAACCGCAGGGTCGCCTGTCTCTATGATCCACGTATCGG
Source organism: Oscillospiraceae bacterium (assembly GCA_017479425.1). GTDB lineage: Bacteria > Bacillota > Clostridia > Oscillospirales > Oscillospiraceae > RUG626. Next base: position 39,814 of record JAFVCD010000010.1, read on the forward strand.
CGGAGCCGTCGAACACGCGGTGCTTTGCGCGGAGCTTTTCAAGCTTTCTCAGAGAGGTGAAAACAGTATTCTCGACCGTGCCGCGCTTTGTGCGGTTTTCGGCGGCCTTCCAATCCATATCGCCGCGGTGGAGCCAGCGGCTGTCCTCGCACTTGAAGGGCTCGTTGTGGTAGCCGTAATCGTTCGTCTCTGCGATCTCATCGCCGGAGTAGAGCACGGGAAGTCCCGAGAGCGTGAACATATAGGCGTGGAGCATTATATCGTAGCGGGCGGCAAATTCCTCTTTTACGTCGTCCTTTTCAGCTATCGCGGTTTCAAGCCCGCAGAGCGAGGCGGTAGTGCCGCAGAGGCGCGCGTCGCCGAGGCGCGGATCGTCGTTATAGAGCTCGCCGCGGGAGTCGGAGCCCTGCCACTTTCCGGTAAAGTAATCGTTAAGGAACCGCTTGTGGCTCACCTCGTCCATTCCGAACTGCCAGAGATAGGGGTAATCAAGACCCCATCCGATGTCATCGTGGCAGCGGAGATAGTTCAGGAAAACGTAGTCCTTCGGCAGGCTGAACACCTGACCGAGCTGATGCTTCAGAAGTGCCGTGTCCTTAGTTGCGACTGTGTGCCACGTTGTCGCCATTGTAGTGACGTTGTAGAGCATATGGCACTCCGGCTTTTCGACCGAACCGAAGTACGGCACGACCTTTGACGGCTCCATAACCACCTCGCCGAGAAGCAGAGTTCCGGGGCAGACAATCTCGGTCGTCATACGCATAATGCGGACGAGCGAATGCACCTCTTTAAGGTTGCGGCAGGAGGTGCCGAGCTCCTTCCAGATGTACGGAACGGCGTCGAGGCGGATGATGTCGATACCGTGGTTTGCGAGGTTCAGCATATTGTCCGTCATATCGTTCATAACGGCGGGGTTTTTATAGTTCAGATCCCACTGATACGGGTAGAAGCAGGTCATAACGACCTTCTTGGCCTCGTCGCACCATGTGAAGTTGCCGGGCGCGGTGGTCGGGAAAACCTGCGGAACTGTCTTTTCATATTCATTCGGTATGCGCCAGTCGTCGAAGAAGAAATACCTGTCCTGATACTCCTTCTCGCCTTTTCTCGCGCGCTTTGCCCACTCGTGGTCCTCGGAGGTGTGGTTCATAACAAAGTCGAGGCACACGGAAATGCCGCGCTTGTGGCAATCGTCGCTGAGCGCTGCTAAATCCTCCATCGTTCCGAGCTCCGGCTGCACCTTGCGGAAGTCCGAAACGGCGTAGCCGCCGTCCGATCTGCCCTCCGGGCTCTCAAGAAGCGGCATGAGGTGCAGGTAATTAACCCCCGCCTCCTCTATGTAGTCAAGCTTCGACTGCACGCCCTTCAGCGTTCCGGCAAACGCCTTGACATAGGCAAGCATTCCGACAAGATCGTGCCCGCGGTACCAGTCCGGGTTCTTTTCTCTCGCGCGGTCGAGGATTTTGAGCGCCTCGGGGCGCGCCTCATAAGCCTCCCACAGCACCTTGCAGAAATAATCGTAAGCCTCGCGGTTTTCGCCGTACAGTTCAAAATACAGCCATCTCAGCTCATCCTCGTGGCGGTCAAATCTATTACGGAACTCCTCGTTCCAGCTCGTCTTTTCGGGCATAGTCCCGCTCCTTTCAGGCACAAAAAGAGCAAAGACCATCTATTAACGGGCTTTGCTCCTTGGAATTTATTAAATTTTATCATTTTGGCGGCAACTTTTCAATGCACATAGTGTCCAAAGAAAAACGCGGTGTTTTGTGCACCTTGCAAATTAGCACCTCATTATTTTAGCCATAAATATACAATATGACAAAATATGTGTGATATTTGCGGCACAAGCCTACAATTTCCAAACCTGCGCCTCGTAGGGTCTGAGCGCGCATAGCTTCTCTCCTCCGCGATATGAGCCGAGGAGAAGCTCCGGCTCTCCGCCTCTGATAGCGCGCGGAAGGCGATATTTTACTTCCTTTTCCGAAAAGCTCACGACAACGAGCACCCGCTCGCCCTCATAAGCGCGCGTGTACATATATATTCTGCCGGAGAGGCGCTTATACTCTCTGTACTCGCCATACAGGAGCGCCGGGGTCGCCTTTCTCAGCGCGAGGCACGCGCGGTAAAAGTTCAGTATGCTGTTCTCGTCGCGCTCCTCGGCTTCGGCGTTTATCTCCTTGTAGTTCGGGTTTACATAAAACCACGGCTTGCCGCTTGTGAAGCCCGCGTTCTCGCCCGATGTCCACTGCATCGGCGTTCTCGAGGAGTCGCGCGAGCCGTACTGCACGCGCCGGAGTCTGCGCGCAGGCGACTCAAAGGTGAAAATGGAGTTGTAGCTGTTCTTCGAGGCGACATCTATGTAATCGTCTATGCTCGGAAGCGCGATGTTCAGCATGCCGATCTCCTGCCCCTGATAGATAAACGGCACACCCTGCTGGAATATGTAGCTTGCGGCGAGCGCTTTGCCGCTCTCTGTGCGGTATTTCTCGCTTCCGTAGCGGCTTATTACGCGCGGGTGATCGTGATTTTCAAGGTAGAGCGTGTTCCACGCGCGCCCCTGAAGCTTATACTGCCAGCGTGTGAACGCGCGCTTTAATCTTCTGAGTGAGAACGGCAGGCGGACGTACTCTGTAAAAAGGCAATCGGCGTACATCGTATCAAACTCGATCATCATATCGAGCACACGGTCATCGCCTGAGATATACGTCAGCGCGGTGTCCACCGGCGTCATCGGCGCCTCGCCGATCTGCAGCGCGCCGTACTCCTTCGCAACAGAGCGGAACTCGCGGAGATACTTTACAAGGTTCGGCCCGTCCTTATAAAAGCGCAGGCCGTTGATCGCGGGCAGGAACGGTATGCCGTCCGGAAGATCGTGGTGCTTTGAGATGTAGGTGATAACGTCCTCGCGGAAGCCGTCGACCCCCATATCGAGCCAGAAGCGCATTATGCCCTTGACCTCCTCGCGCACGCGGGGGTTGTCCATATTGAGGTCGGGCTGCTTTTTTGCAAAGACGTGCAGGTAATACTGCCCTCTCTCCGGCGCATACTCCCACGCGAGCCCCTCAAACTGTGAAAACCAGTTGTTCGGCGGCAGTCTCTCCTCGCCCTTGAAGCGCGGATCTCGCCAGATATAGTAGTCGGAGTAGGGGTTATCGCGGCTCTTGCGGCTCTCAAGGAACCATTTATGCTCGTCGGAGGTGTGGTTTACAACGAGGTCGAGGATCACGACGAGCCCCAGCTCGTGCGCCTTGCGAAGTACGCGCCGGAAATCCTCCATCGTGCCGTAATCCGGGTGGATCGCGCGGTAATCAGAGATATCGTAGCCGTAATCCGCGTTGGGCGAGGGATATATCGGGCTGAACCAGATCCCGTCCACTCCGAGGCTCTTTATATAATCCAGCTTGCTCTCAACGCCGAGAAGGTCGCCTATTCCGTCGCCGTTGCCGTCGCAGAACGAGCGTATCCATATCTGATAGAGGCTGAGCGTTCTGAAATCCCGCTCCATTTTATCTCACTCTTTTCTTATCGTATCTCTCCAGAAGGGCTCCGCGTTCGGAAAAATCTCCTCAGCGCGGTTATCCATCATGCCGAGGGAGAAGTCCTTGACCTCGGTGAAGAATTTGCGCATTTTTTCCTGCTCCTCCATCGTCTTTGCCGTCATCGAAACGAGAAGATCGGAGGCGTCCTTCTTCTTTACGGGGAGGGTTCCGAGCTCCTTCTCCGTGAGTATCTTTTCGTAGCGGCGGTACGCGATACCTACGCAGTCGCGCCAGGACATATAAAGCTCGTTCATCGCGTTCTCACCCACGCGGTGCATAAGCTCAAAGTCGCCGGAGACCTTTTTGAGCAGCTCAAAAAGCGATTCGGCGCTCTCTTCGATGAGGAATCCGTTTTCTCCGTCCGTAACTCCCTCGGCGGCGCAGGAGCCGCGCACAAGCACGCTTCCGAGTCCGCATGCCGCCGCCTCGCGCACTACAAGTCCGTTCGTATCAAAGGTGGACGGGAACAGGAAGAGGTCGGCTCTCGTGTTCCACGCGCGGAGCGTATCGCGGTCGTAGATGGGGCCGGTGAAAATTGTCTTGTCCGCGATGCCGAGCTCCTTAGCCTTCTCCTCCATAAGCTCCTTGTCCGGGCCCTTGCCGATGAACACTGCGCGATAGTCGCGCCCGCTGTCGGAAAGCATTTTCAAAGCGTCGAGGATAAGCGGGATATTCTTGTAGGTCATCATTCTGCCGACAAAGAGGAAAACCGGAATTCCGCCGCCGAGGTCGTAATCGCGTGTCGCCTCCGCGACCTTATCCGGCTCTACCCTGCCGCGCTCAAAGTCAACGCCGTTCGGCATAACGCTCCATTCGCCCTCGAAGCCGAGCTCAACAAGGCTCCTGCCCGCGCCCTCGGAGACCGCCCACACCTCGTTTGCCGACTCAACAACGCCGACCATAGCCTTTATCGTTTCATCAGCGACAAGCTTGTTCTTTACAACGCGGCGTATGTCGATATCGTACTTGGTGTGGTAGGTGAAAACGAGCGGAGCGCCGGTGGTCTCGCGCAGAATGCGGGCTATTACAGCCGCCGAGGCGGGACAGTGGACGTGGATAATATCCGGCTTGAACTCCGCCATCTCTGCAATCGCCTTCGAGGCGAAGGGATTTCCGGCGCGGTAGCCGTTTGTGATAGAGGAAGTATCGAAGCTCTGATAGGTCACGACCTTGTATGGGTATGACGAGTAATCCGCGTCGGGGTAGTACGGCGTACCGACCATGACCTCGGCGCCGTAATCCTGCGTGAGATAGTGCGCGTAGTTCAGAAGCACGTTCGCAACTCCGTCAAGCACCGGTGGAAAGGAATCATTCAGTAAAAGGACTTTCATTTTCTGAAACCTCCATAGATATTGCTCACCTTTTTCGGTTGCCGCGCAAGCGGCGAGAAAAAGGACTTGGATTAAATATAATAATCGCGTATGCGATTATTATAACATAACTGCGGAGCGGTTATGTTATAATTTGTCATCTTTTTCGGTTGCCGCGCAAGCGGCGAGAAAAAGGACTTGAATTAGATATAATAATCGCGTATGCGATTATTATAACATAACTGCGGAGCGGTTATGTTATAATTTGTCATCTTTTTCGGTTGCCGCGTAAGCGGCGGGAAAAAGGACTTGGATTAGATATAATAATCGCAGCGGCGATTATTATATCACATTGTGATAGTATTTGCAACTTCGCTTAAAACAATGTATAATACCTTCGGGTGATTATATGACTTATGATTTTGACAGAGAAATCGACCGTCGGGGCACGATGAGCCTCAAGTGGGACTTTGCCCGGGAGTTCGGAAAGCCCGAGGGCGTTCTGCCGCTCTGGGTCGCGGATATGGATTTTCCCGCGCCGCAGTGCGTGCTTGACGCGCTGAAAAGCGCAGTAGACCACGGTATTTTCGGCTACTCTGACACAAAGGACGATTACGCAGACGCAGTTATCGGCTGGCTCAGCCGCCGCTTCGGGTGGAAGCCCGGGCGTGAATGGCTCGTCAAGACCCCGGGGGTCGTGTTTGCCATTGCAAACGCCGTCCGCGCCTTTACCGCCGAGGGCGACGCCGTTATGATAACGCCGCCGGTCTACTACCCGTTCAGGAGCGTTGCCGAGGCAAACGGCAGGCGTGTGATCGAGAGCGAGCTGAAACTTGACGGCGGTCAGTATCATATGGATTTTTGCGATATTGAGCGAAAAATCGTTGAAAACGACGTAAAAATGTTCATTTTCTGCTCTCCTCACAATCCCGTTGGCAGAGTATGGAGCGAAGATGAGATACGCACCCTCGGTGAAATATGCCGCAGGCATAACGTATTCTTAGTCTCTGACGAGATACACTGCGATTTTACTCTTCCCGGGCATACGCACAGAATTTTTGACTCCGTCTGTCCCGAAAACCGCGAGCGTGTTATGATCTGCACCGCGCCCAGCAAGAGCTTCAACCTCGCGGGACTTGCCTGCTCGAACATCTTTATTCCGAACGAGGCGGCGCGGGAAAAATACAACCGCGCCCTTGCCACGAATGGCTTTGTGAGCGTAAACAAGCTCGGACTTGTCGCGGCGAAGGCCGCATACGAGGGCGGCGAGGCGTGGCTTGACGAGGTCAAGGGTTATATGCGCGCAAACCTCGATTATCTGCGCGAGTATCTCAGGGAAAATCTACCCGAGCTTCGCCTCATCGAGCCGGAGGGCACTTATTTTGCGTGGATCGACTTCTCCGCGCTCGGTCTGACTCCGGAGGAGCTTGACGATCTCATTCTGAACAAGGCGAAGCTGTGGCTTGACGCGGGCAGTCTATTCGGGAAGTGCGGCGGGCAGTACCAGCGCATTGTCCTCGCCTGCACGCGGAAAACTCTCACGGAGGCGCTCCGGAGACTCAGAGAGGCGGTGCGCAGATGAAGCTTTTTATCGCTTCGGATATCCACGGATCGGCAAAATACTGCCGCGAAATGCTCTCCGCCTTTGAACGGGAAAAGGCCGGAAGAATGCTTCTATTGGGTGACATAATATACCACGGCCCGCGAAACGATCTGCCGGAGGAATACGCCCCGAGGGAGGTCATCGCACTTCTGAATGCGAGAGCGGATTCTATACTCTCGGTGCGCGGCAACTGTGAGGCCGAGGTCGATCAGATGGTGCTGAATTTTCCGGTTATGGCGGAATATGCCCTGATTTTTGAGAGAAACAGTACAATTTTCGCAACTCACGGTCACATCTGGGGCAAAGAAAAAACGCCGCCGTTAAAGTCCGGCGACGTGCTTCTGTGCGGACACACGCATATTCCCGCCTGCGAAAGGCTGGACTGCGGAATAGTTTACATAAATCCCGGCTCGGTGTCCATTCCGAAGGCAGGCTCCTCTCGCGGCTACATTACGCTCGAGAACGGAGTTTTCCGCTTCAAGACCCTCGCCGGTGAGGAATACGATACATATAAAATTTAAAGGAGAGGCGCGCCTCTCCTTTTGTTAATTATAAAATCCCTCGCTCCAGAGCTTCACGATGATGTCCACGCACTCGCCGTAGCTCTTGAAGCCGCTCTCAACGCCGTTAGCCTTGAGATACGCGTCGTAGACCTGCTCCATCGCGTCGGTGGCGATCTGTGCCGGCTTTGACGAGCGCACTGTGTTCCAGTAGGCGTTGTTCTCCTCAAAATCGCGCGCCATCGAGCCGGTCACGCGCGCTCTCAGCTCATTGTAGCCGTCCTTATCCGCGCGGTAGAGCGCGTTTAAGAGATAGATGCTGCCGTTTAAGTAGCCTGAATAGCGATAAGCCGCGTCGTCGCTCGTCACGCACGCGCTCACGCCGACGGCGTTGCAGGCATCCTCGTCGGTAACGCCGAGCTGGTGCGCAAGCTCATGTGCGGCGGTCATCGGCACGAAGATCGCCGGCTGGGCGACGTTCACGTTCGACTCGCCCGTGTAAGGGAAGTATATCCCGGTAAAGCCGGTAGCGCTCATAAACGCCGAGAACATCATGGCCTTCGGCACTCTCGGAGTACCTGCAAGCGACGGAAATCTTGCCTGCACCGCGCCGTAAATTCCTGCGGCGCACCCGAGAAGCTCATCTGCTTTGCCCGTAAACGAGCCCGATTCATCGCGCTCTACGGAATCTGCGAGGCTATTTGCCCGGTCGACAAAAAAAGCCGCAGCCTTATAGAGCTCCTCAGCGCTTATGCCGCCCTCGAGCGCCTCGCGCTCGCGGAATGTGCGCGTGCGGTAGTCGATGCCCCAGAGGCAGAGATAGCCAGCCCCGAGATAAGCGCAGACGAGCACTAAAATCATCGCGCGCTTCAGAATATCGACGAATTTGCCGCTGAAAATCTGCACAACCGTTCGGATGATGAAAATCGCCACATATAATATCCCTGCGGCGCACAATACTTCAGCGATCGAGAAAGGCGCGGCGGAGCTGAGCGTTCCGAGAAAATCGCGCGCAGGGCGCGAGAACAGCTCCACCGCCTTTTCCGCCATCTCCTGCGAGCGCGAGAAGAGCCAATACAGCGCCGCAAACGCCAGCGGCACCATCGCCATTGTCGCGTATCTTGAGAGAAAACTCTTGTTTTTCATGCTTCACCTTCTTTACCGAGGGATTATAGCACATATTCAGCAAGAAAAACAGCATAAAAGATTGAAAAATGTAAAATCTGTGATAAAATAATGTTTTGACATCACGTTTTTTGGAGTCCGATAATGAAAAAGCTTGTTTTATTAACTTTAATTGCGGCGCTTATGCTCTCCGGCTGTGCAATCAAAGTTGCAGAAACTTCCCCTGAGCCGGTGGAAGAGCCTGCGCACGCGATCGAGGCTGCGCCTCTCGCTAATACAACGCCGATAAGCCCGAAGCCCGTTATTACGAAGGCTGAGGCCGCAGAAAAGCTCAATGCGCTCGGCATTATGAAGGGCGCTCCCCTTCCCGACGGAACGGTCGACTATATGCTCGACGAGCAGCTCAGCCGCGAGACCGCGCTCGTTCTCATCGTCCGCGCTCTCGGTCATGATGACGCGAGCGACGAGGCGTATCCCGTCTCTCCGTTTACCGACGTCGATTCTTGGGCGGAGGGCGCCGTTAACTACGCTTTTGCGCGCGGTATCACAAAGGGCGTTTCCTCCGAAAAGCTCGGCGCGCTCTATCCGATAACCACGGGCGAATACGCGACCATGCTTCTGCGTGCGCTCGGCTACGAGGGCGATTTCTACTTCAGCGATGCCTACGATTATGCGCTTGAAAAGGGCGTTATCAGCACAGTCGAGGGCGATAACATCACCCGCGGTGACGCTGCAAGCGCGATTCTCGCGCTGCTCGGCGGCTCCGTAAAGGGCAGCGAGGAGCCGATTGCTGAAACGCTTCTCGAGACCGGAAAAATCACCGCCGAGGCTCTCAGCTCCGCCGGCATGGGCGATGTCGCCCTCGGCGCGGACGCTTCTCTTCTCAGCGCGGAGGAGGTGCTTGAAATGTGCTCAGACAAGCTCTTTCTCCTCTCCGTTTACGACAAATCCGGCGCGCTTATGCGAACTGTTCACGGTGTGAACATAGGCGAATATTTCTCTGTCGCCGCCTATGACGATATAGTCGGCGCCGCAAGGCTTACGATAACGCTCTCCGACGGCTCAGAGCATGAGGTGCTCGGCATAAACGGTTATTCGGAGAGTGCCGGAATCGTTTCTCTCAGCTATTATATTACCGAGCCGAACGCTCATTTCCCCGCTCCCGTCAAGTCAGAGAGCGATACAGTCTACATCGTCTCCTCCGTCGCCTCGAGTGAGGAATATGACGGCTCGTTTCCCTATTCCGTCAGAGCCGCGAAGGCGGTAGTTGACGCAAAGGGCAATTTCATCGGGCTCACGCAGAACGGCTCCTCCAGCGTTATGACCGACTTTGGCTGGGAGCGCATTTCCGCCGGCTTTACCGAATTTGCCCGCGAGCATTGGCCTGAGCTGCTCTACCCGCGCGGTCTTGATCCCACGAAAAAGATGATCGCCATCACCTTTGACGACGGCCCGAGCCGTTCGCTGACGCCGAAGTTCCTCGATCTTCTGGAGCAGTACGGGGCAGTCGCCACCTTCTTCGAGTGTGGCAATATGCTGAAGGGTAATCCGCAGTACCTCGAGAGAATGGAGGAGCTCGGCTGCGAGATCGGCAATCACACATACAGTCATCCCAACCTCAACTCGCTGTCTAAGGATAAGGTCATCGCTCAGATTGCCGACACCGACGCGATAATAGAGGAAAAGCTCGGCCACAAGGCGACTCTCGTCCGCGCGCCATACGGCAACTCCAATGAGAAGGTGCGCGAGGTAATCGACAGACCGCTCATATACTGGACTGTCGACACGCTCGACTGGCAGAGCCGCAACGCCGACGCTGTGTTCAACAAAATCGTCAACAGCTCCTTTGACGGTGCGATAATCCTGATGCACTCCATCCACGAGCCGACCTACCGTGCCTGCGTAAAGGCGATCCCGTGGCTCATTGACAACGGCTACCAGCTCGTTACGGTCAGCGAGATGGCAGAGTGCCGCGGCTACGACCTCGAAAACGGAACTGTATATTACAGCTTCAAGCAGAAATAAAAAAAATTATCCCACGGCGAAAGCCGTGGGATCAATGCGTAGACAAAGTCTCCGCATTGAACATATTTTGCGCTTTGAGAGCGCAAAATATGACGCCTGCGGGCGGATTATGCGACGTGAAGGGGCCTCTTGGCCGGCCCCTTCACAGATCCCCGCCACCTTTATCCAACGCTTTTCTTTTTTGTCTACAGTCTGATCCCACGGCGAAAGCCGTGGGATTTCTGTATGTTTTTGTTACTTTCTCGGCGTGAGGCTCAAAACAACATCAGCCGCGAAGTCGAGGGTTATGAGGGCGAAGATCGTGCCCCATACCGGATGGCGGGTGATGAAGAACACTACGCACAGCACGCAGACGCAGAGCGTCAGAAGGATTGCGATGATGGGGTTGATTCCGTTTGCGTTTTTCATTTCTGCGCCCTCCTTATTCCATCGAATTGTGCTTTTTGAGCACGCCGGACTGACTGATGAAGCCGCCGATTATCTTGCCGAGACCCTTGCAGAACGCGATTCCGTGACCGTTTACGATGTCGAGAATACCGTCGCACATCTTCTGGCTCATCATGCCGCCCGCCATCTTGCCGATAGCGCGGATGGGCATATTGTAGATGAACGTAATATTGAGGTCCGGCTCGCCCTTTTCGATGCTCTTTCTGAGCATCGCGTCCATGACCCACCATACAAAGCGGGTCTTGAGGCTCTTGGCGTAGTAGAGCTGAGCGATGGCGTCGTTTGCCTGAATCGTTCCGGCCCACTTTCCGTCGGGAATATCGTGACCGAGAAGCTGCTCAAATTCAGCGTCGGAGACGTTCTTGATGTTGGCTGAATAGTAGCTCGGAAGCTTCGCCGCGTCCTCGCACTTCGGCGCGTCGGTACCCTTTACCTGCACCTTCGCCGTGAGCTTGATATCCTCAACGGAGGCGCCGACCATAAGCTCGTACTCGCCGCCGTCTATCTCAAACCTCTTCGATACGTCGTTCCAGTATCTGAACGCCTTATCGTCAAGCTCGATGGTGACTTCCTTGGTCTCGCCCGCCTTGAGGAAAACCTTTTTGAAGCCCTTGAGCTCCTTCTTCGGGCGATAGACGGAGGGGTTAATTGCGTGAACGTAGAGCTGAGCGACCTCGGCGCCGTCCATCTTGCCTGTATTTGTAAGCTTGAAGGTGACCTTCTTGTCATCAGCCTTGATATCGCTGTATTCAAAGGTTGTGTAGCTCATGCCGAAGCCGAACGGGAAGAGAACGGGAACGTTTGCGCTGTCATAGTAGCGATAGCCGACGTAAAGTCCCTCGCGGTACTCGACAGAGCGCTCCTTCGCCGGGAAGTACGGTGCGCTTGAGCAATCCTCGTACTTGATGGGATAGCTCTCAGAGAGCTTGCCGGAGGGGTTGACCTCGCCGAGGATGACCTTGAGCACTGCGCTTGCGCCTGCCTGACCGCAGAGGTAGCCGTGTACGAGCGCCCTGCACTTATCGAGCCACGGCATCTCAACGGATGAGCCGGCGCTCATAACGATTATGACGTTCTTATTTACGCCCGCAACGGCGTTGAGCAGGTCTATCTGGCACTGAGGAATTTTCAGAGTGCTTCTGTCAAGACCCTCGGACTCGCTTATCTCATCAAGTCCCATATAGAGAAGGACGTACTCCGCCTTCTTTGCAAGCTCGACAGCCTTGCCGATCATGGTCTGATCGGTCGCGCCGTGGCGCGGGTAGCCCGGCTCGAAGCCGACTACGCTCAGGTCGAAGTTCTTTATAACATCCATCGTGTGGTCGAGCTTCGTGCAGTTTACGACGGAAGAGCCTGCGCCCTGATAGCGCGCCTTCTGCGCAAACTCGCCGATCACGGCGACCTTCGACCCCTTTTTGAGCGGAAGGATGTTATCCTCGTTGCGGAGGAGGACGATGGACTGCTCTGATGCCTTCTGCGCGAACTTATGGTGCTCCTCTACGCTGAAGGGCTTGCCCTTATACTTATCCGCGGCGGCGCGGACTGCAAGAACCACGTCCAGAAGCTCGTCAACGCGCTTGTCGACCTCTTCCTCGCTGATCCTGCCATCGTAGATCGCGGCCTTGAGCTGATTGGGGCTGTCGCCGCCGGTGGTCGGCATCTCGAGGTGGCTTCCGGCGCGAACGCCGTCGGTAAAGTCGTTGCAGGCGCCCCAGTCGGATACTACGAAGCCGTCAAAGCCCCATGTGTCGCGGAGAATATGCTGGAGAAGATGCTCGTTCTCGTTCGCGTACACGCCGTTTACCATATTGTAGGCGCTCATTATGCTCTTCGGATGACCCTCGCGGACGGCAATCTCAAAGTTTGTGAGATAGATTTCACGGAGGGTACGCTCATCCATTACGGAGTTGGACGCCATTCTGCGAAGCTCAGTATTATTTGCGGCAAAGTGCTTCGGGCAGGCGGAAATGCCCTTCTCCTGAATGCCGCGTATGTAGCCCGCCGCCATCTTTCCGGCGAGATACGGATCCTCGGAGAAGTACTCGAAGTTTCTGCCGCAGAAGGGGTTGCGCTTTATGTTGAGTCCGGGGCCGAGAAGAACGGAGACGTCCTGACTTGCCGCCTCGGTGCCGAGGTGCCTGCCAAGCTCCTCGCCGAGCTCGGGATCCCAGGAGTTTGCCATAGTTGCCGCCGTGGGGTAGCAGGTCGCGGGCACGGAGCCGTTAAGACCGAGCTGGTCGCCGGCACCCTCCTGCTTGCGGATGCCGTGAGGTCCGTCGGAAAGCATGACGCTCTCAATGCCGAGGCGCTTGACGCTGACGGTCTGCCAGAAGTCCTTGCCCGAAAGCATCTCGCACTTTTCATCAAGAGTCATCTGCTTTATTAGATCCTGATGCTTCATTCGTATCCCTCCAAAAGTTTATAATCGCACTAAATAGTATTATAATGTAATAATGAGAAAATGACAACAGATTTTTTAACTTTTTTGTGCAAAAAGAAGAAATACATCTATGATTATTAGACATTTTCTGTTATAATGTTCAAGAGGTGATAAGTATGCCGGATATTAAAACGCTATTGCTCGCGCTGTTCTGCCTGTCCTCCGCCCTGCACCTTTACGCCTCATGGCGCGATAACAAGCGCCTGAGGGGGATAACGAAGCCGTTTCTCCTCGCCTTTCTCGCTCTTTACGCACTCGTATCGTCTGATTTTCGGCCGGATCTTCTCGCCCTCGCGCTCATAGCCTGCTGGTTCGGCGACGTGCTGCTGATTCCGAAGGGTCACGGCTGGTTCACCGCCGGCGGCGTATCCTTCGCTCTCGCGCACATTCTTTTTATCCTTGTCTACCTCGAGAAGGTCGATTTTGCCTCGGTGCCGTACTGCGTCGTCGTGCCGGTCGCGCTCATCTACTACGCAGCCGGAAGGTGCATAATCCGCTCCATCCGCGCCACAACGCCGAAAGCGATGGTCGTACCGATGTATGTTTACCTTATCGCCAATGCGACAATGAACGTCTTTGCACTTATGCTCGCGCTCTCAACCTCGGAGCGAGGCGCGATAATCGCCTACGTCGGCGCAGTGCTCTTTTTCCTCTCCGACTGCGCGCTGTTTGTCGTCCGGTATCACGCAAAGCGCGATATCGTGCCGAAGCGACACTTTACGGTTATGCTCACATATCTCTTAGGAGTTCTGTATATCACCCTCGGCATCGCGGGATAGGGCGATTTTCTCGTCGGTCTCTCTGAGCATTTCCGAGCGCAGAGCCTTTAGCCACGGGTGAAACTCAGCGTTCTCGCTGCCGTAGACACGGTTCAGCGTGTACTCGTTCTCGGCCCAGGTTGATATCGGCGACTCGTTATGCTGAATGACCGCCTCGAAGCGGTCGAGCGCCTTGTAGATTTTCGCCTCAGCAGTCTCCATCGCGTCCATCTCGGCGTATAGCGCCTTCACACGCGCAGAAATCTCCGGCGGAAGCGAGTCTACCCAATCCGCGAGGAGCCTTGCTTCGGTATTCTCGTCCTCCGTGGTTTTGAGAAAGGTCGGTATGTCGCCGGTAAAGCACTCGCCGAGGTCGTGAATGAGGCACATTTCCGTGACTCTCTCCATATCAGCCTCCGGAAATTCGTCGCGCAGCAGCATCGCCATAAGCGAAATGCGCCATGAATGCTCGGCTACGCTCTCGGGACGCCCTTTCGATGTTGTGCAGTGGCGGATCGTGTCCTTAAGGCGCTCTGTAACGTGCATTATTTTGAGAAATTCATCGGGTCTCATTTTTCGCCTCCGTGGGTTTTTTCTCTATTTTAACACAATATATTGCGCCTGTGCAATTTTTTCTTGACATAACTTTCACTAAAGTATAAAATAGTTGGGATGGTATTAGTGGGATTTTGTACACAATAATGCGGATTGTTCATCTTAATCCTTGATAATAGCACAATTTAATAAGAAGGAGGTGTGTATTTCATGCCATGGATCATTATGAGCATCGTCACCGTCCTTGTCGGCGCAGCGTGCTTCTTCGGCGGTTTTGCCTACCGCAAGAGCATTGCTGAGAAGGAAATCGGCTCTGCCGAGGACGAAGCCAAAAAGATCATCAACGAGGCTATCAAGTCAGCCGAGGCTAAAAAGCGCGAGGCGATAGTTGAGGCACGCGAAGAGATACACGCATCCCGCACCGAATACGAGCGGGAGGTAAAAGAGCGCAGAAGCGAGCTCTCCAAGCAGGAGCGCCGCCTTCAGCAAAAAGAAGAAGCCCTTGATAAAAAGACCGAAAACCTCGAAAAGAAAAACGACCAGATTTCCCAGAAGCTCGCCGGTCTCGACGAGCAGCGTGAAGAGCTGAACCGCCTCAAAAAGAGCGAGCTTGAGGTTCTCGAGCGCATCTCCGGTTACACCGTCGAGGAGGCAAAGCAGTACCTTATCTCCTCCGTTGAGAGCGAAGTAACACACGAGGCCGCGATGAAAATCAAGGAGATCGAGCAGTCCGTAAAGGACGAGGCTGATTCCAAGGCGAGAGAGTACATAACCCTCGCAATCCAGCGCCTCAGCGCTGACCTCGTCGCAGAGAGCACAGTTTCCGTTGTCGCCCTTCCGAACGATGAGATGAAGGGCCGCATAATCGGCCGTGAGGGCCGCAACATCCGCTCGATTGAGCAGCTCACCGGCGTCGATCTCATCATCGACGATACGCCGGAGGCTATCACAATCAGCTCCTTTGACCCCGTTCGCCGCGAAATTGCCCGTCTTGCGCTTGAAAAGCTCATCCTTGACGGCAGAATCCATCCCGCCCGCATTGAAGAGATGGTACAGAAGGCAAAGAACGAGGTTGACGCCACCATCAAGCAGGAGGGCGAAAAGGCGGTCTTTGAGACCGGCGTCCGCAATCTCCATCCGGAGCTTGTCAAGCTCCTCGGCCGCATGAAATACCGCACAAGCTATGGTCAGAATGTTCTCAACCACTCCAAAGAGGTCGCTTATATCTGCGGTCTGCTCGCCTCCGAGCTTGGAATCGACGTTCAGCTTGCCAAGCGCGCAGGACTTCTGCACGATCTCGGCAAAGCGGTCGACCATGAAATGGAGGGCAGCCACGTCCAGCTCGGTGTTGAGCTTGCCCGCCGCTACAAGGAGTCTGAGGAGGTAATCCACGCCATCGAGGCTCACCACGGTGATGTCGAGCCCCACTCCCTCATTGCAGTTCTCGTTCAGGCGGCTGATACGATCAGCGCCGCCCGTCCCGGCGCAAGACGCGAGAACATCGAGAATTACATCAAGCGCCTCACACAGCTTGAGGAGCTCACAAAGGGCTTCAAGGGCGTCGACAGCTGCTACGCCATTCAGGCCGGCCGTGAGATCCGCATAATGGTCAAGCCCGAGGAGGTCAGCGAGGACGATATGATCATCCTTGCCCGCGAGATTGCAAACAAGATCGAATCCGAGCTTGAATATCCCGGACAGATCAAGGTCAATCTCTTCCGCGAGACAAAGGCGGTCGAATACGCAAAATAATAATTTTGGGTCTGCTAATGCAGGCCCAAAATTTTTTCGATTAGGACTTGACACGCCGCGCTTTTTCTGCTATTATATACAAGCTTTCGGACGATTAGCTCAGCTGGTATGAGCATCCGCTTGACGTGCGGAGGGTCACAGGTTCGAGTCCTGTATCGTCCACCACCGTTTTGCCCTCGAAACTGCTATGTTTCGAGGGCATTTTTTTGTTTTCCGTTGCCGGTTACCCTTAAGTTACCCTTATAACCTCGTTTTTATAAAGTTTTCAAGTCTCTGGGCATGTTCCCTTCTCAAATCATCATTGATATTACTGTACACTTCAAGCGACAGCTTTGCAGTCGAGTGTCCAAGATTGCTCTGAAGCGTTTTCGGATCGTCGCCCGAGATGATGCTGATATCGGCAAAGGCATTACGCAGATTGTGAAATGTAAGATTTGGGAATCCAGCATTCTTTACGAGCTTTTTATAGCAGTCATATACAGTGCGATAAGAAAGAAACCCGCCGATTTCATTCGGAAAAACGAGATTTCTGTCCTCCCATATTGAGCCGACATAATTTTTCATTTCTTCAACCTTTTTGCGCTGCTTTCTGAAAAGTTCAACTACAGTAGGCGGTATTCCGACAATTCTTTTCTTGTCGGTTTTTGTGTAGCGTTTTATTTCATACACGCCGGTGCTGCGGTCTCTTATCAGCTCCTGCTTAACAGTTAAAACAGCTCTTTCAAAGTCAATGCAATCCCATGTGAGTCCCAAAATTTCACTCTCGCGTAATCCTGTATAAATGTCTATCTCATAGATAAGCTCATGTTTATGCCCTTTGAAGCTTGCCATAACAGCCTTTACAGTATCAACCGAGAACTCAGGCTTTTCCTTTCTCTCGACGCGCGGCAGCGTTACAGCCGAACATGGATTTTTGCCTATCATCCCCAGCTCAACCGCTTTATTAAGTGCCTTACTGAATGTACCGTGTAAGTTTTTAACCGTCTTTCCCGATAACGGTTTCCCTTCTGCAGGATTAACAAGGCTGTTATAATAGAGCTGAATCGTGTGAGTTGTAAGATTTGATAGTTTTATATCGCCAAAAGCCGGTATAAGATAGTATTTGCACTGCTGCATATACTCATGGCGAGTATTATTTTTCAAATCTAAAGTATAATCCTTTCCCCAAACTTCAAGCCAGGTCTTAACGGTTATATCCTTGTTCTTCGGCGAGAAGAATTCTCCGTTATCAACCTTGCAAGTCATTTCGCGGAGTTTTTTTGCAACCTCCTTTTCTGTTTTACCATAAATACTCCGCTGATACTGCTTGCCTTCCATTCCCGGAACAGTAAATCTTGCCTCATAGTACAGGTACTCTTTACCATTTTTCTTGATTATTTTCTTGCGAATTGTGCCACTACCATTTACTCCTTTTTTGCGCGGCAAAATGTATCCTCCTCTCTTAACCGCGCTCGATATGCGATGTATCATTATTCATGCGAAGTGTCGCTTATTTTCGCACTCGTAGCTTTTCATCCAGTTATTATGTTTACATAATTTTCTTGCTTTTTCAAGTGTTTTTTACTGATTTTCAATCCACTGAAAAAGCTTTTCCTTCGGAACTACCATTCTTCGACCGATGTGGATGGTTGGGAACCCTTCGGAATGCATAAGATTATACGCGGAGTTTCTCGCAATTCCGAGGATGTCCGCAACCTCCTCTGCGTTGAGCATATAGGGCAGATTTTCAATGTCTTTAGTTCTCATTTTTTGTCTCCTTTATAAATTTAATAATTTTTACCCCTCCCAAGCGTACGATTTTGTACGCAAGACGGGCATAGGTTTGTTTTATCTTGTATTATTGTTTACATAACTCTTTCGATTTTTCAAGAGGTTTCATTAATTTCGGCATCTTATTGTATTTAAAAAGAATTTCAAAATAATCTGTACATACGTACGAGCGTACGATTACCTATCGAGAAGAATGTAAATCATACCTTTCCGTCGAACCACGGTGCGGTTGAGTTGTTTCCTTCCAATCGTTTTCCTCCTTTCCCAAGTATTTTTCCTGCTCGTCCAAGAGCCATTCAAGTTCCTCGCGCGTTTTGGATGAGCGATTGATGATATCATCGCAAAGCCCAAGCTGCTTACGAAGATTACCGAGTTCCTTTGTAACAGCCGCGATCTGTTCCTTCATAGATTCAGCTTCGTCAACATCTCCCTTCTTATTAAGTTTTCTGACGATACCGTGAAGCTCCTTGCGCATATCATAAAGCTCGCTCATTCTGTCTTTCACGCTCTTCTGAAAAGCGAAAAGATCGTCGTGGGTTTCAATGTTGTACTTTCCCATAAGCCGCGTTTCTGCGTCGATGCGATCAAGTCTTATTAAATCCTCGCGCAAATGCTGTGAAACCCTTGTTGCCGCAAGCGGGTGCTTCTCAATGAGGTGCAGTTCGTAGCAGTAACGGATGTACAAACGATAAAGGCTTGAGTGCTTCCTATAAAACGGCGGCGGATTATCTCTGCGGTAATCCTGAATAAGGCGTTCTTCCTTGTTGAAATACTCATGCTTCGGATAACCGTTTCTCCATACTCTTCGCTCTATCGCGTCGAGATCGTATCCTCTACCGAGCTTGTGAAAGCGGAAGAAGCCTTTTGCTCCCGGCGGCTTAAGGCTTGGATATGAAAGCCATTTTCCGTCCTGCGTATAAAGCTTCAATTCATATCCCAAGCTTTCAAGGTTTTCGTAGAAGTCCTTAGTCGTCATACTGCCCTTTATTGCGTTATCTATGTCCTTCCGGATCATACCTCGCAATGTGGGCTTATGCTCCTTTTCAGCCATGTACTCGGCGTAGTTCCTGCCACGCCCTTGCGGAAAATCTACGACAGACAATCCGTACTCACGGCAGAGCCTGTCCGACTCACGGCGCATAGCCTTGTAGTCAGCAGGTGAGTTGTGAAAGTGATGGCCATCTACATCCGACACGGCGCACAGAATAAAATGGTTGTGGTAGTGCTTGGTGTTCAAGTGTGTTGCGACAACTACTTGAAATTCGTTTCCCCATAAGCGCTCAGCGAGCTTCACGCCTATTTCGTGCGCCTGCTCCGCCGTTACCTCGTTCTCCTTGAACGACTGATAGCCGTGAAAGCAGGTGCGAGAGCTTTTGCGGTTGGCAAGCTTGAGCGTCTGCATAAACTCCTCGGCGGCGGTTTCCTCGCTCTGACAGTTGAGGCAGGTGATGAAAGCGCGACTTTCGGCTTTCATATCCTCTGCAGCGTACTCGTTGATGTGCAGCTCCTCAAATGCTTTCTCAGTGGTTTTCTCCGGATTGCAGGCGTAGTCGATAACGCACTTTGGGTTGCTGTTGATTGGCCATAATGCAGTTACCGCCATATTACGCCTCCATAGAATAGGCTTCGACAATGAGGCGGGTTGCGTTTCTCAGATCGTCCATATCCTTGCGAAGCTGGGGAGCATCAAGAAAGCCGGTGGAATTAGCCCGCTTCTGCACCTCGTTCACGTTGGCGCCGATGCGCCGCAGCTCACGCAGCATACTTCGCACGTCGGCAGAAGGCGCTTCCTTGACTTCCGCGCCGTTCAATATGCGGCGGCAAAACTCCTCTCTGGATAGCTGCGTACGCTTTGCCTTGGCGGTAAGTGTACGCAGTTCCTCGTCGGTAAAGCGTATGATCATAGCTTTGGTTCTTTTCAAAAACATTCCTCCTTCCCTCGGGGTCATAGGGGCGGCTGCCCCTGTCAAGCGGTCGAGTGATAGCACTCGGCGTTGCTTGTCAAGATAGTAAATAGTAGGTCTTATGTGATAATACTCACCTCTTTCTTCTGAACCATATTCAGATAAAATGTTCCGAGGATTAAACCCCTGTACAGATGTACGCTTGTACGGAGAACTTACAAATCCTTTTATATATGCTATTTGTCCTCTCACGCCCCGCATATCTTGGGACTCATATGGTGCTCGGTTGCGATCCGATAACATAGGACTCTCACCTCCGCCGGGAACTCCGCCGGCCGCCATCACTCTGATGACGGAAGTATCATTATTCCCCCACACCTGTCATTGCCGCTACCGGTTGCTGCCCGGCTTTCAATGTCTAAGCTTTATCGCTCGCTTCCTTACGGAAGGTCCTGGCGCGCCTGCATCCACAGCTCGAGGTGCGGGTTTTTCCCATATGAGTGATATTCAATTTTCAAGGTGCAAAGGTCCCCTCAAGTGGTAGATCACGGGAAAGCCAAAAATATAAGGCTTCGGAGAAAAAACATTTCTACGTCTTAGCTTTTTGGCGCCAAAACGGAGCCAACTCCCGGTGCCCTCTCGAATCTGGCGCCAAAACGGAGCCAATCTCTCACAAAATCTCCTCCCACACTCCTACCGCAACCTTCGAGCCTCCAAAACGACATTTATTTTCAAAATTTCTTGAAACTATTTTGGAG
>JAFVCD010000011.1 GCA_017479425.1 Oscillospiraceae bacterium
GAGCGAAGAGCGAGGTATTTTTTGTCGCAATGACGGCAAAAAATTGAAGGAATACTTTGTGTATTTCAAGATTTTTTGACTAAATTGCGGCGGAAAAGAGCCGCTATGCGCCGAAGCCGCATTTAGTCAGCGTTTCCTTAATGCGCACCGTGAACGTGCTGCCTGCCCCGACCTCGCTCTCGACCTCTATCGAGCCGCCGTGGAGCTCGACTATCCTCCGCGCAAGGGCAAGACCGAGGCCGTTGCCCTCCGAGGCGCGCGAGGAGTCCGCCTGGTAAAACTTCTCAAAAATGCGCTCCCTCGCCTCCGCCGGAATGCCGCAGCCCGTGTCGGAGACCGCGACAGCGACCTCATCTGCGCTCTCCGTTATCCTCACGCCGAGCGTGCCGCCCTCCTGCGAGAATTTGACCGCGTTGCCGATGAGATTAGACCACACCTCGTCTAAAAGGTCTGATGAGCCCGTAATCTCGACCTCCGGCAGGTCAAGGTCGAGGGCAAGCGCCTTCTCCGTCCAGCCGCGCTCGTGCAGGAGAACTGCCTCGCGCAGGCGCTTATCGAGGCGAAGCGGCGCCTTTTCAAGGCTTATCGCCTCATTATCGAGCCGCGAGAGCAGCAGAATATTGCCCGCAAGAGTGGACAGCTTCTTTGCCGAGCCGGCTATGCGCCCCGCGTAATCGCGGCACCGCTCGTCCGCGCACTCGCGCCCGATGAGCGCGGCGTAGCCCTCGATGACCGAGAGCGGCGTTTTGAACTCGTGGGATACGTTTGAAACAAAGTCCTTTCGCATGAGCTCGGTCATGCCGAGCTCGCGCGCCATCGCGTTGAAGCTCACGGTCATATCGCGCACCTCGTCGATATCGCGCCCTTCCTCAACTCTCACGTCATAGTCGCCGCCGGCGACGCGCTTCATCGCCTCCGACAGCTCCGTAAACTGCGAAAAAAGCCTCTTTCCGACAATGGCGGCGAGGGCGGAGCCGATGAGCGTTACCGATATTATGTAAACTGCCGTCAGCAGAAGCGGCGTAATCTCGTTGAACGCGCCGAGCGCAAACGAGAGCGCGACGGCGAAGGCGATAAGCGTATTCGTGATGAGATTTATCAGGAAAATCGCGCCGATGAAAACGCGCGAGAGCTTGTGATTTTTCACTTCTGCACCGCCTTATAACCGAGTCCGCGCACGGTAACGACGCCGATGTGCGGATTTTTTTGTATCTTCGCGCGCAGGCTCGAGATATGCACCTCGAGCGAGCGCTCCTCGCCGCCGTCCATACCCCAGACGTCCTCAAGAAGCTGGTCGCGGGTGAAGATCCTGCCGATATCGGAGCAGAGCTTGTAGAGGAGGAAAAATTCCTTATTCCGCAGCTCCACCCGCTCGCCCTCCCAGCTCACCGTGAGCGTATCGCAGTCGAGGGTCGTCCCGGCGATGAAAAGGCGGCGCGAGGCGACCATTCCGCTGCGCCGCAGCAGCGCCCGGACGCGCCAGACCATCTCGTTTATGTCAACCGGCTTCACCATATAATCGTCGCCTCCGGCGCGAAAGCCCGAGTGCTTATCCTCCGGCGCGCCGAGGGCGGTTATCATCAGCACCGGCAGGGCGTACCCCGCCTCCCTGAGCCTTCTCACAAGCTCGTTTCCGCCGAGGCGCGGCATCAGAACGTCGGTTATGAGCAGGTCGAAGTTCTCCCTTTCGAGCATTTCGAGCGCCTGCGCGCCGTCCGAAGCGCACGCCGCGGAAAAGCCCTCGGCGCGCAGAACGGTGCAGTACAGCTCTCTGAGGTCGCGCTCATCCTCGCAGACTAAAATATTGAACATAGAATCACCCCTCTATATATTAAAAATCTAACCTCAACTGAGCCTCAAATCAAGAAAAGCGGCGTAAATTTGCTTTTCGGTATCGCAGATTTGAGGTTTATTTGAGCATAGGGCGCTACAATCGGCGCAAAAGGAGGGATAGTATGGCTCTACGCCACGAATTGAAGCACGAGATAAGCTATGCCGATATGCTCGCGCTGAGAGGCCGTCTCGCCGCCGTGATGCGCCGCGACGAGCACGCCGTGGGCGGCGCGTATAAAATTCGCTCGCTCTATTTTGACAACGTCTATGACAAGGCTCTGCGTGAAAAGATAGACGGCGTGAATATGCGTGAAAAGTTCCGCATCCGCTATTATAACGGCGATATTGGCTTCATTCAGCTTGAAAAAAAGTCGAAGATCGGCTCTCTCACAAGCAAAGCCCAGGCGCGCATATCCGCCGAAAAGGCGCAGAAGATCATCTCCGGCGACCTCGATTGGATGAAGTCGAGCGAAAGCGACCTCGTCCGCGAGCTTTACGCAAAGATGCGCTTCGAGGGTCTGCGCCCGCGCACCATCGTCGACTACACGCGCGAGCCGTTCATTTACGCGCCGGGAAATGTGCGCGTGACGCTCGACTACGATATCCGCACGGGGCTCGGCTCGACCGATTTTCTCTCCCCAAAGGTGCCGACAGTGGCGGCGGGCGACCAGAAGTGCATTTTAGAGGTCAAGTGGGACGAGTACCTGCCCGACGTCGTGCGCTGTGCCGTTCAGCTCGGAAGCGTTCGCGCCGAGAGCTTTTCAAAATACGCAATTTCAAGAATTTACGGATAAAAGGAGAAAAACCATGACATTTTCAGACATTTTCAAATCCTCTTTTCTCGAGAACGTGACCGCCGTCAACCCCTTCGATATGGTGCTGAGCCTCGTTCTCAGCTTCGCCATCGGACTCTTCATCTTCTTCGTCTACCGCAAAACGTATCAGGGCGTGATGTTCTCCTCGTCCTTCGGCGTGACCCTCGTCGCGCTCACGATGATAACCGACCTCGTCATCCTCGCGGTGACGTCGAACGTAGTCCTTTCCCTCGGTATGGTCGGCGCGCTCAGCATTGTCCGCTTCCGCACCGCAATTAAGGACCCGCTCGACATCGCGTTCCTCTTCTGGTCTATCGCCGTCGGCATCGTCCTCGCGGCGGGTATGCTCCCGCTTGCGCTCTTCGGAAGTCTGCTCATCGGGCTCATACTCATCCTCTTTGTAAACCGCAAGACCCACACTAATCCCTACATAGTTATCCTCACCTGCGCCGATTCCGAGGCTGAAAAAAGCGCCGTCAACTGCCTCAGAAGGAGCGTTCAGAAGTGCGTAACGAAGTCCAAAACCGTCCGCGCCGGTGCTATCGAGCTTACGATGGAGATCCGCCTCAAAGCTGACGACACCGGTTTCATAAACTCCCTCTCCGCCCTCGACGGCGTGGAGAGCGCAGTGCTTGTCAGCTACAACGGCGAGTATATGGGATAAATTATGTCAACCGAGAGATATTTCAACGCCGTCGTCGCCGTTGTCGTCGCGTCTGCGATAATCATAACGCTTCTTTTTATGAACGGCGAGGCGCTCGGGCTCAGAAAAGCCTCCTATGACGTCGGCTACCTCGACCTTTTTGACGACAGCTATGTCCACACCGTCGACATTTCTATGCCGGACTGGGACGGCTTCATCGCCCACGCGGCGAGCGAGGAGTACACGGCGGCGACAGTGACCATCGACGGCGAAGCTCTGCCAAACGTCGGCTTTCGAGCGAAGGGCAACGGCTCGCTCTTCGCCGTTACGATGATGAACTCCCCGCGCTTCAGCTGGAAGATAGAGTTTGACCGCTTTGTCGACCGCCAGACGTATCACGGGCTCGACAAGCTCTGCCTCAACAACCTCGTCGAGGACGCGACCTTCATGAAGGACCACCTCGTCTACAAGTCCATGGCGCGGCTCGGAGTTCCGGCGCCGCTCTGCTCCTACGTTTTTCTCACCGTAAACGGCGAGGCTTTCGGACTGTACGAGGCGGTGGAGGGCATCGAGGACGGATTTATCACCCGCAATTTCGGGCGCGACAAGGGCAGGCTCTACAAGCCCGACAACGCGAGCATAACAGACTTCGGCATGGGCGCGGATATGAACATCTTTGCCCTCATCGGCTGGGCGCTCGACAACATCGACTTCTCCCAGCTCGACCTCAGTCAGTACGAGGGCATGAGCATGGAGGACATCGAGGGCGGCAATATGAGCTTCGATATGACCGAGATGTACGGCGACGGCAGCTCGTTTGTAAACGGCGACAGCATGGGCGGCGCCGGTCTTGGGATGATGTTCGTGTCATCTGACGATCTGCTTCTGAGGTACATCGACGACGAGCCGTCAAGCTATCCCAACATCTTCGGCAAGGCAAAGACAGACGTAAGCTACAAGGATAAAGCGCGGCTCATCGGCGCGCTGAAAAGCCTCTCAGAGCGCGAAAACCTCGAAAGCACCCTTGACACCGACGAGATCATGCGCTATTTTGCAGTACACAACTTCTTTGTGAACTCCGACTCCTACACCGGCATGAGCACTCATAACTACTATCTCTACGAGCGCGACGGGCAGCTCAGTATGCTTCCGTGGGACTATAACCTCGGCTACGGCACCATGCTGATGACCGCACACTACGCCGTAAACGACCCCATCGACGAGCCGATGGCTGTAAAGGGCGACGGCAATCACCCGATGTTCGAGTGGATAACCGACGACGAGGGCTATAAGGCGCGGTATTACGGGTATCTGTCCGAGGTGCTCGATACCGATTTTGACGCTGAGATAGACGAAATCTCCGCGCTCATACGCCCGTATATCGAGCGCGACCCGACGAAATTTGTCACATTGGAGGAGTTCGACGCGGGTACCGCGATGCTCAAACAGTATCTTTCCCGCAGATCAGAATCCGTGCGCGGTCAGCTCTCGGGCGAGATTCCCGCGACGAAGGCGGGGCAGGCGGAAAGCCCCGAAAGACTTGTGAGCGCGGAGGGCATCGACCTGCACGCTCTCGGCGACGTGACGATGGGAATTGCCGACGAGCGGCAGGATATGAGCGCGCTGATGGGAAATATTGACCTTTCCGCGCTCGAGGGATTGTTCAGGAGGTAAAATTTTTCTCGCCGCAGGCGGCAACCGAAAAACATGGCGCTTTATGGCCATTCCTTTTATGGCCATTTTGTGCCTTTAACATTTGTGAAAGGAATGGTCATAAAAATGAAATTCAAAAAAACGGCCGCATTTGCGCTTACTCTGATATTGCTCCTTTCAGCCGCGCTCCCGGTAAAGGCTGAGGGCGCGGTGAAGGCGGGGGATATTCTCTGCTTCGGCCCTCCTGACGAGGCGAGCGGCTTTGACGGCAGGTGGATAGTCCTTGACCCCGAGCACACAAGCACCGGCGAGGCGGGAATGTTCCTCGCCGCGCTGAGCCTTGTCGGAGATGAAAACGGCGAGCCTCTCATTTTCCGCGAGATAGGCGATGTTTCCGTTTCGTTTTCCGACAGAGGCGAGGAGTACGCCGCCGCACACCCGGGAGTAACGGACTACCGCGGAAGCAATATAGAGCGTTGGTGCGCGCAGTTTCCCGAAAAGTATCTCTCAGAGTCCGAGCGCGCGGCGCTCCTGCCCACATATAAATCAGACGAAGCGATAGTGATACCCGGCTTTTCCTTACCCCTTCCCGGCGCGGCGAACGGCACAGTCGATTTTGACCCCGCCGAAAACGTGCTCGACGGCGACAGAGTGTTCCTTCTGTCCGTTGAGGAGGCGACCGGCTATGTCTTTACGGATAACCGCTCTCGCGTAGCGCTCTTTAAGGGCGAGCCGGGCGGGTGGTGGCTGCGCTCGCCGCATATACCGACCTTCCCGCTCGATGTGGGCTTTGTGTTCTCGTTCGGCGCAGTTATGGACTACCCGGTAAACGCAAAAAGCATGTACGAAATGACGACCTACGCCCGCCCTGCGTGCAATATAGACGCCTCTCAGATAACTTCCCTTGAAAAATTAAGCGAAGAGGGCGGCGTAACGGTCTGGCGCGCCTCCTTCGGCGGCGAAGAGAATACAAGCGTTTACGATACCGCCCTTCCCGTTGTGGGCGAGGTAATGGACATCGGCAAGATGCTGCGAACCGCGATAGTAATTATAGTTATCGTCCTTGCCGCCATAGCCGCGCTTATCGTTTTCTTTATTGTAAGAGCCGTCAGAAAAAGGCACCGCGGTGACAAAAATACTTGATTATTTTATCAAAATGCTCTACACTAACTATGCTGAATAACTCAGAAAGGCATAGTATCAAATGGCAAATAAAACCTTTTTCAATAAAAAAACCGAAATTCCCGCCGCCTCCGCAGCCGCCCTCGGCGACTGTCTCGCGTTTATAGAGGGCGCGCTCGGCGAGCTCGGCACAGACCGCAAGCTCATACTGCGCGCGGTTCTGACAGCGGAGGAGCTGATCGCCCAGTTTATTGAGAGCGCCGACGAGGGCGCCTCTCTCCGGCTTCAGGTCAAAAAGCTTCTCGGTGACGTCAGCATAAGCATATCCGTGCGCGGCAGAGAGCTCGACCTTCTCGAGAGCTACGGCGGCGACCTCGCGCACGTGGGCGACTCCGAGGCTCAGCAGGTGATCCGCTCCATTCTCCTCAAGGCGCAGTCCGACCGCCTCAAGGTCACGCACAGGCGCGGCGTGAACCACGCCCGCATCCTTGTCGGGCAGGCGCAGAAGTCGATGGCCGCGTGGACTATCGGCGCCCTTATCTGCGGAATACTCTTCGGGCTCGCGATGAAAATTCTGCTTCCGGCATCGTTCTCACTCGGCGTTTCGACGTATCTTCTGAACCCGTTCAAGACGATGTTCATGAACGCTCTCAAGATAGTCATCGCGCCGGTGGTGTTCTTCTCGATAGTCTCCTGCATAGCGCAGTTCAAGGACCTTGCGGAGCTCGGCAGAATCGCCGCGAAGGTGATGGGCATCTATCTTCTGACGACCGTAATCGCAGTCGTGCTCTCACTCGGCACCTTCGCTCTTCTGCACCCGGGCGACTTCGGCTTCGCCCTTTCGCAGGGCATAACCGAGGCGGTCGACGTCGATATGAGCACCGACACCTCGCTTCTTTCGACGCTTGTTAACATCGTTCCCTCGAATTTTCTCCGCCCGTTTCTTGAATCCGACACCCTGCAGATCATCTTCCTCGGCGTTCTCTGCGGCATCGCCATCGGGATGGTCGGAAAATACGCGCCGCTCCTTCAGGATTTCTTCGAGGCGTGCAACTCGCTGTTTCTCACGATAACGACCATAATCTCCCGCGTTATCCCGCTCGCGGTGTTCGCCTCCACGGCGATAATGGTAAACGATCTCGGCGGCGGCTCGATTCTCGGCGTTCTCGGCCTCTTCGGAACGTATCTTGTAACGATCGTCAGTATGCTCGCGATCTACGGCTTGCTCATTCTCGTTCTCGGCAGGCTCAACCCGCTCACCTTCTTCAAAAAGAACCGCGAGGGAATGCTCACAAGCTTCACGCTCTCCTCATCCTCCGCCTCCATGCCGACAAATATGCGCGTCTGCACCGACAGACTCGGTGTTTCGCCGAAGGTGTGCAGCTTCTCGATACCGCTCGGCGCGACCGTAAATATGGACGGCACCTGCATTCTGCTTACGCTTTCGGGGCTTTTCCTCGCCCGGGCATACGGCGTCGCGGTACCGGTGAGTGCGATGACCTCTCTCGCCATCACGATAATTCTTCTCTCACTCGGCTGTCCGGGAGTTCCCGGCGCCGCCTTTGTGTGCATCGCCGTTGTGCTTGAAAACCTGCACGTTCCCATCGAGGCGATGGGGCTTCTCATGGGCATCTACCCGATAATAGATATGATCGGCACGATGTCGAACACAACGGGCGACGTTGCCTGCACGACGATCGTCGCAAAAAGCGAAAGCCTCCTCGATATGCAGGTCTACAATTCGTAAATGCATAAATATATAGGCTGCTGCGTTCATTACGCAGCAGCCTGTTTTTTATACTAACCCCTGATTAAAAGCTTTAACCGAGCGCGCAGAATTTTTTGCGTCATACAAGGCGTCCGGTGCAGACAATACTTTGTGTATTATCAAGCCGGATAACGAAGTATGACGCGAAAAGGGCAAGCGCAAATTGAAGATTTTGATCAGGGGTTAGTATTATATCCTATTCCCGCCGATATATACCGCTTGCGGATGAAGTTCATCGTCACAGACCGCAAAATCCGCCCTTTTGCCCGCCTCTATCGAGCCGATTTCACCCTCCGCGCCGATAGCGCGGGCGGGGCTCAGCGAAGCGGCAATAATCGCATCCTTCTCCGGTATTCCGAATCTTACGGCGTTTCTGAGGCAGTCGAAAAGGCTGACCGATGAGCCCGCAAGTGAGCCGTCCGCGAGCCTTGCCGCGCCGTTTTTGAGGTAAATGCTCTGCCCGCCGAGGGTGTACTCCCCATCAGGCATACCCGCAGTTCGCAGCGAATCGGAGATAAGGCAGATCCTGCCCGGAAAAAGCCGGAACGCCATTCTGACGGCGCTCGGGTGAACGTGTTCTCCGTCGCAGATAAGTTCAGCTGTAACATTTCCGCGCTCGCTCGCGGCACCGATAACACCCGGCGCGCGGTGGTGAATCTGCGGCATCGCGTTAAACAGATGCGTCAGGTGCCTCGCACCCGCGTCAAAGACCCGCGCCGCCGTATCATAATCCGCATCGGTGTGGGCTACGGAAACGGTGCACAGTGCGCTCGCCTTTTCAACGAACTCTGCCGCGTCCTTCAGCTCCGGCGCGACGTCAACTATCCTGATCAGCCCCTTTGAGGCATTATACAGCCGCAAAAGCTCCGAAAAGTCGGGATCTCTCAGATATTTTGCGTTCTGCGCGCCCTTTTTCTTCTCCGAGAGGAACGGCCCCTCCATGTGGATCCCGACAACGCGGGCGCAGTCCGGCTCCGGGTTGTCGGCATATTGCGCGGCGCCCGAAAAAGCCCTCTCAAGCGCCTCGAGGCCAAGTGTCATCGAGGTCGGGCAAAAGCTCGTAACGCCGTTTTTTGCGAGATAAAGCGCCATCGTGCGAAGTCCGTCGCCATCGGAAAAATCCGCGCCGTGAGCGCCGTGGGTGTGAATATCCACAAGTCCGGGAATAACCCTCGCGCCGCAGAGGTCGACTCCGCCGGAAGCATCTGTGCCGATCTCCGCAAATCGCCCGTTTTCGAGCTTAAAGCCGCCGCAGAGCCAGCCCTCGGGCGTAAATATTCTCGCATTCGTAAAAAGCATCGTTCTCAATCGTTTTTTATGCGCGGTTAAATTTCTCCTTCGGCTGCTTGCACCGCGGGCAGCGCCAGTCGTCCGGAAGCGCCTCGAACGCCGTGCCGTCGTGCTCCGCGGGATCGTAGACGTAGCCGCAGATCGAGCAGACGTAAACTCCCGTCGCCTCAACGGCGGCAAAATCGACCTCGGCAAGCACTGTCGGAACGGGAGAGTCAAGATCCATAACTCTCTTTGCCTCGAGATTATCATAGCCCTGCGGCGTGTGCGTTCCGCAGTAGACCGTCGGGTGCGAGCGCACAAACTCGCGCACTCTGTCGAGCGTTTCGCGCGCGGCCGCCTTGTCCTCGAAAACCACTGAGAGCTTGTTTTCATAGAGCGCCTCGTCGACGTAGGTGATGTCGCCGTGGAGCATATAGAAAAGCCCTCCGTCCTCGGCTATAACGATGCTGTTGCCGAGAGTGTGACCCTTCGCCTTGATGAAATAAACTCCCTCGCAGATCTTCTCGCTCTCCGGGAAATTGTAATACGCGCCGGAGGTGAACTTCACCGGCGTGATGTTCTGAAGTCCTGCAAGCTCCGCGGCGCCGGTCTCGTCGGCGTTAACGAAAATCTCCGCGTTCGGGAAGCTCTTAAGCTCACCGGAGTGGTCGGAATGCTTATGCGTGAGAAGTATCTTCGTCACCTTGTCCGGCGTGTAGCCGAGGGAGGCGAGCGCCTCGACGTAGCTCTGAATGTTCTTTCCGGTGTAGGCGAGGCTATTTTCGTCGGGCTTCTCCTCCGGCGTTCCGGCGGGCAGACCGGTATCGACGAGGATAACGTCCGAGCCGGTGTCGATGAGGTAATTCTGGAGCGAGCCGCGGTAGCGCACGCTCTTGTCGAACTTCTCCATGCCCTCCTCGCCGCCGAAGGCGAAGGGCTGGGTGTAGAATCCGTCTTTTCTGAATTTTACTGCTTTGATAATCATAATTTACCTCCGTTTTTTTGCTAAAAGCTCGAGCGCCCGGCCGATAATGAGGAACGCCGTGAGCATGACAATGACCGCGTAGAAAACGCCGATACCCAGCGTTTTTAAATCCGCCGACTCCGGCATAAAGCCGAACCACCCTGCCGGCGCGATGTAGTTGAGGAACGGATACGGCGCCGCCATGCCGTTCCACCGGAAGCCGCAGAGCGAGAGCGCCATAATGAGCGCAAAATAACAAATCGGCGGCGCAATTGCGAGCGCGGGCGAATAGCTTTCGCCCGAATCGTTCAGAAGGAAGTCCGCAAGCACGCTGACGGGCGTTATGAAATGCAGGCACAGGCTCGCGCAGTTATCCTGCGCGTAGGCGGCGATAAGGCCGCGCGGGTCCATCGGCGCGAGGACGAGGAGAAAGACGAGCATCGTCGCCGCTATCGACACCGCGGCGGAGAATTTCGCCCTCCCTGCCGCCCGCGAGGCGGGTTTTACTATCTGCCACAGCGCCACGAGCGCGGCAAAGATGTTCGACAGCTGAGTGAAGTAGGTAAACCCCACCGGCCAGTGGAGCATCGCTATTATCGCATACGCCGTCGAGGCGAGGGCGATAAGCTTTGGTATGAGAAAGCCCGGGGTGCGCGCTCTCATTTGCTCTTTCTCAGCTGGAAAACGTAGAACGCGAAGAGCGCCGCCGCGAAAATAATGCCCGCGGGGTAGCCGATCGCGGCGCTGAGTCCGAAGCCCTCGCCCGCCATAAGTATGTAGGTCACGCTGACCGCGCTCATAAAGCTCGCGGGAAGGGCAGTCAGCAGGCTTGTGAGCTTATTCTCGTGGGTCTTCAGCAGATACGCCGTAGCGACCCACAGCGCGATCATGGCAAGGGTCTGATTTGACCAGGAGAAATAGCGCCAGAGTACGTTGAAATCGAGCTGGGTGAGCACAGCGCCCGCCGCAAGGAGCGGAAGCGTGATGAGCAGGCGGTTGCGGATGCTCTTCTGATCGAGCTTAGTGATCTCGGCAAGTATCAGCCTTGCCGAGCGGAACGCCGTATCGCCCGAGGTGATCGGGCAGGCGATAACGCCGACGATGGCGAGCACGCCGCCCACGGGGCCGAGCATTCCGGTGGAGATATCGTACACCGCGCCGGACTGGCCGAGAGTCGAGAGCGCGTTATTGAGGCCGCCGGTCGCGCCGTAGAATGCTACTCCGCCCGCCGCCCACACAAGGGCGATGACTGACTCGGAGAGCATAGCGCCGTAGAAAACCTTTCGGCCGAGCTTTTCGGAGGTTATACACTTTGCCACCATCGGTGACTGGGTCGCATGAAAGCCCGAGATCGCGCCGCAGGCGACGGTCACGAACATAAACGGCCATATAGGAAGCCCCTCGGGGTGCAGATTTTCGAGCGTTATCTCGGGAATAGTGTAGCCGCCGGCGATGATGCCGCCGAGAATGCCCGCCGCCATGATGATAAGCACCGCGCCGAACACGGGATAGAGCTTTCCGATGATCTTATCTATCGGCAGAAGCGTTGCGAGAACGTAGTAAATGAGAATGACCACGATCCAGAACGTGACGTTCAGCGTATCCGGCGTGAGCCGCGCAAGAAGCGCCGCCGGAGAGTTTACGAAAACCGTTCCCGTCAGCACGAGCAGAACTATTGAGAAAACGCGCATGATCCACTTTGCCGCGCTTCCGAGGTAGATACCGCTCAGCTCCGCGATGGAGGCGCCGTCGTGGCGCTCGGAGATCATGCCGCACATATAATCGTGTACTCCGCCGCCGAGCACAGAGCCGAAGATTATCCACAGAAACACCACCGGCCCGAAGCACGCGCCCATGAGCGCGCCGAAGATCGGCCCCGTTCCGGCGATGTTCAGAAGCTGGACGAGAAACGCCTTCCAGGTCGGCATCGGCATGAAGTCTACCCCGTCAGCGCGCGTATATGCGGGAGTTTTGCGGTCGTCCGGCGCGAAAACGCCCTCGACGAGCCTGCCATAGATAAAGTATCCCGCGACTAAAACCAAAAATGAAAGAATCAGTGAAACCATTTTTTTGCCTCTTTATATCAGTTATTTCAAAACGCCCATCTGCCGCGGCGGAATACCGGAACGGTCTTTCCGTCGCGCGTAACGGCGTCGATGTCAAGTCCCTCATAGCCGATCATAAAATCGACGTGTATCATAGAATCGTTGATGCCGAGCGCGCGGCACTCGTCGAGGGTCATATCCTCGAAGCCGCGGATGGTGTCGGCAAAGCCCATGCCGAGCGCGAGGTGGCACGCGGCGTTCTCGTCAAAGAGGGTGTTGTAGAAGAGGAGCCCGCTCTCCGAGATCGGTGAGTTTACCGGAACGAGCGCGCACTCTCCGAGGTAGGCGGCGCCCTCGTCCATCGAGATCATCTCCTCGAGCAGCGCCTGATTTTTCTCAGCCTTAACCTCGACCGCCCTGCCGTTTTCAAAGCGGATGGAGAAGTTCTCGATGAGCTGACCCTGATAGCTCAGGGGCTTTGTCGCGTAGACAATTCCCTCCGCTCTGCCGCGCATCGGGGAGATGAAGCACTCCTCGGTCGGGATGTTCGGGTTGAAGAAAACGCCCGAGCCCTTCGTTATGTCGCCGCCGCCCTTGAACTCCGCCTCCGGTATCATGCCGACGGTGAAATCAGTGCCGTTGTCGCCCTTGTAGCGCAGCTCCGAAATGCCAAGGCTGTTCAGATACGCGCAGCGCTCAGCAAGGCTCTTATCGTGCTTTTCCCACTCTCCGACGGGGTCGTCGGTGATGCGCGAGGTGAAGAGTATCGCCTCCCACAGCTTTTCGATGGCTCTGCCCTTCGGAAGCTCCGGGAAGAGCTTTTTCGCCCAAGCCGCGCCGGGAACGGCGGCGATGCACCACTGGTATTTGTTCTCCATCTCATCGTGGTAGGGCTTTACGATAGGATAGCGCTTTCTGCGCGCGAGCGCGACCTTCTTCTGATTTATGCCCTTGAGACCGTCGGGATCGTCGGAATCGAGGTAGATCGTGCAGGGCAGAGTGTCAACGCGATGCTGAAGCTTCGCCTTTTCCCACTCCTCGACCTTCGCCATCGTCGTAACGCTCTGATGGCGGACGTGGAGCTTCTCGAGCGGCTGATACTCAAACTCGACTCTGACCTTTCTCGCGCCTGCCTTGTAGCACTCGTCAACAAGCAGCTCGACAAACTTCGGCTGCTCGATGCCGCAGGCGATGATAACGTCCTGCCCCTTCTGGATATTTACGCCCACGCGGGCGATGGTGCGCGCATAAGCGCGCAGAACTGTCTGTTTCATACGGTTTTCTCCTTGCTGTATCGTTACCAGCGCTTCATGTTTTTCTCAAACTTGCCGATATAGGATTTTTTCAGCTCCTCGGCGGAAATTCCATAGCAGAGCAAAACGTCATTGTAATACATAAGGACGTCCGCCAGTTCTTCAATAAGCCGCTCCCGCAATTCCGTTTCCGCGCTCGCTTTTTCGCCGCCGTGTTTTTTTACGATGTCGATCACTTCACCGATTTCTCCGACCATCCACAGAAGCTGATCCTTTCCGCGCTCGGGGCAAATCGGTTTCCACTTATCCTTATACTTTTCCTGCAAAGCCCTTTGCATTCCGAGCATTTCATCTATTCCGAAATCTTCCATTGCAGGTCTTTATCTGCACCAGAAGTGCCACTCGGGCGGCTCGGGCAGGTCTTCGCCCTTTATGAGCGCGGCGATGACCCTCCAATGCACGCCGACGAAAACTCCGGCGCAGAACAGAAGTATGCCGAGAAGCACGCGCCTTCTCGCCTTGCGGGCTCTCTTGCGCGCCTCATTCTTCGCCTTTTTCTTCGCTTCCTCGACTATTTTATCCTTTACCCTTTCGGTGATTTCTTCCTTGATGTCCATTTTCAGCCCTCCAAATTATTTTTTTGCTATGTAATTATACTCTTTCCGGCGGTATTATTCAATAAGATATTGACAAGCGCCCGCGCAAAAAAGTAAAATATCGGCAGAAAAACGCCCTCAGGGAGGCAATTTACATGCTAAAAAAGCTGACAGTGGTATTTCCATCGCTCACCGACGCCCAGCGCGGGAGCATTCTCTCCGCCGCGCAAGGGGCGGGCTATGAGTGCATATTCACCGCCGACCCGGAGAAAGATACCGCGGACGCGGAGATAATCTTCGGCTATGGTGCCGACTATCTCCGGCGCGCAAAGGCGCTGCGCTGGTTCTGCTCCTTCTCCGCCGGAGTCGAGGGCTACCTCAGGGAGGGGTGCTTCGCCTCTCCGGACGTGCTTGTGTCGAACTCCTCCGGCGCCTACGGCGTGACTATCGCGGAGCACATCGTGATGGTCGCGCTGGAGCTTATGCGCCGGCAAACGGAATACTCAGATATCGTCGCGCGGCGCGAATGGGTGCGGAATCTCAAGATCCGCTCACTGCGCGGCGCAAGAATAACCCTCCTCGGCACCGGCGATATAGGCCGCGAGGCGGCAAAAAGACTGCGCGCCTTCGACCCGGAGCGCATCGTCGGCGTAAACCGCCGGGGCGCGGACTCCTCCGGGCTTTTTGACGGCGTTCTGCAGATCAGTGAGCTTGAAAAGGCGCTCCCCGAGACCGATCTTCTCATAATGTCCCTGCCCGAAACCGCCGAAACGCGGGGAATACTCTCCGCCGAGCGTCTGGAGC
Organism: Oscillospiraceae bacterium; assembly: GCA_017479425.1. GTDB lineage: Bacteria > Bacillota > Clostridia > Oscillospirales > Oscillospiraceae > RUG626. Next base: position 14,769 of record JAFVCD010000011.1, read on the forward strand.
TCATGCCGCGAGGCTCGTTTATCGTAAACGTCGGGCGCGGGAGCGCCATCGACCAGCCTGCGCTCGAAGCCCTGCTGCGGCGCGGCCATTTTTCCGGCGCGGCGCTCGATGTTTTCGCCGAGGAGCCTATCCCGCAGGAAAGCTCCCTCTGGAGCTGTCCGAACCTGCTCATAACGCCGCACATTTCCGGCAACGTGACCCTCGACTACACGCAGGAGCGGATAGTCGGGCTGTTTCTCGAGGATTTTCAAAATTACTGCGCCGGAAAGCCGCTCAAAAGGCTCGTCCGCCGCGAAATCGGCTATTAACGCCTGAAAAGGAGTCTCAAAGAATGTCCTTACGCGATAAAATTGATCACTTTGTGCTGAAATACCTCGCAGTTCCGCCAGCTCCGCGCATAAAGTCCGGCGCAAAGCATATCGCCTGCATCGGCGACAGCATCACCTTCGGCGCGGGAGTCGGCGGCGTGAAGCGCAAAACGTGGGAGCATTTTCTAAATGAGCGCCTCGGCGCGGGCTGGCAGGTCTTAAACTACGGCATAAGCGGCAGAACTCTGCGCGACGAGGGCGACTACCCCTACCGCGCGGAGAAGCTTTACGGCGTTTCAAAAGCCTGCGGCGCCGAAATTTACCTCATTATGCTCGGCACGAACGACTCAAAGCCCTATAATTGGCAGAGGGAGGGCTACGAGCGCTCTCTGCGCGCTTTCGCCGGCGAATACCGCGCTTTGCCGAACGCCCCGCGCGTGATCCTCATGACCCCGCCGAGTTGCTTTCCCGATAAAAAAATCGGGTTGATCCCCTTCGATATCAGCGCGGAGGTCATCGACCGTGACATCGTACCGATAGTAAAATCCGTCGCTTCGGAGCTCGGACTGCAGGTCATCGACCTCAACGCGTTCACAGCCGGCCGCGCCGAGTGGTTTGCTGACGGCGTTCATCCGAACGAGGTCGGAAACCGCGCCATCGCGGAGTTCATCGCCGGCGCTCTTAGCGAGGTGGGAGCTTGAAAAAGCTTGCAATAATCCTCGCGCTTGCGGCACTTTTAGCCTCCTGCGCCGCGCCGCAGGTCGAAATAGCTCAGACCGAAACGGAGGAAAAAGCCATGACCTTGAAAATTGGCGGCGAGGCCGTCGCAGTCGAATGGGAGAATAACGAATCGGTGCGCGCGCTCGCGTCGCTCTGCCCGCTTGAAATAGAAATGCGGATGTACGGCGGCTTCGAGCAGGTCGGCTCCATCGGTAAGCGCATCGCGCGCAGCGACGAGGAGACCGTGACGAATCCGGGCGACATAGTTCTCTACTCCGGCAATCAGATAGTAATTTTTTACGGCTCGAACGAGTGGGCTTACACGCGCCTCGGACATATAACGGGCAAGACCGCCGCCGAGCTTACGGAGCTTCTCGGAAAAGGCGACGTTACAATAGCGCTTGAATAACCCATACAACGGGGATAATAATGAATCAGATTTTGAGTCGGACAGCATCCGCTCTGTCGAGGTCTCGGAGAGTTTATACTAATCCCTGATTAAAAGCTTTAACCGAGCGCGCAGAATTTTTTGCGTCATACAAGGCGTCCGGTGCAGACAATACTTTGTGTATTATCAAGCCGGATAACGAAGTATGACGCGAAAAGGGCAAGCGCGAATTGAA
>JAFVCD010000012.1 GCA_017479425.1 Oscillospiraceae bacterium
AGCAATTATACCTTAAATTATGAGGGGTAATCAAGAGTGTTATCAATCGACAGAAGCGTTTTTTTCTAAGTACTTTAGCAGATCTTTGCTGTAAACACGAATTTGCCTGCCAATCTTCTTGCTGGGTATCTCTCCGGAGTTGATGATTTCATAAGTTGTATTTTTGCCGGTTCTAAGTATTTGACCTACCTCACTATCGACACCTATCATTTGATCGAAAGCTATACCGTGGAGCCACCTGATATTAAGAATGAGGAAAGCGTTTTTCGACGCAGAGTGAAAGAGGACATCGACTTTGACCCATGGATGTTTTACCAGCCCATGATGACGCTCGACCTCTTTGCGCCTGACGCTCAGTGGGAATACACTTCAACAAAAGAGCGAATGGCGGGCGAGCGCATTGGTGAGGAAACGCTGAAAGAAAAAAATCGCGGAGAATAGCATAACGCCGCCGGAGCATTTGGCTCCGACGGTGTTTTCTTTGTATCAGGCGCGGAAGCTTTTACAGCTTCACCTCTTCAGCATCAGCCTTATCCCTCTGAGCGGATGGCCGTTTGCGATAGCGAGCATACCGTCGAGAACGTAGTTTTTCATCGCGCCGTTTATCTTCATGGCGGACATCGAGGCGTCGGCGGCAGATGCCATCATCATACGAAAATCGGGGTTTGAGTAGTCCTTTTTTCCGCCGAAGCCCTTTGCAACCGTGCCCTCAACGGCGGAGTACATGATTTTCATCATAAGGCTGTGATCGCGCATTTCGGCAACAGTGTTTTCCATAGTGAACTCACCCTTTTTCAGCGGCTTTTCGGTCACTTTCCGACCCAAAAGCGCCTCAAAATCAGCGTGGGTCGGCTTGCCCTTCAGAGCGAAATACCAATCTGGCGTCTTAGGAGCCGCGGAGGTGCTGTCCGGTCTGATAATCGTACCGCGCAGGCGCACGTCCTCGCTTGAAGCGGCAATGAGAATGCCGTATTCGCCGCCGGGGATCTGCCAGCCGCCGTTCCAGAGCGCAAAGGCGCGGTCGCTGAGCTCGAAGCTGATCATTTTAGCCTCGCCGGGCTCAAGATAAACCTTCCGGAAGTCACGAAGCTCACGCGTCGGACGATAAAAATCTGCCCTCGGCGGCTCGATGTAAAGCTCGGCGATTTCTTTTCCGGCAACGGAACCCGTATTTTTAATAGTGCAGCTCACGGTTTTTCCATCGACTTTAAGGTCCGAGTACTCAAAGCTTGTGAAGCTCAGCCCGTAGCCAAACTCCCAGCGCACGGGAACACCGGCGCTCATATAGTATCGATAGCCGACGTATACGCCTTCGCGGTAGTGGGCGTCCTTTTTCCCGTGGGCGTAATAGCCGCTGGTCAGCGCGTCCTCGTAGCTGAGGGGCCAGGATTCTGCGAGCTTACCGCAGGGATTCGCTCTGCCGAACAGAAGGTCGCATATAGCGTCACCGCCCGCCTCGCCGGGCAGCCCAACGAAGAGTATCGCCCTGACCTTGTCCGCCCACGGGCATTCGACGGCGCTGCCACAGCTGAGCACGACGACAGTGTTCGTGTTTTCCGCCGCAACAGCTTCTATCAGCGCGACCTGCTCCGGTGGCATTTTCATATTATCGCGGTCAAAGCCCTCGGATTCATACTCATCCGTAAGACCTGCGAAAACTACGCATATTTTGGCGCTCCGTGCCTCCGAAACGTCCTCGGCGTACTTCACGTCCGGCGCGGCGTCGCAAGCAGAAATGAGGCGGTAGGGGTTTATGTGGCTTGAGCCCGCACCCTGATATCGAGGGTTCTTTGCCATTTTCCCGAAGAAAACGACCCCGCTTTTATCAGAAATAGGGAGAATTCCGTCATTTTTCAGCAGTACCGCGCTCTCGGCGGCGGCTTTGCGCGCGAGGGCGTAATGCGCCTCCATATCGCAGGGCACGGGCACCTGCTTTTTCTTTGCAAGGGCTATTACTCTCCCAACGCTCCTGTCAATATCACTCTCCAAGAGCTCACCGCGCTCTACAGCCTCCATAGTCTCGCGGAGCATATAGTCGGAGCCGCCGGGCATATTGAGGTCGCAGCCGGCCTTGAAAGCAGCGATTCTGTCGCTCATAGCGCCCCAGTCCGTCATAACGAGTCCGTCAAAGCCCCATTCGGAACGGAGAATGTCCGTAAGGAGCATTTTGTTATCCGAACAGTGGACACCGTTCAGTTTATTGTAGGCGCACATAACCGTGGAGGGGCGGCCCTCCTTGACGGCAATTTCAAAACCCGTGAGATAAATTTCCCGAAGGGTGCGCTCGTCCATTACACTGTCAGAGGAAAAACGCTTGTATTCCTGCGAGTTTGCAGCGAAATGCTTTAAGCTTGAGGCAGTTCCGGTACTCTCGACGCCCCGAATATGCGCCGCCGCCAGCTTTCCGGCGAGGTACGGATCCTCGGAGAAGTATTCAAAGTTGCGCCCGCAGGTGGGGTCCCGCTTTATGTTTACGCCGGGACCGAGCAGGACTGTCACGCCCTCGGCTCTCGCCTCCTCGCCCAGCGCCGTTCCTATTTCTGTGAGAAGCTCCTCATCCCAGGAGCAGCCGGTGGCTGCCGCGGTGGGAAAGCATGTCGCAGGGACTGATTCGTTTATCCCCAGCATATCCGCCGCAGCGGCCTGCTTGCGCAGACCGTGAGGGCCGTCACAGAGCATAATGCTGTCAATTCCCGCCGTATCATTTGCTTTCGTATGCCAGAAGCTCTCGCCCTCGCACAGCAGTATTTTTTCGCGGAGTGTCATTTCAGATGTCAAGCTCGGTTACCTCCTTGGGGTATTCGCGCATTTCGTCCGGATCGTGCAGTGGATTCCATACCTGCGCGAAGAAGGGGTCTACCTTCGCTCTCTGGCCGTAATTCCAGCTCCTGCGCTCGCACTCCGGGCACCAGTGTCCTCCCTCCAGCACAAGGCGGGGGCTTGCCTCGAACTTATGACCGAAAGCGCATTTGAAGCGGAGCTTTGTGCGCCAGTCGCCCTTTTCCATCGTATCAGAGAGAAGCTCGCCGCCCCGGAACTTTGCCGCGCCTTGCATATCCGCAATATCCAATTCGCTTTCCGGCTTCGTCTCGTCGTACCCGTGGTCGATGGGAATAACGGTGTCCCAATCGGTGAAATGCTCCATCTCGCTGACCTTGTCGGGTATTTGCTCCCACGCCTTTCGGCTGCCCCAGTAGGCGTCGATGTGGTCTTCGATATTACTATCCAGCCAGTGCTTTGTTCCGTGCTCGGAGTCAAGGAGCGGCTTAAATGTGCTTTTAATAATGCCGCCCATGAGCTTTTCACCCTTCGGCAGCTTCGTCATGACCTTGCCAGCGCCCTTTGCGCTGCCCAGCTCTTTGAGGTAGGCGTCGTAGAAATACTGCATACTGTCAGAGCGGAAGTGGAGGTAGTTTTCCAGCTTGTCTGAGTCAAGATAGTAGTGACCGTGGAAGTTGCGGGTGGCATATAGCCTCGGGTCGATAATATCGTCGAGAGACTTGAAGCCCAGCTCGCCGTACATCTTTTTGTACATCGTGTACGTATCGACGCGGCAGCTTTCACCGCCGCCGATGTTGTAAATATGTCCCCAGAAGCTCTCGTCCAGCGTGCCCTCGGCGTCAAAGGCGCAGAGATTTCGCATCGCTCTGCCGCTGTCCCGGTCGGAAACGTATTCGAGGACGTTGTCAAGGCAGTTATGGAACTGTATGGCGTCACGGATCTTCGCCATAGCGGGGCCGATAATGCCGGTCTGACGGAGGCTGACCCAGTATTCGAGACCGCTTTCGATAACAAACCGCTCCGCCGCGACCTTACTGACTGCGTAATAATCAAACATGCTGGGCTTAATGGGGTCGCCGACACGCCCCCAGTGTATCGGCGGCATTCTGTCGCCGGTCTCGGCGACGGTGCCGATGTATACGAACTTGTAGGAATCCGCCTTGCCCTGTGCCTTGATTGCCTCGATGATGTTGCGGGTGGAGCCGTAGTTGTTTTCCATCGCCTTTTTCGGGTGGTAATCCGCCTCGGGGGAGACAAAGGCGGCGATGTGCAGGCACAGATCGCTGCGGCGAACGCAGTCGGCGACGTCGTCCTTGTTCAGAAGGTCGCCGAATTTGACGAGTACGCCGGGTGTGCCTATGTACCGCTCAAAGAGCCTGCGGTTTTTGTCACTGTCGCGGACGAGAATGACGAGATTGTAGAGCTTTCCGGCATCCGGAAGCATCTGCTTGAAGCTCTCATAGCCCATTCCGCCGCCCGCCCCGGTCATAAATACTGTTTTCAGCGCCATCTTACTCTCCCTTCATTCCGAGAACAGCGGTTTTATTCTCGATAACGTCTTTGCAGAGAAGTATAGAGTCACCGATAGCGCCGTCGATGTCGTCAGCGGTGACGCCCAGCTCTGCACAGCCCTCCTGCTTGGAGATAAAGAGGTTGGAGCACATAATGTCGGTGAACTTCACCATATTCAGCCCGCCTTGGATACCCTTCTTTGCCTGCTCCTTCATCAGGTTTTTGCCGCCGATGGCGTACATCCAGTTGGGTATGGTGATTATCTTCTTCTCAGGGCAGTCGAGGTACTTGTGGACGATGCGGAGAAGCTCCACCCACGTCATATTATAGTAGCCGATGGGGTAGCACCTGCCGCCCTTATTGCGCTCCAGCGCGCCGGCGATGGCCTGACCGACCTGATGGACGGTCACCATGGTGGAGCCGCCGCGCGGGTACATCGTAACGCCCTTCATGCTCATGACCTGCTCGACGAGGAACACCCAAACGGGCTTTCTGCCCGGCTGAGTTCCGAAGATATACGGAAGCTCCAGAACCGCAACATCAAGGTCGTCACCTGCGAAGCTCATTGCCGCGTTCTCCTGATCGATGCGGCTCTTGATGTAGGGGTGCCACTTGGTAAGCTCCTTCTCCGGCCATTTCTTGGCGGCGTAGGAGAAGTAAGAGCCGCAGATTACTGCGTGCTTTACTCCGCACTCGCGGCAAAGACGAAGAAGCCTTTTTACAGGGTCGATGTTGTACTTGCGGTAAAGCTCATAGATAGGTGCCGGTCCCTCTACGCGCTCGTCAACTCCGGCGGCAAACACAAAACCCTCGCAGCCGGTGAGGTGCCTTTTAAGCTCCTCGTCGCTCATCTCAAGATAGTTACCGAACTCCAGCTTCATCTCCGGCGGAAGCACCGCTCCGGTGGGCAGCGGCGGCAGCGCGATGCTCGATACCTCGTGTCCTCTCGAGATAAGCTCCTTTGCGGCCTCCGAGCCCAAAAGCCCCGTGCCGCCGATCATAAACACCTTCATTGTCTCATCCTCCAATTGTATATGTTCCCGCGCACACGCTCTCCGGCTTTCTGCCGGGGAGTTTTATTGTCGCCGTACAGTTAGACGGAACGGTTATTTCGTAAACCGTCCTGCCGCCGTCGCGTTTCCACGCGCTTCTTACAGAGCCGTAAACGCTCTTGTAGCTCGCTTCGGCGCTTGTTACATTGCCGCCGGGCAGGGGAGCGATGGTAAAATGCCGCTCGCCGTCGACCCTGATACCGCACATAGTGCTGAACAGCCACTCGCAGACGGCGCCCTTGGAGTAGTGGTTGAGGCTTGCTATGCCTCCGGCGGCGCCGTATGGCCCCTCCCACGCTTCCCATATCGTGGTAGCTCCCGCCTTCGGCATACTGAGCCAGCCGGGAATGTCCTCGTTTTCGAGAAGTCTGTACGCCGCCTCAACGTCATATTCAGAGAGCACGTCGAGAATGAGCGGAGTCGAGAGAAAGCCGGTCCCGAGCCGCCAGGAATAGTTTTCAAGAGCGGTTATAAGGCGCTTTCTCGCAAATTCGGTCTGCTTTTCGTCTAAAAGTCCCATATAGAGCGGTCTGACTAAAAGCGCCTGGCGGTCTGTGTCGAGGGCGCACATCTTACGATATGCCTCCTTGCACTTATCCGAATAAGCGCGGTATTTTGCGGCGTCCTCGCTCTTTCCAAGCTCGTCGGAAATCTCCGCCATAAGACCGAGAACGTAGGCGGTGTAGGCGGTGCTGACCTCGGGGTGCGGGAAAACCATGTCCTTCCAGTCGTTCGGCTGAACGTCCGCAGGCTCCGCCCATTCGCCGTAGCTCTGACCCTTTTTAACGGAGCCGTCCTTCGAGATGCGGCGTATCATAAACTCGGCATAGCGCACCATTCTGTCGTAATACTCCGTGAGAATCGAACTGTCGCCGTACTTCTTCCGGAAGCGATAGGGGTAGAGTATGCCGATGTCAGACCAGCCGACGGAGCCGTTCATCGTGTACATATAGAAGTCCACGCCGCCGTAGGGCGCTATCTGCGGCAGACAGCCGTCCCTGCGCTGCCAATCGTAGACGTCGGTGAGGTACTTCCTTGAGAACGCCGCGAAGTCGAACATATATGACGCGGTGCCGAAGAATATCTGCGCGTCGCCCGTCCAGCCGTGGCGCTCTCTTGTCGGGCAGTCGGTCGGTATGTCGAGGTGGTTGGACTTCGTTGACCATACGGTCGCGGCGTAGAGCTTGTTAATAAGCTCATTCGAGCAGGCAAATCTGCCCGTTTCCTCCATATCCGAATAGACCGCTATCGCCTCAACGTCGGCTCGCGTCATATCGAGCGGGGTATCGACCTCGGCGTACTGAAAGCCGAAAACGGCGAAGGCGGTCTTGTATTCGTTCTCGCCCTCGCGGCAAGTGCAGATTATCTCCTGCAGGGGCGTTGCGTGCTTTTTATCCGCGCACTGGATGTTTTTAAGCGTAAGATTGCCATCTTTGTCCAGCATTTCGCCGAAGCGCCAATGCATTCTGTCACCCGCGTGAGCGCTTATTCTGAAGCGCACGTAACCCGCCATATTCTGACCGAAGTCGAGAAGCCATTTTCCGTTCGGCGCTTTTGAAATCGCCGGCTTAAAACACTCATGCTCGGTGACGGATACGTTGTTCGAGGCGGTGGGCGTTACATTGTGGCTTGTGAGTTTTGCCTTTTTTGAGTAGGACGGAGCTTTGCGGAAGTCTATCACCTCGCCGTCTTTTAAATCGGCAAAGCGGACAGCGCCGTCATTCGACCAATCCCACGTTTCGTCGGTGGCGCAGACGATAGCGCCGCCATTTTCAAGCTGGGCAAGGAGCTTCGTCTCCGTGCCGTACTGATTGCGTATTCCCCACGCGCCGACAGAGCCGCGATACCAGCCGTCGGCAAGGGAAACCGTCAGCTCGTTTTCACCCTCTCTTAACAGCGCCGTCACGTCATAGACTTGGTACTGCACCCTCACGCGGTAGTCGGTAAGACCCGGTGCAAGGACGAAATCGCCCACGCGCACGCCGTTGATTTTTGCCTCGTAAAGACCGCAGGCGGTGATGTAGAGGCGGGCGCTTTTCGGGTCTGAAACGCTGAATTTTTTGCGGAAGCAGTCAACGGGATAGCGATCTTTTCTGTTCACGCGGTAATTACCGGTTATCCACTTGGCGCGCCAGTTTTTTATACCCTGCTCAAAAAACGCCTCGCTCCACTCTCCGCACTCGCCGTTTTCGTCCCAAAGGCGAACGCGCCAGACTACTCTCTCGCGCTCTGCGATACTCTCGGGATACTCAGCGCACATCGAGGCGCTCTCGACCCTGCCGCTCGACCACTTCTCCGTCACGATCTCGTAAGCGGTCTGACGAACGCCGCCCTCGCAGGTCCACATTAGACGCGGGCGCGTAAAATCCACGCCGATTGGATTTGCGAGGTATTCAGTTCTGAGATTTATCGCTTTCATTACGCGCTGTGCCTCGCTTTGATCTCTTCCTGCTCCTTGCCGATGGTTTTCTCTACGTTTATAAACCATAGAATGACCGCGAGGGCGACGCCGGTAAATACCTCGAGCCCGACGAAGGCGAAGGTAATGACGGCGTAGACCGCCTCGGGCTGCGCCGCGGCGACGGTGTTGCCCATCGCGTCGATGGAGGGGGCTATGTATCCCGCGGAGGCGAGAAGCCAGTTGAAAACGCCGGTCATAATACCGACCATCGCGACGGCGATGATGTTGTAAATGCTCATTGCCGCGCCGTCCACGCGCTTTTCACTCTTCCACTCGAGGTGATCGAGGCAGTCGGCAAAGAGCGCCATAAAGACGTATGACGAGGGCAGTCCGCCGACGTTCTTAATGAACTGACCGACGAGCACGATAACGAGATTTCGCGGGCTGAGCCAGCAGATAAGACTTCCGACGGCGTAGAGGAGAAAGCCGACCATCGTTACGTTGCGCTTGCCGAATTTCTTGGCGAGCGGCCAGACGGCGAAGATGCCGATGCACATCGGCACGCCGCCGATGACGGAAACGAGCATCTGCGTGACGCCGTCGTTGTAGGTGCCGAGAACGTAGTTGCAGTAGTAGACAAGACCGAGGTTCTTGAGCGTCACGCCGATGGTGCTTATGAGGAAGTAGACGTACATCAGCACCATGTATTTATCCGTGAAGATGATTTTGAGCTGAGCGGCGAAGCTGAGCTTTTCGCTCACGCTGTCGGCGCTCTCGGCGGTCACGCGCTCCTTTGTGAAGAAATACTCAACGAGCGTGAGCGGCAGGGCGATAATGGCAAGCACGCTCATAAGCGTGATCCACTTCGCCTTATCAACGCCGAGGATCGGCATGATCACCATCGGGAAGACAAGCGCAACGAGGATACCCGACATCATGATCGTGGTGATCTGGTTAAATACGGAGAGGCCGCCGCGATCAGTCGAGTCACGGGTGGAGAGCGGCACCATCAGATTGTGCGACATGTTGAAGATCGTGAAGGCGAAGGAATAAAAGAGGTTGTAGCTTATCATTACCCATATCGCCTTGACCGTGTCGCTGCCCTCGGGAACGGTGAAGAGGAGAATGGCTGTGATCGTCACTAGCGGCGCGGATAGGAGAAGCCACGGGCGCGCCTTGCCCTCCTTCGTGTGCGTGCGGTCGATGATCTGCCCCATGATTACGTTCGTTACGGCGTCAATGACCTTTGAAACGATGGGGAATATAGTCAGAAAAGCGCCGCCCCACAAGGGAGTGAGGTTCAATACGTCGGTGTAGTAGACGTTCAGATACGTTGCGAGCACCGCGTTTAAAAGAAGCGCTCCGGCGGGGCCGAGAAGATAGCCGAGCCATTTTTCGCTCTTTGTAACCTTTTCGGATTTAACACGCGACCTGAAAATAGGATTGTTCATCAGTTTTTCCATATTCCTGACCTCCCAAGGCTTTTGATGGTATCATTTTAGCATTATATAAGACGGGCGTCTTGCAAATCCTTTCGATTTTTGATATAATCGTCCCGAAATGAGGTGACGGGATGAAAAATTTTGATTTAGACTATATTGCGGGCTCGATAGCAAATCTTGCGGGTATACCGGTGAGAATTTACGAGGGCAGCGAATTGACTATCTACAAATCTCAGGTAAGACTGCAGGCCGACCCGATAACGCTGTACCTTGACGAAATATTTGCGGTCAAGGCGCACGTAGGTTATTTCATAACTCCGCATTTCAATTACTACGGAATAGTCAATTTTCAAGGTGGGAGGTTAGTCGTTGGACCGACGCGGCAGATAACTCACAATGAGCAGGAGCTAAGGGAGCTTGCCTTCCGCCTCAATATCCCGAAGGACGATATGGCCAAATTCGTTCAGGGTATGCAGAGCATAGTCCGGATGCCCCTGATGAGCGTAATGCAGATGCTCTGCACGGTGAACTATATTCTGAACGATGAAAAGCTGAGCCTTGAGGATATAGCTATCTATGACGCCCAACAGCAGGAGCTCAGCCGCTCCGGCGCAAAAAGGGCGGCGGAGGCCGAGACGGATACCGAGCCGCACCAGCACAATACCATACATATCGAGAACACCCTCAAAAGTATGATCAAAACCGGCGACGTGAAGACTCTGGAGAGCTGGCTGCGCTCCGCTCCTGCGGTAAGAGCAGGGACCATCGCACCGAATCAGCTTCGGCAGGTCAAGAATATCTTCGTCGTCAGCGCTACTATTGCCTCTCGTGCGGCCATCGAGGGCGGCATGGACCCGGAGGACGCTCTTGAGCTCTCGGACGCGTATATACAAAAGGCGGAGCTCCTCTCGGATATAGGCGGGATAACCAATCTTCAGTATCATATGATCAAGGAATACACCGAAGCTGTAGAGCGCCTGCGGCGGGGATCAAACGGCTCAAAGCTCGCCGTCGAGGTGGCAAACTACGTAAAGCACCACCTATCCGAGCCTATAACCGCGGAAGCGATAGCGCGCTCTATATATATGGGCAGGAGTTATTTTTCGACAAAATTCAAGGAGGAGACCGGCCTTTCCGTGACGGATTTCGTGCTTATGAAGAAGGTGGAGGAGGCGAGAAGACTTCTCATCTACACTGACAAATCCTTCTCGGACATTTCCGCATACCTGGGCTTTTCAAGTCAGAGCCACTTTACCCGCGTCTTTAAGAACTACACCGGCAAAACGCCGAAGGAATACAGAAAACAATGAAAGCAGCGGATAAAAGCCGCTGCTTTCATTATAAATTTATTCGGTTACGAGGACGATCGCACAGTTCTGGAGGAAGGCCGCGGGAACGGCGGAGCCAAACTCGGCTATGACCTCACCTATATTCGAATCATAGGTAACTCCGTTTGCGGTAACGTCGCCGTTTGCGATGTACTCCATCGGTAGTGTTTCACCCTTGACTGCCGTGACAGCCTCGCCGTTCAGGGTTACAGTGGCGTCGTTATCGCGGCAGCCGGAGTAATCAACGGAGCCCGGCGCTGCAAAAATCATCTGTACGATGCAGTAGGGAACATTAGTGCTGCCGATGACCTTGCCGACATATAGCTTTCCGGCTTCGGGGTCAAGAGTGCAGTCAGTGGTGATTTCAGCGCGGATCTTGTTATTTTCCGCTACCTGATAGCGCTGGGAGCCGGTGAGCCCGCCGATGGAAACAGTAGAAGCGCCGACCGGCTTATTTACGGAAACAGAAATCTTCGTATTATAGTCGCCGCCGGTTTGCGTTGTATTTGTGCCGCCCATGCCACCGACATTGACTATGAGCTCGGAATCCTGAAATGCAGTGCTCTTGTCCTCAACGGAGACAGCGATTTCAGCAGTAGCAATGTTGCCGGTCATAAAGGCGTACCCCTCGCCGAGCATACTTCCTACATAATATTCGCCGCCGTGGGACTTTACGGCCTCGCCGTTTACGGTGATCTTACCGCCGAGAACGGAGCAATCCTCAATGGTGTCGCTCCAGCCGCCGCCTATAAGTCCGCTTACCGCCGCCCAAGCGCTGGCGCGGCCTACGGCGTTCCTGTCACTCGCAGAAACCGTGATAACGGGCTCGTTTACTGTGATATTCTCGATCGTGCTGCCGAGGTCGAAGCCTGCAACGACGGCTACGTAAGGCGTTGCATCATTATCAGATTCAACCTCAATTACCGGCTTCGCAAAGGTGAGGTTCTGAACCGTCGCCTTGGCTATCGCGCCGAAGAGCGCCGCTTCGCCGCCATTGGAAACTCCGTCGTCGCGCCACACCGCCGCGGAAGCGTCGTAGCCAGCTGCATCAACCGCGCAGCCCTCAATGTAAAGGCCGCTTATCGTATGACCCGCGCCGTCAAGGGTTCCGTGGAAGGCGTAGGTCCAGTAGGGAGCGTTGACAGTTTCGTAATTTGAGAAATATTTGCCTATCGGCGTCCACTTCTCGCCGTTAAGGTCAATATCAGAGGCAAGAACGTACCAGCCGTTGAGATCCTCTGCCATGGACTTCAGCTCTGCAGCGTTGTGTATCTCTGTTTTCTCTACCCAGCGCGGGTAAAGAAGCAGCATATCGCCGGAAAAGCTTTCAAGGGCAGTAAAATCAACTCCCGCACCGCCGTAGAGAGAGGAGGCACCGGTGGGTACTTCGTAGGGCGAAACGCCGAGAATCAGATCGGCCTTGGTAACATTAGGGCGAGTCTGCCAGCCGGCGAAGAGATAGCCATCGCGCTCCGGAATATAGGTCTCGGGAACGACTGTTGCGTCGGTAGTCTGTACCGCATTGTAGTACGTGCCGTCAGGCTCGGTGAATACGACCATGTACGTCTTTTCCTCTGCGGGCGCATTCACAACGGCGGCTGCTTCACTTTTGGGGTGGCATACGGTGCTTGTGTTAGGCTCCGTGACTTCGCAGGTCCATACACCGTTTTCAAGGGACACGGGGATATCCGTGCCGCTCTCGGAATGAAGCGTTAATTCCGTGTCGGAAACGCGCTCCCAAGTACCCTTGTCGCTCTCAATGCCCTGCGCGTCCTCGGTGTAGTCATAGGCGACGGAGAACGTGTTGTCGGAATTGATATAGACATGGCAGCCGAGCCAGAAGTCAGCAAGATCATAGAGCTCCATGCCGCTCTCGGGTGTTACCTCGTCGGTTGAGACGGAAGCTCCGACTTCATATTTCGGATGACAGACGGTGCTTGTGTTAGGCTCGGTGAGCTCGCAGCTCCATACGCCGTCAGCGAGAGTAACGATTATATCGTCACCGCTCTCAGGGTGAAGAATAATCTCGGTATCGGATGTCTGTTCCCACGTGCCCTTTGATGCCTCAATGCCCTGCGCGTCCTCGGTATAGTCATAGGCGATAGAGAACGTGTTGTCGGAATTGATATAGACGTGGCAGCCGAGCCAGAAGTCGGCAAGATCGTAGAGCTCCATGCCGTCAAAGCTCTTTTCATCCGCGACTGCGGGGTCGGTACTTTCGGACTCAGTGTTGTCAGACGGCTCTACGGCTTCGGCGTTTGCGCCATCAGATGCCTTTGCCGGGGCGCCTCGAAGGAAGAGCGCCCAGGTCAGCAGGAGTGCGATCGCAACGGCGGCGATGACGATGACCACGCCGAGCCAGCCGAGCTTTTTATCCTTGAAGGCGGTGAGCTTCAAAAGGATGATAATCATAGCGCCGATGAGAATGCCGTCGAGAAGCGCAACAAGCATATACCAGTAGGGTGTGTTGTCGGCTTCGACAGATACGGCGCGGGAATTAGCCTGAGTGTAGAGTATGTTATGAGAAGCCTCACGCATAGCCTGACGAGCTGTATTGTTGGAGGAGTCAAGGCTTGCGCCCATAAGGCAGAGCATCATATCGTTTCCGGCGCGTATAGCGAGATTCGGATCCATCCAGCTTGTGTTGCCCATAGCGGAATCGGTAACGACCATACCCTCAAAGCCCCATTCGCCGCGAAGGACGTCGGTGATAAGCGCCTTGGAAGCGCCTGCCCAGGTGGTGCCGAGATGAGAGTAACTCGACATTATGGCGGTGGTACCGCCCTCCTTTACGGTGAGCTCAAAGGGCTTGAGATAAAGCTCTCGCATACTTTGCTCATTTGCCCAGACGGAGATGGAAAGACGATTCGATTCCTGATCGTTCAGCGCAAAATGCTTCGCGTAGCAATAAACGCCTTGAGTCTTTGCGCCTGCGACCTGAGAGGCGCCGAGCTTGCCGGAGAGAAGCCCGTCCTCGGAGTAATACTCAAAATTTCTGCCGGAGAAGGGAGTGCGGTGAATGTTCATGCCCGGCGCATAGAGACCGACGACGCCGTTTGCAATCGCTTCAGCGCCGAAGACCTCACCGAACTCGCGCACAAGCTCGACATTCCACGTTGCGCCTATGACCGCTTCAGAGGGGAAGGAAACGCCTCGCAGCGAGGAAACAAGGCTGTTTATACCGGCGGGGCCGTCAAGGTCGCTTGTCGCAGGCTTGCCGACAGATTCGACCGCCGGGGTAGACCATCCGCCGTTCAGGATCATATTCGTCATATCCTCATCGGAGAGCTGCTGCAAAAGAAGCTCCCACTTGGGATCGCCGTAGCTGAGACCCGCCATATCCTCAAGCGTCAGACCGTTATCTGCGTAGACAATCGCCGCGTCAGATGCGTTCACAGCGTAGGGAGCCTTGTTTGTAAAGGCGTCCGCCACAGCGGCGGAGGCCTCCTTGCCGTCCATGCGCTCCTTCGGGAATGTGCCGGCCCAGTCGGCACGGCTCAGGTAAGTGGTTATCTGACCGTCCTCAACGTCCGCAAAAAGCGGCTTCGCTACGGTCTTGTCGGTGCTTCTGGCGTTGCCGTCGCCGTAGATTATGGTGCTGTCAACGGTGTACTCACGGGCGTCAATTACCTCGTGGGAGTTCTTCATAAGCTTTATCTGATAAGTTCCCGCTTCGAGGACGTAAGCGCCGGCGTTTTTGGAGTCGAAGGACGCCATATCCTCAGCCTTGAAGGAGATGGTAAGAGTCTCGCTCTCACCGGGCTGGAGGAGCTTCGTCTTACCGAAGCCTGCAAGAACGACGTGCGCCTTTTCAATTCCGCCCTTGGTATAGGGGGCGGTATAATAGACCTGAGCCACGTCCTTTCCGGCGGCAGAGCCGGTGTTCGTGACCTTGACTAGCATATTTATGATGCCGTTCCCAGTGGAGAAGCCCTCGATGGACTGCTCAAAGCTTGTATAGCTCAGGCCGTAGCCGAAGGGGTACTGGACTGTTGCATCATAGTCAATAAAGCCGTCAAAGGCTGCCGTTTCGTAGTAGCGGTAGCCGACGTAGATACCCTCGGCATACTCAACGTAGTTGCGGTTAAGATTTGAGTATGTAAAATCGCCGGCGTTCCGGTAAGCCGGAGAGGAGGTCAGATCGTAAGCGTAGGTGTCGGTAAGGCGACCGGAGGGATTTACGGCTCCGGTGAGTACGTTTCCGACGGAGTTAAAGCCTACGGCGCCGGGAGAGCCAATCCACAGAGCCGCGTCAACTCCCTCAACAAAGCCAAGCTCCATAGCGTTTGAGGAGTTTATGAGGACGATGGTTTTATTGAAACCCTGAGACTTGACAAGCTCGAGAAGAGCCTCCTCGTCGGCGGTAAGCTCAAGGTAGTGCCTGCCGTCGTCGGTTGAGGAATAACCCGCGGCATACATATCCATCGGCAGGTCGCCGCCCTCGCCGCCGATACGGGAGATAACGACGATAGCGGTATCGGAAAAGCTCTTTGCGTCGGCGAGAAGCGTGTCGGTATATGCGCTTACAGGCACCTCGGCGGGCGTGAAGTTGGAGCCGGAGTAGCCGTTCTGACTCGGACGCTTTACACCGGAGGATTTGTAGAAATCCACAAGCGCGGTGTTCACTGTCAGCCCCGCATTCTCAAGGCCCTTCACAACGTCGATATTTTTGGAGGTATCGCCGGAGCCGCTTCCGGTTCCGCCGTAGATGGGGTCAACAGAGCCGTAGCCGAAGAGATTGACCTTTGTGCCGCTCTCAAGCGGAAGAGCACCGTTTTCGTTGCGAAGAAGAACGATGCCCTCATTCTCAAGCTCCTCGGCGATACGAAGGCTCTGAGCGGTTGCATCTGAAACAGAGAGAATTTCTGCAGAGGCGGAAGCCTTTTTGCCGGTGATAAGCGGGTTGAAGTTTGCGCCCATCCAGGCGGTTATCATCGAGCTGAGCGCCACGCAGGCGACATTTACGATCACAGTAATAACGAGCAGGATTGCTATAGCGATAAGTGAACCTTTTTTACCTGTTTTCATTTTGCACCTCTCTTGTTTTTTGCCAATGTTGGCGTTGAAACAAGAGTAAAGTATTGAATGATAATTGTATATCAATAATATTCGATTTTTTTCATTTTTGTTTGAATTGTACCTCCGAATGAAAAATGCTGATTCTAATTCACATTGAATATCCCCGTTTTATGTGCTAAATTGATTGCAAGAAAGAGAGCGCACTTTATCTGATCTTCAGAAAGTATAAAAAGTCCAAATAAATAAATCATCCGCACCTCTCCCGCCAGAGAGACGCTATTGACAAGTGACCATGCGTTCACTATAATGTGAACGGGTGGTCACTTTATCTTTGGAGGTAATTATGGCAAGGGATACGAAGGAGAGAATACTCGCAAGGGCGCTGGAGCTTTTCGCGCAAAACGGCTACGCCGGCACAAACGTGCGTGAGCTGGCGGCGTCGCTCGGAATAGTGAAGAGCGCGCTCTATAAGCACTTTGCGAGCAAGGAGGATATCTGGAACGCGCTGCTTGACGAAATGGTAGCGTACTACGCCGCGCGCTTCGGGTCGCAGGATAATCTGCCTCCGGTGCCGGATTCGGCGGAGGGGCTCATAGAGATGACGATGCGCATGGTGGATTTCACTGTTCACGACGAGAGGATCATACTGACGCGCAGGGTGCTGGCGATCGAGCAGTTCCGCGACGAGCGCGCGAGGGAGCTCGCGTCGAAGCACTTTCTCACCGGGCTTACGGATATGTTCACTCCGGTCTTTGCCGGGATGATGGACAGGGGACTTATAAAGCGCGATGACGCCGCGATGCTGGCTTTTTCCTATACAACGCCGATCTCGGCGCTCATCCGCCTCTGCGACCGCGAGCCTGAGAGAACTGAGGAAGCGATGGAGAGGGTAGAGGCGTTCAGCAGGCACTTTATAAATACGTATGGAAATTGAGGTAAAACAATGGACACAAACGACTATACAATCAGACTTGAGAAGAAAGAGGACTACCGCGCGGTAGAAAACCTCATACGCGAATCGTTCTGGAACGTCTACCGCCCGGGATGCAGCGAGCACTACGTCATGCACGTTCTGCGCGATGATCCGGCGTTTATTCCGGAGCTTGACTTCGTTATGGAGCAAAACGGAGAGCTCATCGGGCAGAATATGTTTATGCGGACTGTCATCAACGCCGACGACGGACGGACTGTCCCGGTTCTGACGATGGGGCCGATCGGCATAACGCCTGAACTGAAGCGCCGCGGCTACGGCAAGAAGCTGCTGGACTACTCGCTGGAGAAGGCAGCAGCCATGGGCTTCGGCGCGGTGCTCTTCGAGGGCAATATCGGTTTCTACGGCCACAGCGGCTTTAGCTATGCCCGGAACTTCTCCATCCGCTATCACGATCTGCCGGAGGGCGCGGACGACTCGTTCTTCCTCTGCCGCGAGCTGATACCGGGGTATCTCAGCGGCGTGACCGGTGTGTACGAAACGCCCAAAGGCTACTACGTTGACGATGCGGACGTTGAGGAATTTGATAAATCCTTTCCTCCGAAGGAGAAGCTGAAGCTTCCGGGACAGATCTTCGGATGAAAAAGACACTTTTATATATCCACGGCAGGGGCGGCTCCGCCTCGGAGAGCGAGCATTACGGGGCGCTTTTTCCCGGATATGACGTCGTCGGGCTCGACTACAAGGGCGAAACGCCGTGGGAAGCGGCGGGAGAGATACGCAGAGCGGCGGAAAAATACGGGAGCGTGACGATAGCTGCAAACAGCATAGGCGCGTACTATGCGATGTGCGCCGGAATTGACAGTCTTGTCGAGCGGGCATATTTCATCTCTCCGGTAACGGATATGGAGTCGCTTATCCTCGATATGATGGCGAAAAGCGGCGTAAGCGAGGAGATGCTTAAGGATAAGGGCGAAATAGGTGAGCTTTCGTGGGATTATCTCACATGGGTGCGCTCTCATCCGATAGAGTGGCGCGCGCCGACGTCGATACTGTGCGCCGAGGGCGACGAGCTCGTGCCGACAGTTATTACGCGCGCCTTCGCGGATAAGATCGGCGCAGAGCTGACAATTATGCCCGGGGGCGAGCACTGGTTCCACACAGAAGCACAGATGGAGTTTCTCGACAGATGGATCACCGGCCGCTTCGCAGACACCGAACGCCTGCATATCTATCCCGCCTCGCGGGAGCAGATGGAGCTGATCATCGCCTCGGAAAAAGACGAAGAGCTCAGAAGGGCATACGCTCAGATGCTTGACGGCTGCCTGAGACACCCCGATCAATGGGACTGGTACGCAATATGGCTGATCGAGCTGAAGGACGGAACGCATATCGGAGATCTCTCGTTCAAGGGGCTTTCGGATGACGGTGCCGCCGAGATCGGATACGGGATCATCGAGGAATACCGGGCGCAGGGCTTCGCCTCGGAAGCGGTGAGCGGAATGTGCCGATGGGCGTTCCGGCATCCGGAGGTGCGGTCAATCGAGGCGGAGACGGAAGCCGGGAACGCAGCCTCGCAGAGAGTTCTCGAAAAATGCGGCTTTCGCCCGGCCGGGACCTTCGGAGAGGAAGGGCCGCGTTTTTCCCTTGCTCCGATGGAAGTGAAAAACAACATCCTGACAGAGGAAACCTTTATAGAGTTGTATTCCTCGGTCGGCTGGGAGCCTCCCTGTGAGGCGCAGGTCCGCCTCGCGCTTCAAAACAGCCTGGCGACCTTTACAGCGCTGGAGAATGGAAAGCCTGTGGGCATGGTGCGGCTGATCGGTGACGGCGGAATGTC
>JAFVCD010000002.1 GCA_017479425.1 Oscillospiraceae bacterium
AACGATGGGTTATGCCATTCAATGAGAAATCGCATATTTTTGCCTTCCGATTTGGAGATTGAAAGGAGAATTTTGGAGACTAAATTGGTGATTCGAGCCTATTTTGGTCCCTCAATCAATACAGCTTAGCACCCGCAGGGATGTGGGGATCGACCATCAGAAGATGAAGTTTTTCCTCCTCGCCCTCATGGTGAACGGCACTGATCAGCATACCGCAGGAGTCTATGCCCATCATAGGTCTCGGGGGCAAATTCACGATGGCGATGCAGGTCTTACCGACCAGCTCTTCCGGCTCATAATAGGCATGAATACCGCTCAAAATCGTCCTTTTCTCGTCAGAACCGTCATCCAAAGTGAACTTTAAGAGCTTCTTGGACTTGGGTACTGCCTCGCACGCGAGAACCTTGACAGCGCGGAAATCGGACTTGGAGAAGGTCTCAAAATCGACGTAATCGGAGAACAGCGGCTCAATCACGACATTGGAAAAGTCGATTTTTTCCTCGACTGCAGGTGCCGCTTCAACTGGCTTATCTTCCGCCTTGGTCACAGTCTTTTCGTTCTTATCGCTGTCCAAGGGCTTCATTGTCGGGAACAGCAAAACGTCGCGGATGGACTCGGAATTTGTAAGCAGCATCATAAGTCTGTCAACACCGAAGCCGAGACCGCCCGTGGGAGGCATGCCGTACTCGAGGGCGTTGATGAAGTCGTAATCGACCTGCGCGCCGGTATTCGGCTCGAGCTTCTTGCGGTCTGCGACCTGCTTCTCCATTCTGCCGCGCTGATCGATAGGATCGTTCAGCTCGGAGAAGGCGTTGCCGAACTCAGTTGCGTTTATAAAGTACTCAAAACGCTCGGTGAACATTGGATCGTCGGGCTTGCGCTTTGCAAGCGGGCTGATCTCCACGGGATAATCGTAAATAAACGTCGGCTGGATGAGCTTTTCCTCAACGTAAGCGTCGAAGAACTCGGCGAGGATCGAGCCCTTTGTCGGGATCTCAGGAAGCGCGACGTTGTGCTCCTTCGCGCACTTTATAGCGTCCTCATCGGTCTGCCAGTCGTTGAAATCGACGCCGGAGTATTTTTTGACTGCCTCGATCATCGTTAGCTTTTCCCAGTGTCCGAGGTCGATGATATTGCCCTGATACGGCACCTGAAGCGTTCCGCAGACGTTCATCGCAACTGTCTTCATCATCTCCTCGACAATGTCCATCATGCCGTGGAAGTCGGTATAAGCCTGATAAAGCTCGATAGAGGTAAACTCCGGGTTGTGCTTTGTATCCATTCCCTCGTTGCGGAAAATTCTGCCGACCTCATAGACCTTCTCCATGCCGCCGACTATAAGGCGCTTGAGATAGAGCTCGGTCTCGATGCGGAGCACCATGTCCATATCGAGGGTGTTGTGGTGTGTATAGAAGGGTCTCGCGGAGGCGCCGATCTCAAACGGAGTAAGGATCGGAGTTTCTACCTCAAGGAAGCCCTTGGAGTCGAGGAACGCGCGAAGCTCACGCATGATAAGGCTGCGCTTGACGAAGGTATCCTTGACATCCGGATTCATTATAAGGTCAACGTAGCGCTGGCGATAGCGTACCTCCTTATCGGTAAGACCGTGGAACTTCTCAGGCAGCGGACGGAGAGACTTGGAGAGAAGCTCGAGGCTCTCTGCGTGAACGCTGATCTCTCCCATCTTTGTCTTGAAAACGTAGCCCTCGACGCCGACGATATCGCCGATATCTACCTTGCGGAAGAGCTTGAAGGACTCGTCGCCGACGGAATCGACCTTGACATAGACCTGGATTCTGCCCTCATTATCCATAAGGTCGGCAAAGATTGCCTTGCCCATGCCGCGCTTTGCCATAACTCTGCCCGCGATGCGGACTGTTCTCGGCTCCGCGTTCTCATCAAAGCTCGCCTTTATTTCACCGCTGAGCGCGTTGCGCGGGTACTTTGTCTTGACAAAGGGATCGTTTCCCGCCTCCTGAAGCTCCCTGAGCTTATCGCGGCGAACCTTGAGAAGCTCGTTTAAGTCGAGCTCCTGATTGTTTATGTTCTCGTTTGCCATTATTTTTCCCTTATTTCTCTATGCTGATGATTTCGTAGCTGAAATTGCCTCCGGGTGCCTCGACGATGACGGTCTCGCCGGACTCATGGCCGTAGAGAGCCTTGCCGATGGGGCTGTCGTCGCTGATTTTGCCCTCGAGAGGATTGGCCTCCTGCGAGCCGACTATTTTATACTTCTCGATGGAATCGAACTCGAGATCCTTGACGGTCACTATGCTTCCGAGGCCGACCTTGTCAAGATCCTCAGACTCCTCGGTGATTTCGGCGTGCTCGATGAGATCCTGAATCTCAGCCATCTTGGAATAGAGCTTGCCCTGCTCGGTCTTAGCCTCGTCATACTCGGAGTTCTCGGAGAGGTCACCGAAGCTGCGCGCCTCCTTGATCTGCTCGGCAACCTCTTTTGCGCGAACAGTCTGCATATTGTAGAGCTCTTTTTTAAGCTCCTCGAGGCGCTGAGCGCTCATCTTATATCTGTTAGAATCCGCCATTTTTGACGCTCCTTTTTAAAGTATTCGATAAATTTTATTACTATTTAATTCTTTTGTCAAGAGATGACGCGCAATATATTGCGCCCGGAAGAGCTTTTTCAGTACTGCTTACGCGCATTTTGCGCGAAATAAGTGCTTTTATGCAGTCGATTGTTTCGCGCGTGACGATCTCGCCCGGTACAATAATCGGCGAGCCCGGAGGGTAGCACCAGACGTACTCCCCAGCTATTCTGCCCTCTGCACTGTCAAGCGGAACAGGCTCAGTCAAGCGAATCTCAAAGGGATATACCGCTCTTTTAATCTTCGGCGTAACAATTGCCTCAAGCGGTGAAAACTCATACCCGCATTTTTGGGCAAGCGTGCAGAGTGATTTTTCCGTATCGCCGAGCCCTGCGTAAGCTATGACATACCCCGGCGCGGTCATCTCGAACTCGACGTTTTCATAGTCGCCGCGGGGAAGGACGATTTTCGTCGGATCGTCATTGGGATAGGCAAGGCCTTTGAAAAGCCTGAGATTTTCGAGGAGCGCTGCGCAGTCCGCGTCTCCCCTCTCTGCCATATAGCGCACGCATTGGTCTATACCGTAAGTCAGCATGTAGCTGGGGCTTGAGGACTGGAACACGGCGATTGACCTTCTGGCTGAGGAAACGGGAATATCACAGCAAAGGTGAAGTATCGCGGTCTGAGTCGGACACGGGAGAGTCTTATGCAGGCTCTGCACCACCATATCCGCACCACAGCGCACCGCGCTTTCAGGGAAGCCGCCGAAGCCGAGATGCGCGCCGTGCGCTTCGTCCACAAGAAGCCTCGCGCCATGCGCGTGGCACACTTCTGCAATCGCCGAAACGTCAGATATAAAGCCCTCATAGGTCGGGCTTGTTATAACAACAAGGCTTGCGCACTTCTTACTGAGCGCTGCACGAACGCTCTCGGACGTGACTCTTGTATAGCACCCGAGCACCGGGTCTGTTTCCGGGTAGATATAATCTGCTCTCAGCTTAAGAAGCTCTGCGGCGCTGTAGACTGATCTATGGCAGTTTCTGCCGATGAGAACGCTGTCGCCTCGTTCAGTGAGCGCGTATACGGCCGCGAGAATACCGACCGTTGAGCCGCCGACAAGCGGAAAGCTATGGCGAGAGCCCCAAAGCTCAGCAGCAATCGCCTCGGTCTCCGCGAACGCGCCCTCCGGATCGTTGAAGTTATCGGCGCCGGTGATTTCTGTGATGTCAAGGTCGATTCCGATATTTCTGAGCCACGGGAACTTTTCAAAGTTCCGCTTGTGACCGGGCATATACATCGCAAGCGGCCCGTTATCAGCGTTCTCTCTTAAAAAAGCGTCAAGCGGAGATCTCACTTTGCGTTTTTCTCCCAGATCCTGTTAAGCCCGCGGAGAATGAGATCGTCGTCTACGATCATCTCACGCCTGCAGTTAGGAATGATAACCGGCGCAAGTCCGCCGGTGGCGATTATAGTGCACCTGTCGCCGAGCTCAGCCTCAAAGCGCTCCACCATACCGTCGATCATCGAAGCCGCGCCGAGCACAACGCCGGACTGCATAGAATCGATGGTGTTCGTGCCGATCGCCTTTTTCGGCGCGTCAAGACGGATGAACGGAAGCTGGCTCGTGCCGCCGGAGAGCGCGTTAAGTCCGAGCTTAACGCCTGCTGTTATAGCGCCGCCGCGGAATGAGCCGTTTCTGTCGATGGCAAAAATCGTCGTCGCAGTTCCGAGGTCTACAAGGATCATAGGCGGCGCGTACTTTGAGAGCGCGCCTGCAGCGGCGACAACAAGGTCGCTTCCCGCCTCGGCGGGATTGTCGATGAGGATATTTACCCCGGTCTTGACGCCCTTTCCGACGATAAGCGCCTTTTTACCGGTCACTGTTTCGGCGGCGTCAGCAAGATACGCAGTGATATCCGGCACTACGGAGGACACTATCGCGCCCTCAAACGCGCCGGAATCCATATCATGAAGGTCGAGTATGCCCTTCAGAAGAAGAGCATACTCATCCTCTGTCTTTTTTCTGTCTGTTGCAATCCTGCTCGTGCGGAGGATTTTTTCGCCCTCCATAACTCCGAGCACAATATGAGTGTTGCCGATATCAATGCAAAGAAGCATCAGCGAACCCTACCCTTCCCAAGCTTTGTAAGTCTTACGATCACGGGGGAGAGAACTACGTTAACTACCATTTCAGCGATGAAATTCAGCCCGATCATGCCGACAATGGTGAACAATACCGGATCCATATCGCCGGAGATAGTTGCAATCTGCGGAATGAAGAACACAAGGCAGAAAAGGAAGAAGAGGCCGGAGTTCACAACCGGGCAAACTATCGCGCTCACTGCAACGGCGGCATAGGTATTGACCTTTTCAAGCGCCTTGAACACAAGGCCCGAGCAGAATCCGGCGGCCGCGCCCTTCAAAAGGCAGGTTAAGATTGTTCCGAACGCATTGTAGTTCATAAAAAAGCTCGTATCCGGCTGAAGGCAGACGACAACGCCGAATACAAATCCGAGCCACGCTCCAGCCCACGGGCCGTAGAGCGACGCGCCGACTACAATAGGCACAAGTACGAGTGAGATTGAGAAGGGGCCGAAGCGGATAAACTGTCCGAGAAGCTGCAAAACGACAACGATTGCAGTCAACAGACCCATCGCAGCGACTTCTTTGGTGCTGATTTTTCTTTCTTTCATATTAAATTACCTCCTGCTGTTGCTCCCGTCAGGCGGGATGCAGCGCAAGGAGTATTTTAATTGTATTTGTGTGGAATGTCAAGACGAATGATAATTTTCCGATTTAAATAGTTAAAATAAGCCTTGACTAATGGGCAGAAAATTATTATTATATTAAAGTATATTTCCCAAAAAGGAGGAATCCTTATGAACCTCAAAGGCGCAGAGATAGTTATCGAGACTCTCATTGAGCTTGGCGTTACCGATATTTTCGGCTATCCCGGCGGTGCGGTGCTCGATATTTACGACGCGATATATGCCCGTCAGGACAGAATAAAGCATCACATAACCGCCCACGAGCAGGGCGCGGCGCACGCGGCTGACGGATATTTCCGCGCAACCGGCAAGGTCGGCGTTGTGCTCGCCACCTCCGGCCCCGGTGCAACGAATCTCGTCACCGGAATAGCTACGGCTATGATGGACTCCGTTCCCCTCGTCGCAATCACTGGCAACGTGGCGCAGTCGCTCATCGGGCGCGACAGCTTTCAGGAGATCGACATCACCGGCATTACGCTTCCGATAACGAAGCACAACTTCTTCATCCACAAGGTCGAAAAGCTCGCAGATAAGATCCGCGAGGCATTCCGTATCGCGCGCTCCGGCAGACCAGGCCCGGTGCTCATAGACATTCCAAAGGATATTCAGATAGCTCTTTGCGAGTATATGCCGAAGCCTATAGAGCCGCTCTTCCCCATCAAATCTCCGGATAAGCAGCTTGTGGAGAGCGCGGCGAAGCTCCTCAATCAGAAATCCCGCCCCTATATCCACGTCGGCGGCGGCGTTATCGGCTCGCACGCGCGAGACCTCGTCCTGGAGCTTGCCGACAGAGTTGACGGCGTCATAGGCTGCTCCTTTATGGGTATATCGGCTATTGACTCCGACCACCCGCGTTTTCTCGGTATGCAGGGTATGCACGGACACTACGCCTCCTCCGCCGCCTGCAGCGAGGCGGACGTTATAATCGCCATCGGCACTCGCTTTTCCGACCGCGCCACCGGCAATAAGGCGAAGTTCGCCGCAAATTCCTCAATAATCCACATTGATGCCGATCAGAGTGAGATCGGAAAGAACATTCCCACCGACATCGGCATCTGCGGCAATATAACCGAGAGCATCTCCGGCATTCTCGCCTCTCTCGAGCAGCACGACAACAAGGCGTGGATCGAGAGAGTTGACGAGCTTCGTGCAAGGGAGCGTAAATACTCCCCGAAGGCGGACTCCCTCAACCCGTATTTCGTTATGAACGAGATAAACGCCGTCAAGGACGCTGATACGGTTATTGCCACCGACGTCGGTCAGCATCAGATGTGGGCGGCGCAATATCTCAAATTCTCGAAGGAGCGCACCTTCGCCTCCAGCGGCGGTCTCGGCACAATGGGCTTCGGTCTCGGAGCCGCTATCGGCGCCGCCGTCGGAACAAAGCACCCGACGATTCTTGTCACCGGCGACGGCTCGTTCGGCATGAATCTCAACGAGCTTTCTACCGCAGTCAGAGAGAACGTACCCCTCACCATCGTTATTATGGATAACGGAGTTCTCGGTATGGTGCGCCAGTGGCAGACTCTCTTCTATAAAAAGCACTATTCAAACACAACGCTTGCCGGCACTCCCGACTATGTCAAGCTCGCGGAGGCCTTCGGCGCAAAGGGCGTCAGAACTGCGACGTGTGATGAATTCTCCTCCGCACTCAGGGAGGCATATTCATCTGAAGGCGTGACTGTTATCGACTGCCTCATCGACAAGGACGAGTTCGTTCTCCCGATGCTTCCTCCCGGCGGCGCCGTCGAGGATATAATCGTTGAAAAGGAGGTCTGAGAGGTGGAAAAGCGCTTTATTATCTCCATTCTCGTTGAAAATAAATACGGCGTACTAATGCGCGTAACGAGTATGTTCACCCGCCGCGGCTTCAATATCGACTCTCTCTCCGTCGGAGTTACCGAATCTCCCGACTACTCCCGCATCACAGTCACGATGACCGGCGATGAGTACGCAAAGCAGCAGATGGTCGCCCAGCTCGGCAAGCTCTACAATGTTAAAAAGGTCGAGGTGCTCGAGGACGCCGAGGCGGTTCGCCGTGAGCTTATTCTCGTCAAGGTCAAAAACGACCCCGACAATCACCAGCGCCTTTTGTCCTCTCTCGATATTTTCAAGGCGAGGATACTCAATTATTCCACCGAGGTTCTCTCCATTGAATGCACCGGCTCGCCCAATAAGATTGACGCCTTCGTTGAGATGGTGCGTCCTCTCGGAATAATCGAGCTTTGTCGAACCGGCCTTGTTGCCATGCACAAGGGCAAAGAGGGCTCGCTGACTAACATTGAGCAATAATCACGATTCTATATACAAAGGAGTAAATAAAATGGCTAAGATTTACTATCAGCAGGACTGCGATCTTTCAAGACTCAATGGCAAGACCGTCGCCATCATCGGCTACGGCAGTCAGGGTCACGCACACGCTCTCAACCTCAAGGAGAGCGGCGTTGACGTTATCGTCGGACTTTACGAGGGCTCCAAGAGTTGGGCAAAGGCTGAGGCCGCCGGTCTTAAGGTCATGACCGCGAAGGACGCCGCAGCCGCCGCTGACGTTATTATGATTCTTATTAACGACGAGAAGCAGGCGAAGCTCTACAAGGAGTCCATCGCACCCGGCCTCACCGCAGGCAAGACTCTCGCCTTCGCTCACGGCTTCAACATCCACTTCGGCTGCATCAAGCCCCCGAAGGATGTAAATGTCATCATGATCGCCCCGAAGGGCCCCGGTCACACTGTCAGAAGCGAGTATCAGGCCGGCAAGGGCGTTCCCTGCCTCATCGCTGTTGAGCAGGACGCCACCGGCGACGCGCTCGATATCGGACTTGCCTACGCTCTCGGCATCGGCGGCGCAAGAGCCGGCGTTCTCGAGACTACCTTCCGCACCGAGACGGAGACCGACCTCTTCGGCGAGCAGGCAGTTCTCTGCGGCGGCGTCTGCGCCCTGATGGAAGCGGGCTTCAACACGCTGGTCGAAGCCGGATACAAACCGGAGAACGCGTACTTCGAATGCATCCACGAGATGAAGCTGATCGTCGACCTGATATTCAACGCGGGCCTGGCGGGAATGCGCTACTCCATCTCCGATACCGCGGAATACGGCGATTACACCGCAGGACCGAAGGTCATCGGCGAAGAGTCCAAGAAGGCCATGGAGGAGCTGTTAAAGAATATCCAGAACGGCGAGTTCGCGAAACAGTGGATCCTGGAGAACAAGGCCGGCCGTACCGCATTCCTGGCAATGCGCGAACAGCACGCCAATACCCTGGCTGAGAAGACCGGCAAGGAACTGCGTGCAAAGATGGGTTGGAAACAGGCGCAGAACCTGGACGAGGCCAGATAAGCATTCGTTACCGAAGCGGCAGGTGC
>JAFVCD010000013.1 GCA_017479425.1 Oscillospiraceae bacterium
TCAGACTGTAGACAAAATGGAAAAAGCGTTGGATAAAGAAGGCGGGGATCTGTGAAGGGGCCGGCCAAGAGGCCCCTTCACGTCGCAAACAGGCCCGCAGGCGTCATATTTTGCGCTCAGAGAGCGCAAAATATGTTCGATGCGGAGACTTTGTCGACGCATTGAGGGCGCGGGAATAACCCGCGCCCTATGTTATCCCATTACCTCACCGTAGGCGAGAACGGCGCTGCGCACACACTCATCACACGGGCAGATGATCTTCCCGGTTTCTACGCCCTTCAGCTCCTTGCACAGAAGCGCTCCGCATTTTGCGCGGAACCGCTCTGTCAGCGCGCGCGTGTATCGCACAGTCCCCTGCCCGCCGACCTTCAATCCGGCGATCATACCCGCGCCGATGAGCGCTCCGCAGGTGTTTTCCATCGTTCCCATGCCTACGCAGAAGCCGGAGGCGACCGCCTTTGCCTGCTCCTCAGTAAGATCAGTTTCGTCAATGAGCGCCATTACCACAGCCTGGCAGCAGTTGTATTTGCCCGTTCGCTTCCACTCGGCCGCTCTCTCCGCGCGTTCTTCTATGTTCATCAATGTCCTCCCAAGTTTTTTCTCCAGTATACTAAAAAAGTCTTGACAACTCAAGTATCTTTTATTATAATAATTAAGCTTTCTGAATAAGCTTCAGTTCAACCAACGAATGGAGAAGTCGCGTAGTTGGTCGAGCGCGCACGATTGGAAATCGTGTAACGGTCAAAAGCCGTTCGAGAGTTCGAATCTCTCCTTCTCCGCCATAAACCCTTGAAATCATTAGGTTTCAAGGGTTTTCTTTTTTGATTTCCCTTAATTTTCCCTTATTTATGCACTTTTGTGCGAAGTGACGGTTTTTTTAATATCTCCATATTTGCTGACCAGTCCGAAGACTGGGCAAAGCCGGATGCACGCGAATCTCTCCTTCTCTTTTCCGCAAAAATGTGCTATACTCTTCAAAACGGAGGTGCGAATATGACTCTTTTTATTAACGCCTGCACGCGCGCCGAGTCGCGCACGAAGCGGCTCGCAGACACATATCTGTCAACTTTGACTGACACAATCGAGGAAGTCCGGCTCGATAAAATATCATTTACCGTTGCGGACGCTGAGTTTTTAGCCAAGCGTGACGCTCTCATCGCCGCGCGCAATTTTGACGATCCGGCTTTCATTCTTGCGAGACAGTTTGCCTCAGCCAACGAAATCGTTATCGCCGCGCCGTTCTGGGATCTTTCCTTTCCCGCCTCGCTGAAGCAGTATTTCGAGCAGATAAATGTTCTCGGCGTGACCTTTGTCTACACTCCCGAGGGTATCCCCCAAGGGCTGTGCCGTGCAAAAAAGCTCACCTACATCACCACCGCAGGAGGCTACTACTTCCCCGAGGAGTTCGGCTTCGGTTATGTCAAGGCACTCGCTCAGGGCTACTACGGGATACCCGAGGTAAACCTCATTAAGGCGCTCGGACTTGACATCGACGGCGCCGACCCGGAGGCGATACTCAAAGCTGCGCAACAAGCCATAAGCGAATAAAAAAGAGCTGTGAGTTCAAAACTCACAGCTCAATTTTTATCATTTTTCCTCTTTAGGCTCGGACTTTTTCTTTGTCGCGGGCTTTTTTGCCGCAGGTTTCTTCTCAGCTGCGGACTTTTTCGGCGCGGCAGGCTTCTTTTCGGCTGCCGGCTTCTTTGCAGGAGCCTTCTCCGGCTTCTCCTCGGTCTTTACGGGCTCGGGGTCGCCGGGTTCTACATCGGGCTGAAGTCCGACGTAAATATTTACATACTCCTTCGCGGCCTTCGACCAGCTGAAATCCGCCGACATCGCCTGCTCCTGAAGCTTTTTCCAGGTTTCCTTGTCGTTCTGGAAGAGATCAGCGGCGTGCTGAACGGTGTAAAGCATCTCGTGAGCGTTGTAGTTTGCAAACGAGAAGCCGGTACCCTCGCCGGTGTACTGGTTGTACGGCATGACAGAATCCTTCAGGCCGCCGGTCTCGCGCACAACGGGCAGAGTGCCGTAGCGCATGGCGATCATCTGGCTCAAACCGCAGGGCTCGAAGAGCGAGGGCATGAGCAGCATATCCGCGCCGGCATACATACGGTGGCTGAGAGAGTTGTCGAAGGTGACGCAGGCGCTCATTCGACCGGGGAACTTCCACGCATAGTAGCGCAGCATATCCTCGTACTTCGCGTCGCCGGTGCCGAGCACTGCGAGCTGCACGGGCTTATAGAGCATCTCCTCGATCACGCGGGCAACAAGGTCAAGACCCTTCTGCTCAGTGAGGCGGCCGATCATGACGACAAGCGGGATATTCTCGTCAACGTCAAGGCCGAGCTCCTCCTGAAGCGCCTTCTTCTGTTCCGCCTTGCCCTTAAGATCAGCCTTAGAGAAGTGGTTTGTGAGGAACGGATCAGTGGACGGATCCCACTCGACATAGTCGATTCCGTTCATAACGCCGTAGAGCACGTTGGAGCGGCGGCGGAAAATGCCGTCGAGATGCTCGCCGAAGAACGGGCGCTGAACCTCCTCAGTATAGGTTGGCGAAACCGTCGTCAGAACATCGGAATAGCAGAGCGCGCCCTTCATGAAGTCAATGCTGTCCTTATCCATTCTGAGCTGATCAGCGGCAGCCGGGATCCCGGCAAGCCCGAGCACGTCGGAGAGGACGTAATCGGACATCTGACCCTGGAATTTAAGGTTGTGGACTGTGAAAACAGTCTTGATGCGGTCATAGGCCTCAATGCCGCGGTAGAACTCGCGGAGGAATACGGGGCTGAGCGCTGTGTGCCAGTCATTGGCATGGAGAATATCCACCGGGAAGTCCGGCAGATACTGTATCGCCTCAACGACTGCCTTTGAGAAAAAGGCGATGCGCTCGCCATCATCAAAGTAGCCGTAGGCGGAGCCGCGGTTGAAGTAATACTCGTTATCGACAAAGTAATAGGTCACGCCGCGCCTTGTAAGTGTCTCGATGCCGCAGTAGAGGTTGCGCCACGCAAGGGGGACGTAGAAATCGCAGAGATGCACCATCTCGTCCTGATACTCCTGTGGAATGCCGGAGAATTTGGGCATTATCACTCTTGCATCGCAGCCTGCGCCGTTCAGCGCCTCAGGCAGAGAGCCTGCGACGTCGCCGAGGCCTCCGGTCTTCATAAACGGGACAGCCTCAAAGGCGGCAAAAAGAACGTTCATTCTTCTTTTCATTGTACTTTCACCTCTTGAAAGAAGGGAATATTCTCATAAGGGAGGGGATTATCCCCTCCCTATGAAATGCGGTGATTCAGTTGCCGAGCTCGTTCTTTTCCTTGATGAGGATATTCTCGGGTGTTCCCTTGAGAACAGAGCCGGCCTCGATCTTGTTGGAGCGGTCGATGATAGCATTCTCAACGACAGCGCCGTCGCCGATCTTGCAGGACTGCATTACGATGGCGTTGCGGACAACTGCGCCCTTGCCGACGGTTACGCCGCGGAAGAGGATGGAGTTTTCAACGGTGCCCTCGATGATGCAGCCGGCGGGGATAAGGCTGTTCTTTACAACGCACTCGGCGCCGTACTTGGTGGGAGGCGCGTCGGTGATCTTTGTCGCGATGGGACGATCGCGGCGGAAAAGCTCCTCGGAAACCTCGGGTCTGAGAAGATCCATAGAGTTGCGGAAGTAGTTTCCGGCGGAATAGATGCTTCTGAGGTAGCCCTCGACCTTGAAGAGACGGATGTCCATCTTATCGAAGTCGGCGGCGAGAGCCTCGAAGAGATCGAGGTAGTCGATGGCAGCGTACCAGTCGAGGACCTTGAGAAGGAGCTCGTAGCTGATGACGAAGGAGTCGACAAACGCCTTGTCGCCCTTCTTTACGCCGCGGAGGATGTCCTTGACCTTGCCGCTTTCGTCGGTGACGATGGTGGAGATGTCGTTATCATCGCGGACGCCATCAACGTAGGCGAGGGTGATATCTGCGCCGGACTTCTCATGCTGGTCGATCATCTTGTTGTAATCGAGGTTGGCGACGATATTCGCAGTGGTGACTACGACGTACTTCGCGCTGGCGCGGCTGAGGAAGACCATGTTGCGGCGGAAGTCGCGGAGAAGGAAGCGGCTGCCCTTGGTGGAGATACCGAAGACGGAGCCGGGCAGGACGAAAAGTCCGCCGATCTTGCGATCGAGGTTCCACTCGCTGCCTGCGCCGAAGTGGTCGATAAGACTGCGGTACTTGTACGGGGTGATGATACCGACTGTTGTGATGTCTGCGTTCTCCATGTTGGAGAGGGAGAAGTCGATCATGCGATAGCGTCCGCCATAGGGGACGGAAGCGGCGGTACGGCCGTTTATGAGCTCCTTGAGATCGGGAGTTTCGTAGTTAGTAGTGATTATACCGATTGCTCTATCCATTACTCGTTACCTCCCACGCCGTAAACGGCTTCATTTCCGAGAACTGCGATAGCTACGGACTCATCCTCGGAGCCGAAAACGCTGTTCTCCTTTACGATCGCACCGTCGCCGAGGATGGCGCGGACGACCTTTGCGCCTGCCTCAACGCGGGCGCCGGGCAGAATGACGGAATCCTTGACAAAAGCGCCCTCGCCGACAAAGGCGTCAGCTCCGAGAACGGAATGCTCGACGGTGCCGAAGATGCGGGTGCCGTTAGCGGCGATGGACTGTCTGATGCAGCCGTTGGCGCCGATGTACTGAGGCGGCTGAGAGTTGGTGTTGGAGAGGATCGGGTTCTCCTGATCGTAGAGGTCGAACTCGGGATTCTCGTCGAGAAGCTCCATGCTGGTCTGATGGTAGCTTCCGAAGGTTCCGACGTCCTTCCAGTAGCCGGCAAACTCATAGGTAAAGAGGTGCTTGCCCTCAGCGAGGAGCTTTGGAATGATGTTGTTGCCGAAGTCGTGCTCGGAGTTGGGATCGACGGCGTCCTCCATAAGAGCCTTCTTGAGAACGCTCTTTGTGAAGATGTAGATACCCATGGAGGCAAGGTTGGAATCGGGGTTCTTCGGCTTCTCGGTGAACTTTACGATCTCGCCGGTCTCCTTTGCGGTCATGATACCGAAGCGGGAAGCGTCCTCCCAGGGTACCTGCATGACGGCGACGGAGAGGTCTGCGTTGTGCTTCTTGTGAGTTGCGAGCATATCCTGATAGTCCATGCGGTAGATCTGATCCGCGGAGAGGATGATGACATACTCAGGATCGTAGAGATCGATAAAGTCGAGGTTCTGGTAGATAGCGTCGGCGGTACCCTTGTACCACTCGGCGCCGGACTCGGTCGCGTAGGGCGGGAGGATGAATACGCCGCCGTCGCGGCCGTTCATATCCCACGCGTGACCCGTGCCGAGATACGCGTTAAGACGCAGGGGACGATACTGTGTGAGCACGCCCACCGTGTCGATATGGGAATTGGCGCAGTTTGAAAGGGGGAAGTCGATGATTCTGTACTTGCCGCCGAATGAAACGGCGGGCTTTGCGACGCTCTTTGTCAGCGCACCGAGACGCGATCCCTGACCACCGGCAAGGAGCATCGCGATGAACTCTTTTTTCTTTGCCATTTTCGCGCACCTTCTTTCAGAATAGTTGGGTTATGTTAATATTTTGAACACGATTTCAGTTCGCCCCGCGGGCGGGTTTTTCGGAGCCTTACAGACCCCAGATCTCCTCGGCGTACTGCCTGATGGTACGGTCAGAGGAGAAGAAGCCGGATTTTGCGATGTTAGTGAGGCTTATCTCGTTCCAGCGCTTCTTGTCGGTGGCGTAGAGTCCTTCAAGCTTCTGCCAGCCGTCGACATAGGAGTGGAAGTCGGGAAGAACGAAGAAGAAGTCATTGGCGCGGAGAAGCTCATCGTAGATGCCGTTGAAGCCGCCGGAGAGTCCGGAATAGGTGCCGTCAACAAGCTGATCTACAACGCGCTTTATGCGGCCGTCAGCATTGTAGAGATCCCACGCAAAGTAGCTGTGCTCGCGCTTCATGCGGTCGACCTCCTCGGTTCTGAGGCCGAAGATCTCGATGTTCTCATCGCCTACAACGTTTGCAATCTCGACGTTTGCGCCGTCGAGAGTGCCGAGGGTGATTGCGCCGTTCATCATGAACTTCATGTTGCCGGTGCCGCTCGCCTCCATGCCGGCGGTGGAGATCTGCTCGGAGATGTCGGAGGCCGGATAGATGTACTGAGCATTGGAAACGGAGAAGTTCGGAACGAACGCGACCTTTATTCTGCCCCTTACGCGCTTATCGTTGTTGACAACATCCGCAACGGAGTTGACAAGGCGGATAACGTCCTTCGCAAACTCATAGCCCTGAGCCGCCTTGCCGGCGAAGACAAAGGTGGTCGGGTGCATATCGAAGCTCGGATCGGTGAGGAGGCGGTTATAGAGGTCCATTATCTTGAGAACGTTCAGAAGCTGACGCTTATAGGCGTGGAAACGCTTTACCTGAACGTCGAAGATGCTGTTTGTATCGACGGCGACGCCGGTAGTCTCGTAAATGTAGTTTGCGAGGCGAACCTTGTTCTCCTTCTTGGACTTCTCCATCTCGAGCATAAATCCTCTGTCGCCCTTGAACTGGAGAAGCTTCTCAAGCTCGTCGCAGTCGGTGTACCACTTATCGCCGATGGAGTCGGTGATGAGCTTTGCAAGGCTCGGGTTCGCCTGAGCAAGGAAGCGGCGGTGGGTGATGCCGTTAGTCTTGTTGTTGAACTTTTCGGGAGTGAGCTGATAGAACTCCTTGAGAACATTCGCCTTGAGTATCTCGGTGTGGAGCGCCGCAACGCCGTTTACGGCGTGGCCGCAGATGACGGAGAGATTTGCGGTGCGGACCTGACCGTCCCAGAGGATAGCTGTGGCGCGGAGAAGCTCCTGCCAGTTCTCCTTGTCACGCGGGAAGGACTCGCGATAGCGGCGGTCGATCTCCTCGACGATATCGTAGATACGCGGGAGAAGGGCGCGGAACATATCGATAGGCCACTTCTCGAGCGCCTCGGGGAGGATCGTGTGGTTAGTGTAGCTTACGGTGTGGGTGACGATCTCCCATGCCTCAGCCCAGGAGAGATTCTTCTCATCCATGAACACGCGCATGAGCTCAGCTCCGCAGAGCGAGGGATGCGTATCGTTGGTCTGGATGGCGACGTGGTCTGCGAGGTGCTTCCAGTCAGGGCCGTACTCCTTTTCATAGGAGCGGAGAATGTTATTGATTCCGGCGCAGACGAACATATACTCCTGCTTTAAGCGGAGCTTTTTGCCCGGATCCGCGTTGTCGGAGGGATAGAGGACGGCGGTGATCGCGTGAACATCAGAGCGGAACTTGAAGGCTCCGGAGTAGTCGCCGCGGTTGTAGGCGTCCATATCGAAATCCTGCTTATAGGGCTCCGCCTGCCAGAGGCGAAGTGTGTTGACGGTCTTTCCGCCGTAACCGACTACGGGGACGTCATACGGAACGGCAAGAATAGGCTCTCCGCCGACCCATCTATACTTATATTCACCGTTCTCCATACGGCACTCCACAGAGCCGCCGAAGCGAACGACTACGGAATTTTCGGGCTTTTTCTGCTCCCACGCGTAGCCATCCTCAAGCCAGTTATCCGGAAGCTCTACCTGACGGCCATCCTTGATCTCCTGATGGAAAAGACCATAGCGATAGCGGATGCCGTTGCCGTGACCGGCATAGCCGAGGGATGCGAGGGAGTCGATGAAGCAAGCGGCAAGTCTGCCGAGGCCGCCGTTTCCGAGGCCGGGATCCGGCTCGTACTTCAGAAGGTCGTCGAGGTTCTCGCCGAGGTCGCCAAGACCCTCGCGAACGGTGTCAATGACGCCGAAATTCATAAGATAGTTCTCAAGCAATTTGCCGATGAGGAACTCCATTGAGAAGTAGTAAACCTGCTTCTTGTGCTTCTCAGTGACTTCCTTCATGCTCTCGGAGCGCTGAACTCTCGCCTTGGCGGCGATGAAGCGGATAAGCATCTGAGCGCGCTCATTCTTATCGCAGTCCTCAAAATCTCTGCCGAGGGCGGTTCTGCACAGCTCCTTGTACTGTGAAATAAATTCCTGCTTGTCTTTGAACATTGGGTTTCTCCTAACTGTTTGTTTATAAAAAGGGCTTGACCCCTTATTTTCCTGTTATTTCTCCTTTTTTACGGGGCTTGTTCTCTTGAACATAACGCCGCCGATGGGAGGCACTGAAATTGCGATGGACTGCTTCTGTCCGTGGAAGGGTATCTTCTCACTCTTGAGGGGAATCGGGTTCATATCCGTTCCGCTGCCGCCGAACTCAGGGGCGTTAGAGTTGAAGATTTCCTTATATGTGCCGGGTCTCGGAACTCCGAGGCGGAAGCCCTGATATGTCTCCGGGCAGAAGTTTATAAGGACTACGATCTCATCCTTAGTCTGCTTGCCGCGGCGGATGAAGCTTATCATGGACTGCTTGGAGTTGTCGGCGTCGAGCCACTCGAAGCCGTCCCAGCTGTATCCCTGCTCATAGAGCGCCTTCTCGGTCTTGTAGAGGTTGTTGAGCGCCTTTATATAAGCCTGGTGCTTTCTGTGCGCCTCGTGCTCTCGCGGGAGGAACCACTCAAGACCCTCATAGTAGCGCCACTCGATAAATTCCGCGATCTCAGCGCCCATGAAGTTCAGCTTTGCGCCGGGGTGGGCGATCTGATAGAACGCGAGCGCTCTCATACCGGCAAACTGGCGCCAGTAGTCGCCCGGCATTCTCCCGATAAGGCTGCACTTGCCGTGAACGACCTCGTCGTGGCTGAGGGCGAGGATGAAGTTCTCGTTGAAGGTATACATCATCGAGAAGGTCAGAAGATGGTGCGCGCCGGGGCGGTACGGGAAGTCGGCCTGCATATAGTGGAGAGTATCGTGCATCCACCCCATATCCCACTTATAGTTGAAGCCGAGACCGCCGTCCTCAGGCGGATATGTCACGAGAGGCCACGCCGTGGACTCCTCGGCGATCATCATAACGTCGGGGTGGTGAGCGCCGATCTCCTTATTGAGGACCTGAATGAACTTGACGTTGTCAAGATCCTCCTCGGTGCCCTTTTCATTGAACTTCTTGAGGCGGTCGTCGTCGACGCCGAAGTTCAGATATAGCATACTCGTAACGCCGTCGACGCGGATGCCGTCGGCGTGGTAGCGCTCGATCCAGTAGAATGCGTTGGACTTCATGAAGGAGCGAACCTCTCCCCTTCTGAAGTCGAATTTATAGGTGCCCCACTGGGGGTGCTGCTCCTTCTCATAGAGCTTCTCGCCGTTGAAGGCGACAAGTCCGTGAGCGTCGGGGCAGAAGTGGCCCGGTACCCAGTCGAGTATGACTCCGAGGCCGGCCTTGTGCGCCATATCCACGAAGTACATAAGATCCTTCGGCGTGCCGTAGCGGCTCGTGGGAGCATAGTAGCCGGTTATCTGATATCCCCAGCTTCCGTCAAACGGGTGCTCCATAAGTGGCATGATCTCGATGTGGGTGTAGCCCATATCGACAGCGTAGGGCACAAGAGAATCGGCAAGGTCGCGGTAGGAATAGAAATTACCGTCGTCATAGCGCTTCCAGGAGCCGAAGTTGACCTCGTAGATGTTGAGAGGTCTCTCCATGTGATTGCCCTTTGCGCGCTTGTCCATCCACGCCTTATCGTGCCACTCATAGCCGTCGATA
Source organism: Oscillospiraceae bacterium (assembly GCA_017479425.1). Lineage (GTDB taxonomy): Bacteria > Bacillota > Clostridia > Oscillospirales > Oscillospiraceae > RUG626. The sequence goes on from JAFVCD010000013.1 coordinate 9,648, forward strand.
TCGTAGAGCTTCGAGGCAGTCTCGGGCGGGGTCGCGGCGTGGAATGCGATGGGGTCGCACTTGAGCTTCGTCTCGCCGGTCTTATCGGTAACGGCAAACTTGTAGTTGTCATACTCCTTCGCGCCGGGGATAAAGAGCTCCCAGATCTCGCCGTCAACGCTCGTCATGGGATGAGCCTTCTCGTCCCAGTTGTTGAAATCTCCTACGACGGAAACTGCTTTCACCTTCGGAGCCCATACGCCGAAGGAATAGCCATCCTGACCGTTAACGGAGGCAGGATGCGCGCCGAGCTTCTCATACAGCCCTGCCCATGTTCCCTCGTGGAAAAGGTAAGCGTCGTCCTTTGTCATGTAAAGATTGTTAAGATTTGTCATAAGATTCTACTTCCTTATGATAAATTTTTATGATTCCGCTTTTATCAGTTTACCATATAAAAACGGTTTTGTCTACTTATTAAACAGTTTTTTCAGTCTCTTTCCAAAGGCTGAGCTCAAAAAATAAAAGTGCGGCGCAGGTGATTGCCATTCTCCACGCTTCTCCCCCCTCAAAGAGGAGCACGGTGAGGGCAAAAGCGGCGCTCATCGGAAAAAAAGTCGTCTGACGGCGCGAGCCGCGGTCAAAGGCATAGCCCGCAAACGCCATAAAGCTGAGCGCGGCGAGTCCGAATGCCGAAACCGCCCAGCAGTATCTGAGAACGCTGGGACTGCCGGCGTAATCGTGATATGTCAGCGCCATAAGGAATGCAAACAGAACGCCTGGAATCAGCGAGGCGGACATGGTGATAAGCACGTCCTTGCCTCTCCTGGCGGAGTAGCACATGATTGCGATTGCAAGTCCCGTAAGCGCGCAGAGCGCAACGGTGATGAAATCAGTCAGCTCCTTGTCGCTGAAGAGGAAAATCCATGCTCCGGCAGAGACAAACGACAGCCCGATTGCGAGGTCGATTATGAAAAAGCCGGTCTGCGACGGGTACTTATGCGAATAGTCGACCCCCGTCTCGATTCCGCCCTTTTCGCGCAGGGCAAAAAGCGCAAAGAGCGCTATCGACAGCACGGCAAGCGATATCGTCACAGCGGTGAGAGGCGTTGAGTTCTGCAAAACGCCGTCCGCAAAAACCGCCTGCATCTCGAACATATGTATTGCGCCGGTGAGTATTCCGAGGGTGATCGGCGCGATCACGCGAATGATTTTTTTCTGCATAAAACACTTCCGAATCTGCATAGATTGCTGTATGGAAAAGCACTTCTTTTCCGTAAGCATAGATTGGACTATATCATATTACTATTTTTTGTGCCATTAGTCAAGAAAGGATTGCATTTTGAAGAAAATAATCGTCATTTCGCTGATTGTTTCGGCAATTACGCTGCTTTTTCCTGCCTCTTTTGCCCTTCGCGAGCCCGAAACCGGAGCGCTCTGGTACTCTCCGAGTCCGCTCGTCACCCTGCTCGACGGTGAAAAATCGCAGTCCATGACGCTCGAAGAATATCTCGTCGGAGCGGTCGCGGCGGAGATGCCCGCTTCCTTCGAGCTTGAGGCGCTGAAGGCTCAGGCTGTGGCGCTCAGAACGTATGCGATGCGCAAAAAGTACGTCGAGCCCTCGGTAAATCACCCCGAAACAGTCTGCTCCGACATCGCCTGCTGCGCCGCGTGGATGAGTGAGAGCGCGCTCAGAGAGCGATGGGGCGAGGATTTTGACAGATACTACGCAAAAATCACAGCCGCCGTGAACGACACGCGCGGGGTCTATCTCAGCTATGAAAATGAAATGGCGCTCGCGGTATTTCACTCCTCCTCTCCCGGCCGCACAGAGGCGAGCGAGAACGTATGGACAAGAGCGGTACCGTATCTTGTGAGCGTGGAAACTCCGGAGAGCGCCGACACCGTGCCGAATTTTGTTACGAGCGTCACGCTCTCGCGCGATGAATTTCAGGAGGTTTTCAAAAAGCAGCACCCATCCGCTGACTTCTCCGGTGCAGAGGCCGATTGGATAAAGGGCGCTGAGTACCTGCCCTCCGGCAGGCTCGCTTCCGTGGAGATCGGAGGCGAGAGGGTCACGGGACGCGAGGTGCGAGAGATTTTCGGTATGCGCTCGGCTGACCTCAGCTTTGAATTCAGCGAGGAAGGGATCACGCTCACCTCAGTCGGCTACGGTCACGGGGTCGGCATGAGCCAGTACGGGGCAAACGTAATGGCGTCCGCCGGAGCGGACTACCGCGAGATTCTCTCGACCTATTACCCCGGAACAGAGCTTTTGGAGATATAAAAAGGCGCCGGACGGCGCCTTTTTATTTATGTACCTGCGGGTATCTGACCCTCGCGAATAAGGCGGAGCATAACCTCCGCGACCTCGGGATCGAACTGCTTGCCCTTGTTTTCCTCGATCTCGCTGATAATCTTTTCGCGCGGGAGCTTTTTGCGGTAAACGCGGTTGGAATTCATCGCGTCAAAGGAATCCGCGACGCAGATCATACGGGCGATAAAGGGTATCTCCTCACCCTTGAGACCTTCGGGATATCCCCTGCCGTCGTAGCGCTCATGGTGGTAGTGTGCGCCGGCCTCAACGTCCTTGAGCGATTTGAAGCTCGAGAGGATCTCAGCGCCGCGCGCGGAGTGGGATTTGAGGATCTCATACTCCTCGTCCGTGAGCTTTCCGGGCTTTGTGAGGATATTATCCGGCACGCCGATCTTTCCGCAGTCATGCAGAAGCGCGATGTAATAGACTCTGTCAAGCTCCTCGCCCTCGTAGCCGAATTCCCTGGCTATGCGCTTTGTGTAGATGGCAACGCGCTTTGAGTGACCGTTTGTGTACGGATCCTTCGCGTCGATGAAGCCGGTAAAGGTCTCGATCGACTCGTTGATAATCTCGTTGTCTCTCTCGTGGCGCTCCTGATACTTTGCGATCGAGGCGTTGATGATGAGCAGGATAACGAGCGTCATAAACCAGACCGCGAGCAGTCCGATCGAGATCCAGAAGAGCGGATCGCTTGTGATGAGTCTGTTGAAGGTGTACTCGAGAGTGAGAGTCGAATCCTTGATGCTCTCTCCGATGGCAACGTAGAGGATTATTCCCGGCGTTGTCGCCTCCTCAGGCTCTATCGGCACCTCGAGCGCGTTGAGCGAAGAGCTCGGCTTGTAGACGAGGTAGTCGCCCTCGTTCATCGCGATCAGCGACTCGCCGTCAAAGGTGACGTATCTCAGAATGTGCGCCTCGGGATTGTACTCTCTGAGGTCGGGAACCGTGTCGACGACCTCGTCAGAGCCGTTCTTCTGATGAATCTCAAGCGCGCCGTTCCACGCGCTCATGAGGTATACCTCGCGGCTGAAGGTAAGCACAAACGTAAAATCCTTCACCTCATCGGGAGTTTTGTTCTCAATGGTGAAGTCATAGGTGTACGCCTGAAAGTTATGCTCGGTAATGCCCTCGTTGTCGAAGTCAAAAGCCTTAGTCCATGTGCTTCCTCTCGGAACGGCGACGATGGAAACGCCGTGCTCCTTTGTCTTCTCCGGCGAGAAGAGCTCCGCGCCGGCTATCTCATCCACATGGCGGACGCTGTTGTAGGCTCTGGTATTTATAACGCTTGCCGCGAGCATAGCCAATATTGCGAGAAACGTTACGATGAAAACTATTATCGCTCTTTTTCCTTTTTCGTTTTTCAATGCTATCTCTCCTGATGCGTTATACGGACTGGCACTTGCTAAAAAGTGCCGAAAATCATGGATTTCCGGCACTATTGTCTGGCACCCTCGACGCGATTCGAACGCGTGGCCTTTCGCTTAGGAGGCGAACGCTCTATCCTGCTGAGCTACGAGGGCATGAACATTATCGTTAGTTTAACTCAAAGAGCATAAAGTGTCAACGAAAAAAATTATAAAAAATAAAAAATAATGCTTGCATTTTTGAAAGTATAGTGTTATTATACTTAAGCTTTCTGATACGCGCCTGTAGCTCAGCCGGATAGAGTGCGCGGCTACGAACCGCGAGACCGGGGGTTCGAGTCCCTCCAGGCGTGCCAAATACGGAGATACCCAATCGGGTATCTCCGTATTTGCTTTCTAGGGAAGGGACTCTAATTCAAAATCGCAATATGCCGCAAAGCGGATGCACCGAGTCCCGGAAGGCGCGCATAATTATCCCCCTCGATTGTCAGTCGAGGGGGATTATTTTATATCGTCGTGAATTCATATTCTCCTGCGGCGACGGTTTTTATCTTTCCGCCGAGCTTTATATCTGCCGTACAGTTCGACGGAACTGATACGCGGAAGATTACGGCGCCTTTTTTCTTCTCCCACGCGCTCTTAACCGTTCCGTAAGGGCTGAGATAGCTCGCCTCGGCGTGCGTTAGCGTTCCTCCCGGAACGGGCGAGATAGTGAAATGCCGCTCGCCGTCCGCACGGATTCCGCAGACGGTGTCGAACAGCCATCCGACCACGGCGCCGGGCGAGTAGTGATTCTGGCTGAGATTGCCTTCCCAGTTCTCCCAGATCGTCGTTGCGCCGTCGAGGACTTCGCCGAGCCAGCCCGGCTTTTCGGTATTCTCGAGCATTTTGTATGCGGTCTCGCTCTCCCCCGCCTCGGTCAGCACGCCGAGGATAAAGGGCGTTGACAAAAATCCCGTTCCGACGCGGAAGCGGTAATTCTCAACCGCGGATTTGAGCCGCTTCTCGGTGGCTTTTTTCTCCTCGCCGTCCAGCAGTCCGAGAGCGAGCGGACGGACGAGCTTTGCCTGCCGGTCGGTATCAAGAGAGGCGTAGGTCGGATATACCGATTTCGCGTTCTCCGCAATTTTCCGCAGCTCTATCGCATAGCCCGGCTCGACCTCGTCAGCGATTTCCGCCATAATACGCATCGAATAAAAGAGATACGCCGTGCACTCCTCCGGGTGCTTTGCCTGAGCGCCGTATACCGTGTCGCGGAACTCCTCCGGCTCAAGCCACTCTCCGAGGTGGACTCCCTTTTCGTAGTGGCCGTCCTTCTCGATGTTCTTTTTGAGGTACTCTGCGTATGCCTTTATCATCGGCCAGTATGCATCGAGGACGGCTCTGTCGCCGTAGCGCTTCCAATATCTGTACGGAATGAGGTATATTGCGTCCGCCCAGCCGACAGACGAGCCGGTGGCGGTGTACATCATATCCACGCCCTCGTAGGGCAGCACCGCAGGAATGAGCCCGTTTTTGAGCTGTGCGTCCTGCATATCTCTGAGCCACTTTTTGAAGAACGCCGCCGTGTCCATCAGATACGCGCCGGTGTCGAAGAAAATCTGCGCGTCGCCAGTCCAGCCGAGGCGCTCTCGCGTCGGGCAGTCGGTGGGAATGTCGAGGAAGTTCGATTTCATACTCCAGTGCGTGTTCTCAACGAGCTTATTCACAAGCTCATTTGAGCAATTAAACCGCCCGGTTTCCTCCATATCGGAGTAGACTGCAATCGCCTCCGCCTCGATATTTGCCTCGCCCTCGATCTCAGCGTAACGGAAGCCGAAAATCGAAAACGAGGTCTTGTAAATATCCTCGCCGCCGGAGCAGGTTATCACAATCTCCTGCCTCGGAGTGAAGTCCACCTCGCCCTTTACCGGCATACCGAGGAGCTTTTTGATAAGCGAGACCTGATTCCAGCCTCCCGCGGGACGGGCCTCGCGTATTCCGCTGAGGTCGACCTTGCCGTTTTTAACGACCTCTCCCAGCGTGAGCTTTACGCGCGTGCCGCGCTCTCCGCGAACTCTGAGCGCAACATAGCCCGCGATATTCTGCCCGAAATCGAGAATATTGCCTTTTCTCGTCGCCTTGAAATGCTCGTGCTCGGTGACCGGGACATTGTCTGAGGCGACGACGGCGCTTTTCGGAGCTTCAACCTCGCGCGCTCTGCCGGAGAACGTCGGCGTCATACGAAAATCAACGATTTCGCCGTCCTTGAGGTCGGCAAAGCGTATTTCTCCGTCACTGCACCACGCCCACGATGAGTCCGTGCAGACGGTTTGCGTTTTTCCGTCGTCTGTCGTTATTTCGAGCTGTGCCATCGCGCTCGTTGTATCGCCGTAGACGTTAGTTACGCCGTAGGCGGCGCTGGAGCCGCGATACCAGCCGTCTGCAAGGCGCAGAGTGACGCTGTTTTCAGTTTTTATTAGCGACGTGACATCATAGACCTGGTACTGTATTCTCCTGCGGTAATCAGTTATGCCCGGCGCGAGGATAAAGCTCTCGAGGCGCGTGCCGTTTATGGTGACATCGTATACTCCGCGCGCGGTGGCGTAGAGACGCGCGGATACGATATTCCCGTGAGCCGCGAACTCTTTTCTGAAGAGGTCGACGGGATACCTGCGCCCCTTTTCGGGCTTGTACGCGCCGGATATCCACCTTGCCGCCCAGTCGGACGGGTCGAGAAGTCCCATCTCAAAGCTCGCTTCCGACCACTCGCCGGGCTTGCCGTGCTCGTCCCAGAGCCGCACCCTCCAATTCACTCTCTCGCGCGAGGAGAGCTTTCCGCCGTAAAGCGCGCACATCTCCGCACTATCGATCTTGCCGCTCTGCCACTTATCTGCGGCTATCTCATACGCCGTCTGCTCTCTGCCGCCCTCGCAGTTCCACATAAGGCGCACTTTTTCGGCGCCGAGACCTATCGGCGCGTAAAGATATTCAGTTCTCAGTCTTGCTGCCCTCATAGATTATCCTCTCCCGTAGAGCTGATACGATCTGTCTGTGTACTCCATAAGCTCGAAGCGGTTGCCCTCCGGATCGTGGATCCAGAGCTGGAGCGTGCCGTCGATGCCCTCGGCTATCTCGCCCTCGATGTACTCCGCGCCGCCGCGGTCGATTATTGCCTGCCGGAAGTCGCGGATATTCTCAACCTCGAGAGAGAAATGCGTGTAGTTGAGGCTGTGGTTGCCCGGAACGGATGGAATTATAGCGCCAATCTGGTCAAAAAGCTCGATAAAGCACACGTCCGCCCACTTCAGGTAGACGTTCCAGACCCGCTCGCCCTGCTTTTCGAGAAAAGCGGCATAGCCTGGAACCGGCTCGCCGTTCGCCTCCGCCTTCCGGCGGATATCAGCCGCCATATCGCGGTAGGTAAGCTCAAACTGAACGGCGCAGCCCATGATCTTTGTATAGAAATCCCGCACCTTTTTCATATCCCTGCAGTTGAAGCCGACGTGACTGATCGCCTTTATGCGCGTGTTTAGGTCAGGCTTCTCCTCGCCCGGATAGACCACGCCCATCTGCCTGCGGCAATCGTCCATTATCGCCATAATATCGCGCGTAGCCCTGTGCGGAACGAGGTCAGACTCGGTTTTTCCCGCGAGAATATCGGCGGCTGTGTCGTCAAACTCGTTTCTGTACGCCGCAGTCAAACCGCCCTGCACGGAAAACCGCTCGGTTTTGTCGGTTTTAAGCTGCGCCTTCTCCGCCATGTGGAAAAACGGCACCGTGATTTTGCCCTTCGTGCCGGTAATCGTCATGCTTTCGCCCTTGAAGCCCTTGAAGGAAACATACAGTTTCGCCTCAAAGGAGGGGTATTTCATCGTAATATGCTCGTCTACGTCAACTCCGTTGTAGATAGCGCCCTTTGCCTCGGTCTTTTCCGGCAGTCCGAAGAGCTCATAGACGTATCGGACGGGATAGATGCCGATGTCGACAAGCGCGCCGCCGCCGAGAGCGCGGTTTACAAGGCGGCTCGTGGTGTCGCCGCGGCGGAGCATAGGAAAGGCGTAGTTTGCCTCGACGGCTCTGACCTCTCCGATCCTCCCGCTCTCTATCCACTCGCGCACCTTGAGCGAGACGGGGTTGTGCCACGTCCACATCGCCTCCGCGGCGTAAACTCCCATCTTCTCGGCGAGAGCGAGAATTTCTTCCGTTTCCTCTGAGTTCATCGCAAAAGGCTTTTCGCACAGCACCGGCTTTCCCGCGAGGATCGCCATGCGCGAGTATTTCGCGTGCGTATCGTTCGGCGTTGCGATATACACCGCCTGAACGCGCTCGTCGGCAATCGCCTCATCGGCGGTTCTGTACGCAGTTCCGCCGAACTCTGAGGTGAACTTTTCCGCCTTTTCAAAGCTTCTGTTGAACGCCGCAACGATTTTATTATCCGTATCCTTCAGCTGCTTCGCTACAGAAACGGCGATTCCCCCGCAGCCGATAAACGCCCAGTTAAAGCTCATTTTACTACCTCGATTTCGCATTCTTTTCCGTTTGCCGTGACCTTCATCGTTCCGCACTCTCCCGCTCTCACAACCGCGAGGGCGCGTCCGTAGTATGTGGCGTACTCTCCCCTGTCGAAGCGCTCCTCAGTGCGCGGATTTGCGCTTCCGAAGCCCAAAAGCTCGCCGCCCTCGACAAAAACTCTCACCTTTTCATCGGCGTTGGCCTCGACCGTGCCGCTCTCATCCGCGATGAGAATGGGAATATAGACTATTTCGCCGCTCTTTACAGTGTTTTTCTCGGGCTTTATCGTAATTTCAGCACCTTTTGCGCTCGAAAGCTCACATCTTGCAATCTCTCTGCCGCCGAGGTCGAAGCAAACCGCTTCGAGCCTGCCGGGGTCGTATTTTACCTTGAAGGTCGCGCGGCAATCCTTCGCTCTTGCTTTGCCGACGAGCTTTCCGTTGAGATAAAGCTCGACTCTCGCGCCCTCGGTGTAGACCTCGACTGTCGCCTCTTTCCCCTCGCAGCCGCGCCAAGACCAGCTCGGAATGGCGTTAGTGCCGCGCCACACGCCCTTTATGGGCTTCTCAGAGTGGTTAATCGGCTGCACGGCGATGGAGCTTCCCTTGCTCCAGACCGCGCTCGCCCAGAGTGCCTCGCCATTCGGGTCACCGAGAATATCGAAGGCGCCGGTATCGCCGAGGAGCCACGGATAGGGCTTTGAAAAGCCCTTGCCGTCCGGCGTGAACGCCCACGCCCCGATGCCCGCTTCGCCCATATAATCCCACGCCGTCCACATAAAGTCGCCGATGAGATACGGGTACTTCTTCACCATTGCCCAGTTCTTCGCAAGCGTCTGCGGGAAGGTCTCGGAGCCGACTATCACGCGCTCGGGGTGCGCCTTTCCGTCGATTGCGTACCTGCCGGAGGCGTAGTTGTAGCCGCAGATGTCGAGATGCTTGAGGCTCGGGCTCGTCACCGCGTCGGCGCCCTTGGAGTTTGCCGAGCTGTTCATTCCGGTGCCGACAAACGAGGTTATGAGGTTGAACATCGTCGAGCTCATGCCGGAGAGCTTCTTCTCTCCATCGGCGCTTGGCTCCTCCTTCGAGGTATCGAACATCTCCCTGCCCTTTGCGGCGTTGGAAATGATCATCAGATTGAAGCCGCCGGTCACTGCGCGCGCCGGGTCGATGGCGTGGATATGCTCCGCCATCTCGCGCGTCTTTTCAATTCCCTCGGACTTCGCGGGCTCAGATACCTCGTTGCCTATGGAGTACATAATTACCGACGGGTGATTATAGTCGCGGCTCACGAGAGCGTCGATATCGGCTATGTAATTATCGTGCCACTGCGATGCGTAGTCGAATTTTGTCTTTGCGTGGTACCACATATCCCACGTTTCGTCCATAACATACACTCCGAGCTCATCGCAGGCGTCGAGAAGTGCGCGCGAGGCAGGGTTATGCGCGCTTCTGATGGCGTTGAAGCCGGCGTTTTTAAGTATCCTCACGCGGCGGTGCTCCGCCTCGTCGTAAGTCGCGGCGCCGAGAACGCCGCTGTCGTGGTGAATGCATCCGCCGCGCAGGAGGGTTTCACGGCCGTTAATAAACAGTCCCTTCGGGCTCCACTCGATCTTGCGGATTCCGAAGCGCACCTCCGCCTCATCGTCGGCGGTTCTGACCTTCGCCGTGTAGAGATACGGGTCATTCTCGCTCCAGAGGCGGGCACTCGGAATTGTGAGCTCGAAGCTCTCGCCCTCGCCGGTAACCCCGTCCACCGATGCGGTAACCTTTTTCGCGCTTTTTACGCGGATTATCACAGGATCTGTCGAAACCGTGTCGATTTTAACGCTCTCCGGCTCGATAACATCGCCGTTTCCGGTATAGAGCCACACCGGGCGGTAGATACCCGCTCCGGAGTACCAGCGGCTCTGCGGCTCCTCAACGGCGCACTCTACTCTGACTGTGTTCTCGCCGTCGGAGAGGTACTCGTCGAGCTGAACGAAAAACGGAATGTAGCCGTAAGCCGCGCCGCCCGCGAGAGTACCGTTTACATAGACCCGCGCGTTTTTATAAACGCCCTCGAAGTGGAGTATGGAGTGCTCAGCCCCGGGCTTCTGAAATTTTTTCTCATAGACCCACTCGCCGCCCGCGAAGAACGCTCCGGCGCTTCCGGAGGGCGCGTCGGGTCGGCGCTCGGTGTGCAGCATAGCGTCGTGCGGGAGCGTTACCGCCTCGCCGTTACAAGTCCAGCTATCATTCCATGATACTCTTTTCATTTTGCCGTCTCCTTTAAGCTTCCGAGAACTCGAAGGCTCTCCTTGGTTTTTCTTTCCATCGTTTCTCTGTCCACAGCTATAAGACCGAAGGTCTTAGCGTAGCCCGCCTGCCACTCAAAGTTATCGAGGAGCGACCAGTGGAGATACCCCGTGACCGGCGCTCCCGCGCTCTTCGCCGCCATTACGGAGTCAAACGCCTCGCGGATAAATTCGCATCTGCGATTATCGTCGTCTGTTGCGATGCCGTTTTCCGTAACGATAAGCTCGCCCTTGTAGCTTCGCGAGACCCTTGCGAGCACGTTTCCTATGCTCGCTGGATAGTCCTCATAGCCCATCTGCGTGACCCTCGCCTCTCTCGCAGGAGAGCGCGCGCCGCTCTCGTCAACGATTTTGCGCGAATAATTCTGAACTCCGAGAAAATCGTCGTCCTTGATATACGGAAGATACCAGCCGAAATCCTCGTGCCAGAGCTTCGCCGCCGCGCTCTTGCCTCTCTCAGTCGGTTGATAATCGAAAAGCGAGAGCGTAAGCCCGACCTTAGTGTCTGGCGATGCCTCTTTTATCGCTCTTTTCGCGGCGAGGTGCGCCTCCATGACGCATCTTTCGCTCTTTTCATCGCGCGGCTTAAGAAATGAGTTTATCGCAAGAGGGTTAGTCTTAAACGCTATCCCCTGCTCGACCATTCCGATGAGAATAGATTTCAGGTCAAGCCCGCTGTTCTGCCCGACCTGCACTCCGCCCTCTTTGCGCGCGCCTGCATTCATCATGTCCGCAATGACCTTGTGGAGCTGAATGCCCATGTTCGCCTCGTTTATCGTGCAGATATACGGGAGCTTTTCGCCGAGAGCCCTTGCCACATATCCCGCGTAACGCGCAAAATACGCCGCGACAGCATTTTTCGCCCAGCCGCCCTTTTTTATGAGCCACGCAGGGGAAGAAAAGTGCATAAGCGTGACGATGGGCGTAACTCCATTATCATAGCAGCAGTCGATAACGCGGCGGTAGTGCTCTATCTCCGCCTTGTCGAACGCTCCCTCCTCCGGCTCAATGCGCGCCCATTCGATTCCGAAGCGGTAGGCGTTGCCGCCGGCTTCCGCGAGGAGACGTATATCCTCCTCATAGCGGTTATAGTGGTCGCAGGCGACGCCAGAGGGCTCAGTGAAATCCGAGTGCTTCACATTCTCCATCACCCAATAGTCGGAGTGGATGTTATTGCCCTCGACCTGATGTGCAGCAGTCGCCGCGCCGATAAAAAACTCATGCATGGCTTTTTACTCCAATGTGAATTTCAGAAAATCGAACCTTCCCGCGCCCTCGTATTCAAAGCACAGCGCGCTTACGCCGTCGCGTATATTGAGCGCGCTGGAGTAGGTCGTCCACGTTTTTGACGGAGCGATATTCACAGCGCTTATCGCCGCGCCCTCGGGCGAAGCCTTGACAAGCAGTCTGCCGCCCGCGCTTCCGCGGACGGTCACGGAAACGCTCTTCGCATTTTCAAAGCGGAAATATTTATATACCGCCGTCATCCCGTCCCTGCAGTTAGCTATATACTGCTCCGGCGCCTCGCCGCCCATCTCGGGCGACCAGTCCTCACCGCTCTGCGTGATGTACGGATGGCGCATACCCATCGCAAGCGGGTGCGAAATGGTCGGCGTCTGCTTTCCGTAGAGGTTGCACGCTATGGAGGCTGGGTATGTGCCGATTCCCGAGAGAGCGCCGCCGTTAAGTCCGCAGCTTGTGATATGCACCTGCGGAATGGAGCCGTCCGGGAGAATTTCTATCCTCTCGGCGCAGCCCTGGCGCGAGAACATCGTGCGGTTTGTCTGGCGATGGTAGAAGATGTAATACCGCCCGTCTACGCACTCTATTCCGCCGTGGTCGTTGCCGTAGGTGCAGAGCGGCGCGCCGCCCTCGCCCGGGAACAGATCGCAGTTTGATACGATAACTCCGCCGTAACGGTAATCTCCGTCCGGCCTGTCGCTCACGGCGTAGCACAGCTCGTGGAGCGTAACCGACGAATAGACGAGGTAATACTTGCCGCGGATCCTTCTTATCGAGCTTGCCTCGAAGAATTCATGCCCCTCAAAGCCCGTTCCCTCCGCCTCGCCGAGAGTCGGAAGCAGCTTTTTCGGCTCGGTTTTAAGCGTCAGCATATCGTCCTCAAGGGTCATAACGGTGCTCGCCTTCGGCTCCTTGCCGATGGCGCTTCTTGTGCGCGGACCGTTGCCGGAGTAGAGATAAATTTCGCCGTCATCGTCGATGAAAACTCCGGGGTCGAAGGGTATCGTATCGCCCTCGCGCTCGCCGATTATACCGCCCTCGCTGTCGCGCACAACGCCGTGGAACATATACCTTCCCGCCGGCGTATCGCACACCGCGACGCCGATAGATTTCACAGCGTCATCCGGGCAGTAGAAGAGATAATACCTGCCGTCCTTGCCTCTTACCACGTCCGGCGCCCACATCTCATGCTGTCCGCGAGGCATACGCGGATCCTGAGTTTTCTTGTAAATCACGCCCTCATAGCGCCAGTCGGTGAGATTGCTCACCGGCGCAGACCACGCGACGTAATCATTCATACAGAACTTTTTGCCGCCGAAGCGGTCGTGACTGCCGTAAATATACAGTCTGTCGCCGAAAACGTGCGGTTCGCCGTCCGGGATGTATTCCCACGTCGGCAGATAAGGATTGTAAACCTGCATTTTATCCACGCTTCTCCTCCGTCAGCTTCTTTGCCATATGGTAAACTCTTGTAGCGTTCTCCTCCAGCTGCCGCCTTGTGAGAGAGCCGTCCTTCAGCGCCTTCATCACGTTGTCGAAGTCGCCCTTGCCGCCCGGCATAAACAGATCTCCGCCCGCTGCCTCCACACAATGTGAAAGTGCGTTCCGGTAACGAGGATTCTGCACCTGCGTTATCGCCGCAACCACCCAGTCGGTCATGACTATGCCCTCGTAGCCCCACTCAGCGCGAAGAACGTCAGTAATGAGGTCTCTGCGCTCTGAGGTGTGGGTGCCGTTCAGGAGGTTATACGAGGTCATAACGGCGTGCGGCTGGCTCTCGCGCACGCAGATTTCAAAGCCCTTGAGGTATATTTCGCGCATCGCTCGCTCGGAAACCTGACTGTTTACTCCGATGCGGTTAAACTCCTGATTGTTGACGGTGAAGTGCTTAATCGTTGTACCGCAGCCGGCGTGTCGCTGAACTCCCCTTGTGATCGCGGCGGCAAACGCGCCGGAGATAACGGGATCCTCCGAGTAATATTCAAAGTTTCTTCCGCAGCGTATATCGCGGTGGATATTGAGCGCCGGCGCGAGCCACAGATGCACGCCGAAGCGCTCCATCTCATCGCCGACTATGTCGCCGAGAGTCTCGGCAAGCTCGGTATTCCAGCTCTGCGCGATGGCGGTGCCGATGGGTATTGCGGTGCAGTACTGGTGCTTTGTTTCGCCTGCGTTCTTCTTCGGGCGATTGAGAAACGCCATGAATTTGCGCTGAATGGGGCTCATAAGCTCCATTATGCTCTCCGGCATCGTATCGCCGAGAGGGTGAACGCCCTTCTCGTCCTCATAGTAGTCGCGGCTGATGCGCAGACCGGCGGGGCCGTCCGCCATAACGAGGTGCGGGAAATTGTGTATATGCGCCGTTTCGCCCGCCGCGCCCGCGACGCTCATGGCAGCGTTGCCTATCATGCTCGCAAGTCCCGCTTTGGGGTCGAATGCGCCGATGGTGAGATAGCTGAGCTCCTCATCCGTGAGGTCGTCCATTATTGGATCGATCTCGGCGGGAGCGTCGTAGACCGCGGCTTTGGTCTTGAAGGATTTGGCGGAAATATCTATTATTTTTTCAGCCTTCGGCGCGGTCTGCGTATTCTCCGGTCTCCAGTCGGTGAAGTCCGGCGTGCCGAGGGAATTTCGGAGCTGAGTGAGAACGGCGGTATCGCCGAGCCTCAGCGTAACCGCCGGCTCATTACCTATGAGGACGGTGTAGTCTCCCCCTTCGAGCACCCACGCGGCGCTCGAGGTATCATAGGAGGCGGCGCTTTTAATATCAAAGGGAATTGTCAGCACTTCGCTCCCGCCGGGAGCTATTTCGCCCGTCTTTTTGAATGCGGCGAGCGCGCGGTATGGCTTGTCGAGCGCACCCTGCGGCGGCGCGATATAGAGCTGCACAGTCTCTTTTCCGGCGTGTGCGCCGGTGTTTTTTACGGTCACTGTGACCGATTTATCGTCTGTGGAGGTGATTTTCGTCTCAAAATCCGTGTAGCCGAGCCCGAAGCCGAAGGGGAAAAGCGGCCTTCTGCCGACCGCGTCGAAGTAGCGGTAGCCGACGTAAACACCCTCGCGGTATCTCGCCTCATCCTGGTCGCCGAACTCGCCTATCTTCGGATAGTCCTCCCACGAGGTCCACGTTGTGGTGAGCTTGCCGGAGGGATAGCTCTTGCCGAGCAGTATATCTGCGAGGGTATTGCCGGTCTCAGCGCCGAGCTGTGAGAGAACGAGGATGTTTTTCACGTCCCTGACCGGAGTGAGATCGACGGGACCGCCGACGTTCAGCACGAGCATAAACCGCTTATAGCGCTCGTTCAGTATGAGAATATCGCGCTTTTCGGAGTCAGAAAGGAGGATATCGCCCTTGACCGGCGTGCGGTCAGAGCCCTCGCCCGAGATGCGCGAGAGGACGTAGATCGCGGTATCGCCGTCGCCGTAGAGGCGGAAATTATATTCCGGCTCCGGCATAACGGCGCCCATGCCCTCCATTATCGCAATGGTGTGCTTAGCCTTTGCGCGCGCCTTGATCTCAAGCGCAAACGCCTTTTTCGCGGAAGATAGGGTATTGTCGTAGGCGTCAAGCCACGGCTTTGTGGTGATCGTAAAGCCAGCGTTCTCGAGTCCCTGCTCGATGGTGACAAAATAGCGCGAGTTTACCTCGCCGGAGCCGGTGCCGCCCTTAACAGTGTGTCTTGCGCCGGAGCCGTAGAGCGCTATTTTGCCCGGTGCCGTGAGAGGAAACGCGCCGTCTCGTTTGAGCAGAACTGTGCACTCCGCGGCGAGAGTGCGAACCGACTGAGCGTGTTTTACTTCGTAATCGTTCATTTCTGTACTCTCCTGTCTTATTCCGCAAATGCGGCTGCGGGCGGCTTTTTTCTGCCGCCCTTCAGTCATTGTTTATTTCTTATGCTTTGCTTTTTTTGCCTCTTCCTTCGCCTTTTTCTCTGCGAGGGCTGCCTGATACTTTGCCTCCTCGGCGGCAAAGTCGAGACCCTTCTTCGCGCATTTCTCCCTGAGCTCCTTTATGCGGTTCTCCTCTGCAATACGGTCAAACTCCTCCTGCTCAAGGCGAGCCTTCTCCTCGGGGGAGACGTACACCTCGCCTCTCGCCTCTGCCTCAGCCTTGTGGCGGGCTGTGATGTCGGCGGATATCTGCGGCATTTTCTCCTCAACGTCGAAGCGGAGCATAAGCAGCGAGCCGATGGCATAGCCTATCATCGGAACACCGACGAAGCACCAGTTGAAGAAGGTCTTGACCGCGTCGGTCTGGTTGATGACCTCAAGGTTGTCGACCGGCGCGCGGTAGCCGAAGGCGGAGATGCCTGCCAGCAGTATAGTCTGACCGATACCGGCGGCGACGGTGATGATAATGCTGTTGACGGAGGCGGAGAAGCCGTCCGCGCGGAAGCCGTTTTTCCACTCGATGTGGTCGAGCGCCTCAGCGAGCTGCGCCGCCATAACATATGTAGGAAGCGCGCCGATGGACTTGATGACAAGTCCGCCGAGAACAATGCCCATGTTGCCCGGGAAGAGCAGTACGATAAGGCTGCCGACAGCGCCGATTCCGAGGCCGATCATCATCACCATGCGCTTGCCGAAGCGCTTGACAAGCGGCCAGAGGACTACAAGTCCTATGCCGAGCGGCGCCTGCCCGATGGCGTTGACAAGTATCTGATTGCCGACGCCGGAATCGACCGAGTTGCCGAGCACCCAGTTACAATAGTATATCATGGAATTCGTGGAAAGGAAATTAAATATCTGATAGGTGATGTTGAAGCCCATAACTATCATCCAGTACGGATCCTTGACGCACGCCTTCATCTGATCCACGAAGCTGACGGTGGCGGCGCCGGACTCGTCGGAGACTTGCGCGTCCTCGGTGACGCGCTCCTTCGTGAAGTAGTACTCAACGAGCGTCGCAGGGAGCGCGAGAACGGAGAGAAGTCCCATTACGAAGATCCACGTTCCCTGTGCCTCGGGGCCGACTCCGATGGCGTTGATGACGGCGGGGAGAATGATAGTGACGAGCAGTCCCGGGATCATCGAGGTGCCGGTGGAGGTAAGGAGTGCGAGACCGTCGCGCTGGCGGGTATTGCGGGTGGAGAGCGGCACCATGAGCGAGTGGCTCATGTTATAAATTGTGAACGCAAAGGCAAAGAACAGGTTGTAGCTGACTACGATCCAGATAATTCTGAGCGCGTCGGCGCTGCCGTCGGGATTGGTAGAGCCGGGAACGGTGTACATAAGCACACCGCAGATAGCCATGAACACGCCGGAGAGCAGCACCCACGGGCGCGCCTTGCCCTGACGGGTGCGGGTGGAGTCAATGATGCGCCCCATTATTATGTTCGTGATCGCGTCGATTATCTTGGAGATGACCGGCATGGCGATTATAAAGCCGCCGGCAAGTCCGAGAACGTCGGTGTAGAACTGAGTGAGATACGTTCCGGCGATGGCGTAGTACATCATGTACACCATCATCGGGCCGACGAAGTAGCCGAGGATTCCCTCAGCCTTCTGCGTGTTCGCGCTCTTAATGCGCGAATCGAGCCTGGGCGATGCGAAGAGCTTTGACTTTGAAAGTGCTGCCATATCGGATTCCTCCCTGTTTTTTTATGACAGCATTATAGCATTCAGGAAAATTTGCAGTTACAATTTATTCGCTATTATTATAATTTTTTTGTTGTGAATTGAATATATAACAATTTTATTGCATAAATAGCTGATTTATGATATCGTATTATTGAAGGAGTTGATTCTTTGAAGCTTAAAGATAAGGCTTTATCCGCGGAGTTCCTCTCCGCAGTGCAGAAATGCGCGGGCGAAGTCTATTTTGACACCTCCGCAGGAGATCATCTGAATCTTAAAAGCGAGCTCAGCGAGCTTGTGTTCGCAGTCATCGTCAACAAGCTCGATACGCTTGACTACGGCATTACATTCGACGCGCGGGACAGCGATATAATAGGCAAATATCTTATTTAAGGCGGGATATATCATGACTCTTCACGAGAAGCTCGAGCTGTACGGAAACATGATTCTATCCTGCCACAAGCTCTATCTGTGGACATACGGAGCTGATATGCAGCTCATCTCTACTAACTGTCCCGACTCTGCGCTCATAGGCGCGCTCTTCACCCTTGAGAACAAGTGCGATGAGCTGCGTTATTACTCAGAAGGGCACAAGAAGCCGATCATCATGGCAAACAGCTTCGGGCTTATGTGGATCGCCGTTCCGGAGCGCAATGCGCAGAACCTGTCGCGAATATATCTGCTCGGTCCCTTTTTTGTGGATTCCGTCAGAACCGAGGCGATACAGCAGAGCGTTTCGCGCCTCGATATGAGCGGAGAGGTCAAGCTGAAGGTGATGCAGTTTCTGCGCGAGCTGCCGGTCGTAGGACTGGGTCACGCATTTGAGTATGCGATAATGCTCTATCATTGTATTTACGGCGAGACCATAGGCGTGAGCGATATGCACTATCTCGAGTCCGAGCCGATTCCGGAGGCAAAGAATGACGAGGCTCGCACGCGGGTTCACGGCACCTACGAGCTTGAGCGAGAGGTTCTGCGGATGGTCAAGGACGGCGATCTGAACTATAAGGAGAAGCTGAGCCGCCTCGCCATGACCGGAACTATGGGTCAGATGTCTAACGGCGACCCGTCCCGTCAGATGAAGAACGCGGTTATTGTCTGCGCGATTCTCTTTTCGCGCGCGGCAATCGACGGAGGTCTGTCGCCGGAGGTCGCGCTCACGCTGACGGACAAGTATTTTCAGTCCATCGAGGCCTCCCGAACGATGTCTGAGCTGAGTGAAGTCGCGTTTACTATGCAGGAGGATTTCGTGCGGAGAGTGCACCGGATCCGATCGCGCTCGCTCTCCTCCCCCATCAGCGAGTGCTGCGACTATATTGATTTCCACATTGAGGAGAATATTACCCTCGAGCAGCTATCCGAAAAGGTCAGATATTCCGGCTTTTACCTCAGCCGCAAGTTCAAGGAGGAGACGGGAAAAAGCATAAAGGAGTATATACGACTCAAGAAGTTAGAGCGCGCAAAGGATATGCTGCGCGATAATACACTGACAGTCAAGGAGATCGGAGAGCGGCTCGGCTTCTGCTCACAGAGCTATTTGACAGAGCAGTTCAAGCGCGAATACGGCGCAACGCCTTCTCAGTGGCGAGAGATAGAATATATTTAAGTAATAGAAATACACTGCTTCAAAAAGCACCCTTAGAAGGTATACAAGGTATAGAAGGTATAAATAATAATAATAATATAAGAGATAGATAATATAGGGAGTATACCTTGTATAGGGTGTATAGGGTGTTTTTACACTCTTACAGACAGTCTTGCAGGGGACTGACCCCTCGACGTCCCATTGTTCACCGGCGGTAAACCTTACCTGATAACAATGCCCCGCAGACTGACAGGCTCGCTTGCATCCGGCTGATGATCGAGGCGGGCGTGCCACTAGCAAAAGGGACTACATAACGCACAGCGGCGGGATCGCTCCCGCCGCTGATCTGATTTTCACTTATTTTTTCTTTCCCGTAAAAGTCCCGGATTCCTGCGGCTCCGACTGTTCTTTATACACGTTTTGAGACTCCCACGAAATTGTGACGCCGCCATTGCCGTCAAAGACGATCGTGTAGACCGTGGAGATGTACTGAACATCGTTCATATAACTCTTTTCCAGATAAGTGGCGGTTCTCGTTGCGGGATCAAAGCTTGCGTTCTCGGCGGTGAGCCGATCGTCATAGTACGATTTGAAGAAGCCCTCTACGCCGTCCTCTTTGATTCGGTTCTTAACATCATCGGGATTCTTCGCCTGCACCAGATAATAGCAGCCGTTGTACTCAAACACGTAATAGCTGCGCTCACCCTGCTTCTGTTTGCCGCCGTCCCAGTACGCCGTGTAGTCATACGTACCGTAGTAGCCGCCGGTATAGCCGGTGTCGGCGGCAGGTTCCTCGGGCTTGGAGTCGTCGGACTTATCGTCCGCTTTGCCGGTGTCTTTGGCAGGGTCATAGCCCTCGACCCATTCGCCGTCCTTCTTGATCTGCTCACCGTTCTTGAACACATTACCCTTGCCATCCGATTTGTATTCAGTGCCGTCAGGCAGGGTAAAGGTGGTGGTTCCGTCGGGATTTTGAACCATCTTTGCGCCGTCGGAATAGGTGACGTCCGCCGAAGTGACGTTTCCGTTCCCGTCGTAGGTGACGTTCCAACTATTTTTACCGTCTTTATATTCTGTCACATTGCCGTTTGGATCGGTAATCAGCTTGTTGCCGTTCTTATCACTGTATTGAACGGCTTTGGAATTGTTATCCATCCAAAGGGTGGAGCCGTCGGCGCCTGTCCACTGAACCACATTATTCTTGCTCGACCTCGGATTGCCGTCAGAATCGTAGGTTATGTTCGTGTTGGAATCCCAGCGGTTTCCGTCACTGTCAGTTATCGTATAATCGGTATTTTCGGTTTTTTCATCGCCGTTCCATGTGACGCTCGTTTCCGCTTCGGCGTGTGAGCCGTCCTTCCGGTCGATTGTCGTTGTTTGCTTGTTTCCGAGATCGGTATGATTGTACGAGGTGCCTTCCGAGTTGACGAATTGCAACCCATCGTCCGTTATAGTCAGCTTTGCGCCGTTCGGACCGGTGATCTCACCGCTCTTATAGCAACCGTTTTCATCCGTTTCAATGCGTTCGTCACTTCCGGTGATACCTATACCGGTCAGTCCGCCGTCTGCATTATAATCAAGAGTCAGTCCCACACCGTAACTTTCGGAGAAAGAGCCGTCCGTATTGACCGTTGTTGTTTTGCCGTTCGGTTCGGTAAGAGATTGCCGTCCGTCCTTGTATTCCGTAGCGACATAACCGTCGGTTGTGCGTACCGTGGAGTTTCCGTCTTTATCTTCGGAATACTGATTGCCCTTGTAATCCACGGCAGTCACGGAGCCGTCCGTATTCTTTGTGCTGACGCTGCCGTTATCAAACACGCGGGTCACCGAACCGTCCTCGCCCTCGAACTCCGTGTAATTGCCGTCAAAGGCGTCGTCGGGCGTGCTGCCGGCTTCCGTCTCATTCGCGGCTGAAACGGGAGATATCGCCGCGAGCGCGGAAAACGCCATAAGGAAAGCGAGAAATACCGCGAGATGCCTTTTCATTTTCCGTCGCCTCCTTTCAGATGATCGAATATCTCTTCGATCTGTTCAATCTCATCAGCGGATTTTAAAGCAGGCAACTCCTCATGCGCCTTTTTAATCAGTTCAGCGCCGCCGCCCCGTGCAATCAGCTCGTAAACCGCCGCAGCGGCTTCGCTGTTGCCTGCCTTTTCAAGCTGTTCGGCGTAGTCGAGAAGCGACCGCAGGCTTTGCGCGTCATATGTTTCACTGTCGCTCCGGTTTTCGGAACGCTTTTCGATGAACCCGCGCAAAAATCCGCCGTCCCGCAGGCCGAAAAAGCCGATTGCGGCGATCAGCATGAGCACAAAAAACACGGCGACCCCCTTGCGTTTCTTTTTCTTCTTGGGTTCCACTCTCGTTTGCTGGTACGCGAACTGCTGTGACTGGGGTTGCTGCTGGACAGACTGTGTCGGCTGGGCCAGCCGGACCTGCGGCGCCGACTGCGCGACGCTCGCGCCGCAGGAGGTGCAGAAGTTTGCCCCCTCCGGTAGCGGCGATCCGCAGTTCTGACAGAATTTTGCCATGACGATATCCCCCTTTTTTCTAATGCGCGCTGTCTGTTTTGTTCCCTTTGTATCCGGGGGTATAAAACCCCCAATCTTACCAATAATTATAACAAGCGTCAGGCGCAAAAATCGATGTTGTTTTTCTTTATTAAAAAGTTTTTATTTATTCCGTGTTAACACAAAAGTGCCCTTTGAAGTAATCTCTAAACTATCTTTACTTATCAGGCGTAGTTTCATATCGTTATGCCACTTGCTGTTTGAAATAACCAATACATTCCCGTCAAAAGCATATTCACAGGTAAATGTAACCGGATCGGATGTTGTTCCGTCTGCTTTTGAAGCAGTCATAACAACAGTGACGGTATCATTTGCCTGGCTGAACGTATAATTTTCCGTTATGCCTTCACTTGAATAAGACCATGATCCCATAATATCATCAATCGTCACGCCTGTCGCACCTGTACCGCCTTGCTGCTCGGTGTTGCTGTTTGATGAATTATTTTTTCCCGTATTGCTGTTTTCGGAAGGGCTTTTATCAGGCTCATTTTTGCTGTTTCCGGAATTTTCCTCTTCGTATCCCATCTCGGCAATTTCATAAAGAACCTTCTGCAGGAGGGCCAGATAAGCGTCAAGGTCAAAATCGTCCCGCATGATCGGTGCGGTACTGTCGATGATTTTTTGGCTGACCTCGGGGGTCATCGTATCCGTGCTCATTTTTACCGGCGCCGGGTCTGTTTCGCCGGATTTTTCCAGCGCCGAGTTGATCCTCTCTTCGGAAACGCCTGCGTTCTTTAATACGTCCGTGACATTCTTCTGCTGATCGGGTTCGGTACCCGTGAGCGTGTTTATCAGCGTGAACTTGATGCCGTCGTCACCCTTTGTGAAGGTTCCGCTCATAATCGAGCCGCCGTTCACATAGTCATTGATCGCTCCTGCGCCGTACGAGATTACGCCGAAGGAATTCATAGCAAGTTCCTCTTTCGTTTTTGCGTCAAGCGAGTTATAACCGTTTTTCCATATATCTTTGCCCGCGCCTGCCAGATCCTTGATGTTTGCGCCAACGCCTGCGATGGCGAAAATCTGGCCGATCGGCGCAAGCTGTGCTTCCGTTTTGTCGCAGGCCATACTGAATTCGTTATCTTCGCCGTTTGTATAGAGGATAGAAGCGGTTGAGCCGATTTCAAGCACTGTGTTGACACCGCTCATTGTAATACCGCCCGTGCTGACCGCCGTCGCCAATGCGCCGCTTGCGGGTGCGGTTGCAACGGCGATCACCAGGCCCGCCGCTGTGCCCGCTGTTTTGAGAACGGTTGCGGTTTTCATGGCGGTATTTGCCTTATCGGCGATCTGCGTGTATTCGGCGCCCATCAAAATATCCTGCGCCATCTTCATCTGTGCATATGCGTGCTTTGCATCCGTGCCGAGCTGTGAAGCGAGGTGCCTGATTGCATAGCCCGGCTTCGCCTTCGCATACTCGTCCATAATGGACTGTGCCCATTCCTTTGAACCCATTTCAGCGGCATACGCCGTGATACCGAGAGATGCTGCGGCGCTGAGCTGCTGAGCCTTCGGCCCCTCTCCGTTTTCTTCTTGTTCAAAAACGTCAAGCGCTTCGTTCAGAACGGCATTCATTTTATCTGCATTCTCAAACGCCCTCACTGCGTTGTCAACAAGTGCGGTGTATTGGGCATAATTATCTTCTGTTAAACCTGAAACATCGTAGTTAATGAACGCATCAAGATAGGCTCTTCCGGCGAGATAGTAGTTTACAGCCAAGCCGGAAGCGGCGTCAACAACAGCCTCTGCGTCTGTCGGAACAGGGTAATTCACCTGTGCCTTTTCCGTTTTGCGGTTTTTATCCCCGCACCCGGCAAGGAGGGACAAAGTCATAACGGCAACGAGCAGAAGTGATACAAGCCGTTTTGCTTTTTTCATAATCATTTTCCTTTATCAACTATTGTTTTATGTTGATACAACGGGAAGCAATGTAGTTCTTGACAAACTCAAAGTCCTCTTTTGCCGCATAAACCTGATTATGTTCGAGGCGTTCGTTCACCTTGATAAGATTACGTCGGGGATACGCTTTAATTTTTCGGACTTTTGAAAAATCGGAATACATCTCCGTGCGTTGGGCGTTCATTCCGGCGCCGACCGTTCCGATCCTGCCCGACGCCGCACCCGCAATCATCGTGGCACGAGCGAGCTTTTTCGCTTTTTTCGCCTGGAACGCGGTTTGATTGTGAAGGACGCCTTTTTCATCCATTTCAAACTCGACGATGTATTTCCCGCCCATTATTGCGGCGTATAAAAGATACCCCAAACCTACAACGGCGGTCATTCCCAAAAAGAAATATCCCAGAAACGGCAGGTTCTCCGCCGCTTTGTCCGCGCCCCATTTGGCCGCGTCGGAGATCAGCACGACGGCAGACACGCCGAGAAACAGGAAGAAAAAGATCTTCCAGACCAGAACAAAGAATCTGAGGTCTTTGAACAGGTTGATCTCATAGACCCAGCGGTATTTTCCATCGTCGCCGAGCGTCACGCGGGTGTTCTGGGTTTCGCTTTCTTTCATACGCCTCACCCTCACTTTAACAGCGGCAGACCGCATTTTTGGCATCGGTCGGATTCTATGGAATTTTTTGTACCGCAGCTTACGCAGGCGATATACGGCGCTTTGGATTTATCGTATAATTCATACGGGAAATGAAACTGCGGATGATATTTGAAGCGGTCGCCCACTTGCAGATAGTCCCACGCCACGATCCGGGAGCCTTCCCGCTCGACAATTCTTTTTTTCTTGCCGTCTGCGGTTCTGACAACGGTGATGTATTCGGTATAGTAACTGTTGTCGTCGGAGTTATTATGGCGATAGTTATGGCGTGATTTTTTGTCGATTACCGTTGCCTCATAAGTGTTCTTGGCGCGTTCTTTTACAAAACCGTAAATTGCGAATAATAAAAATATCCCAGAGATGACGGCACCGTATTTCAGTGCGTCCGTAGTCTCCATTTTATCACTCACGATACTGTAAATGACAAAGCCTAATAGCGGCAACGGTACGAAAAACAACGAAAAGATACCCGCCGCCTTGCGGGTTTTCTTGACCGCCGCAAGAATTTCGGGATGGTTTACCCTGTCGGAAAAGCCCGGCGCGGGTATACCCTGCCGCACCTCGCCGTTTCCAGAGTAGGTGGGTACTCCATATACAGGTGCGGTATATTGCGCTGTATTCTGCTGTGCCTGTGCGGGTGCGGCGTTTTGTGCCGCTCCGCAGTTAGGACAGAATTTGGCGTTGTTTTCTATCTGCGCGCCGCAGTTTGAACAGAACATAAAGATGCCTCCTTGCGAATCTAACTTTATTACAGAGTACATTATACTACAATAATAAGGATCGCCTCAAGAGTTGACAGCAAGTTGTCATTGACAATTATCTTGATCAACTTATTGATTTCCGGCCTGCTTTATGCTAAAATGATTATGAAATCATAGCAGGAGACAAGCCTATGTTCAGCGAAAGACTAAATAGAATACTCACTTTGCTCGATGTAACTTCGGGGGATTTTGCGCGCTTTACCGGATGCGATAAATCCTATATCA
>JAFVCD010000014.1 GCA_017479425.1 Oscillospiraceae bacterium
GGACGTCCTTTGCTCCCTCGTCCACGACGCTCAATGTACAGCCCTTCCGGGCCCTCCTCCAGATAGATCCGCTCCCATGACGCCACAAGATGATGATCGCTTACATTGAACTGCCGAGCCGCCTCATGGTAACTCAGCCTTGCACTCATCATCGTCTCGACAACTTTTTGCTTGAATTCACCAGTGTATTTCTTGTTCGGTATTCCTTTCGGCATAAAACAACACCCCATTCGTTAGTAGTATACCATACTGTCTAACAAATGGGGTGCAGTTCAGAATCGTTCAGGGAATTTTTGCGTCCATATTTACTCAATGCTCAGAATCTCGTCCGCGACGAAAACTCCGCTGGCGGAGGCGTGGGATAGCGAATGGGTAACACCGCTGCCGTCGCCGATTATGTACAGTCCCGGTACTACGGTTTCGAGCTTCTCATTCAGCTCGACCTCCATATTGTAGAACTTGACCTCAACGCCGTAGAGCAGGGTATCGTCGTTTGCCGTTCCCGGCGCGATCTTGTCAAGGGCGTAGATCATCTCTATGATTCCGTCAAGAATACGCTTCGGAAGCACAAGGCTGAGGTCGCCCGGAGTAGCGGAGAGCGTAGGTCTCAGCGTATTCTCCTCGATGCGCTTGACTGTGCTGCGGCGCCCGCGCTCAAGGTCGCCGAAGCGCTGCACGATAACGCCGCCGCCCAGCATATTACTGAGCCGTGCTATGGATTCGCCGTAGCCGTTGGAGTCCTTGAACGGCTCCGAGAAGTGCTTTGAAACGAGCAGGGCGAAGTTTGTGTTGTCCGTTTTCTTTGAAGGATCCTCGAAGCTGTGGCCGTTTACGGTCACGATGCCGTTCGTGTTCTCGTTTACTACAATGCCGTTCGGGTTCATACAGAAGGTTCGCACCTGATCCTCAAACTTTTTCGTGCGATAGACGATTTTCGACTCATAGAGCTTCTCGGTGATGTGGCTGAAGATCGCCGCCGGAATCTCGACTCTGACGCCGAGATCGACGCGGTTGGAATGGGTGTTTATGCCAAGCTCGGAGCAGACCGATTCCATCCACTTTGAGCCGCTTCTGCCGACTGAAACTATGCACTTCTCAGCCGTCGCCGAGCCGCCCTTGTAGTCGATTTTGAGTCCGCCCTCCATGCGCTCGATATGCTCGACCGGAGTGCGGAAGAAAAAATCAACGCTCCCCTTGAGCTCGTTGTAGATATTCTCGAGCACGACGTAGTTAATGTCGGTGCCGAGGTGGCGTACGGACGCCTCGAGGAGCTGAAGGCCGTTCTGCATGCAGAGCTTTTTGAACTCACTGCCAGCGGTGGAATAGAGCTTCGTGCCCTCGCCGCCGTAGCGCATATTGATATCGTCGACGTACTTCATAAGCTCGATGGCCTTTTCCCTGCCGATGTACTCGTAGAGCGTGCCGCCGAAGTCGTTTGTAATGTTGTATTTTCCGTCGGAGAACGCTCCGGCGCCGCCGAAGCCGTTCATGATCGCGCAGGTCGGGCAGTTTATGCAGCGGGTAATCTTCTTGCCGTCAATGGGGCACTTGCGCTTGTCAAGCGGATTGCCGGTCTCAAAAACTGCGACCCTTATGCCCGGCTTTTTTGTAACAAGCTCGTAGGCAGAAAAAATACCGCCGGGTCCCGCACCGACGATTATTACATCATAATCCATATCTGTACATCTCCTATGCACATATTTTCAATAATATTATAAACCCGAAGTGCGGTTTTTGCAATACTAGAAAAATCCCGCCCGTTTTTTAACGGACGGGAAAATTTTTATCTGTCCTCGCGGAAATACGCAAGTCCGAGGCTCTCGGGCGGCTGATTTTCCTTCTTGTTTCTCATGGAGGTTATGACGAGAACGATGATGGTCATGAGATAAGGCAGCGCCTTGTAGAGCTCGCGCACAGCGGCGATGCCGCCGGTGGGCAGGAGGTTTATGGCGAGGATGTACACGCCGCCGTAGAGAATGGAGGCGAGCACGCCGATATCCGGCTTCCAGATGGTAAAGATAACGAGCGCGATGGCAAGCCAGCCGCGGTCGCCGAAGCCGTCATTCGACCAGACGCCGGAGGCGTAGTCCATAACATAGTAGAGTCCGCCGAGGCCTGCTATCATAGAGCCGACGCAGGTTGCGACGTACTTATATCTGCCGACGTTGATTCCGGCGGCGTCCGCAGTCTTGGGATTCTCTCCGACGGCGCGCAGGTGAAGTCCGAGGCGCGTCTTATTGAGAACAAACGCGGCGACAAAGGCGATGATGATCGCGGTGTACGCGAGGAAGCTGTAAGAGAGGAACATCTCGCCAAACCAGCCGAGGGAGTCGGCAAACGGTAGCTTCGTGCGGAAGAAGGCGCTCGTCTGGCTGAGTGCGAGCGAGGGAACGTCCGCGCCGGAGATCTTGATGAGCGAGCCGCCGAAGAAGTTGCCTATACCCACGCCGAAGGTGGTGAGCGCAAGGCCGGTGACGTTCTGATTTGCGCGGAGGGTAACGGTCAGGAACGAATAGATAAGTCCCATAATGAGCGAGCCGAGAAGCGAGCAAAGGAGCGGAATCAGAACTCCGAGGAAGGGATTGAGCGCCGCGCCGGACTGCTCGTAGAAGAACGCGCCGATAACGCCCGAGATGGCGCCGACGTACATAACGCCCGGGATACCGAGGTTGAGGTTGCCGCTCTTTTCGGTAAGGGTTTCACCGGTGGAGCCGAAGAGAAGCGGAATGCCCTGTTGAATAGCTCTCGAGAAGTAGAAGGCGATCTGTGACATCATAATTACTTCGCCTCCTTTTCAGTGTTGTGAACAAGGT
This sequence comes from Oscillospiraceae bacterium, assembly GCA_017479425.1. Lineage (GTDB taxonomy): Bacteria > Bacillota > Clostridia > Oscillospirales > Oscillospiraceae > RUG626. Next base: position 2,814 of record JAFVCD010000014.1, read on the forward strand.
CTATGCGGTAGTTGATGAAGAACTCGCTTCCGATGATGAAGAAGAGGATTATGCCGGTGAGGATATCGGAGAAGGACTTGTTAAGTCCGAATTTGGAGGTGATGTCGCTCGAGCCGCGCTCGAGGAAAACGAGGATGAACGAGGTGACTATCATGACTACGGGGTTGAACTTCGCAAGCCACGATACCATAACCGCCGTGAAGCCGCGTCCGCCGGCGATCGTTGTGGAGATCGAGTGATCGGTGCCGCCGACGAGCAGAAGTCCTGCAACGCCGCAGAGCGCGCCGGAGAGGAGCATCGTGCGGACTATGACCTTCTCGACCTTGATTCCGACGTAGCGCGCGGTCTTTTCGCTCTCACCGACGACGGTGAGCTCATAGCCGTGCTTTGAGTAGTTGAGGTAGATGTAGACGAACACGACAAGGATTGCGACGATGATGACGTTCAGAAGATATCTCTGACCGCCGAGCACCGGGAACCAGCCCGCCTCGGTGGCGGGATTGATAACGCCGACGATGCCGCTTCCCTTCTTATCCCAGATGTTGCAGAAGTAGGCGACAAGCTGAGTTGCGATGTAGTTCATCATGAGGGTGAAGAGGGTTTCGTTAGTGTTCCACTTCGCCTTGAATATAGCGGGGATTCCGCCCCAGATGGCGCCCGCGACGATGGCGGAGACCGTCATCATAAGTATGAGCACCCAGTTCGGCACGACATCTCCGAAATAGATCATGCACGCGGCGCACGCGAGGCCGCCCATAAGTATCTGACCCTCGCCGCCGACATTCCAGAAGCGCATTCTGAAGGCGGGAGTTACCGCGAGCGAAACGCAGAGGAGGATCGCGATGCCCTGAAGGGTCGCCCATATCTTGCGGCTCGTTCCGAAGGAGCCGGAGATCATCGCGGAAAATACATTGAGCGGGTTTTCGCCCGTGAAGAGCATTGTGACGACGGCGCAGACGACGAGGGCAAGCGCGATCGCGATAACGCGGATGAGAAGCGACTTCCACCACGGCATGGCGGGGCGCCTGGAAACGTGAAAGAGCTTATTTTTCATCCTTCGTTCCCCCCAATCTTGTCATCATCATGCCGACGTCGCGCTTTTTGGCGCCGCGGCCTGGTACTATGCCGCTGACCTTGCCGCCGCACAGGACGAGAATACGGTCGCTTAGCTCAAGAAGCACGTCGAGATCCTCGCCGACATAAATAACGGCGACTCCTGCTTCCTTCTGCTTGTTGATAAGGTCGTAGATCATGTAGCTCGCGTTAATATCAAGTCCGCGGACGGCGTAAGCCGTGAGCAGAACGGTCGGCGCCTCGGAAATTTCGCGTCCGACAAGCACCTTCTGTACGTTTCCGCCAGAGAGAAGTCTGACCGGAGTCGAAACGGACGGGGTCACTACCTCGAGATCGTGGACAACCTTCTCTGCTAACTTGTGCGGTGTCTTGCGGTCGGCAAAAAGTCCCTTGCCGCGTCGGAAGGAGCGGAGCATCATATTGTCCGAGAGATCCATATTGCCGACAAGTCCCATGCCGAGGCGATCCTCAGGCACGAACGAGAGCGCAACGCCCATATTCTGAATAGCGAGCGGATCCTTTCCGAGAAGCTCCTCGCGCTTGCCGTCGTCCTCGATATATGTGACGGTGCCGCTCTCAACCGGCTGAAGTCCGGCGATAGCCTCCAGAAGCTCCTTCTGTCCGCAGCCGGAGATGCCCGCGATTCCGAGTATCTCTCCGGTGTTGGCGGTGAAGGAAACGTTGTCGAGCTTGATAATGCCGTCCATATCGCGGACGGTGAGGTTTTTGACCTCGATGCGAGGCTTCGGATCCTTCGGCTCTGGGCGGTCGATGTTCAGAACGACCGGTCTGCCGACCATCATGTTGGTCATTTCCTGTGCGTTTGTGTCCTTCGTGAGCATATCGCCGACAAAGTGTCCGTGGCGCAGAACAGCGACGCGGTCGGAGAGCGCCTCGACCTCGTGCATCTTGTGCGTGATGATAACGATAGCCTTGCCGTCATCGCGCATCGCGCGCAGGACGTTGAAGAGCTTGTCCGTCTCCTGCGGGGTGAGAACGGCGGTCGGCTCGTCGAGGATAAGTATCTCGGCGCCGCGGTAGAGCGCCTTGACTATCTCGACGGTCTGCTTCTCGGAAACGCTCATCTCGTAGATCTTCCTGTCGGGATTAACGTCAAAGCCGTAGGTGTCGCAGATCTTCTTTATCTGCTCCCGCGCGCCCTTGAGGTCGAGCTTTCCGGGCAGGCCGAGAACTATGTTCTCAGTCGCGGAGAGCACGTCGACGAGCTTGAAGTGCTGATGTATCATGCCGATTCCGAAGCCGAAGGCGTCCTTCGGCGAGGCGATGGTCACGGGCTTGTCGTCGATGTAGATCTCACCCTCGTCCGGGAAGTAAATGCCGGAGAGCATATTCATAAGGGTGGTCTTGCCGCTGCCGTTCTCGCCGAGCAGGGCGAGGATCTCGCCGCGGTAAATATCCAGCCAGACCTTGTCGTTGGCTATCTTTGAGCCGAAGGCCTTGGAAATGTCTCGCATCTTGATAACCGGAGTTTTTTCTGACATTATACAGCTCCTTTTTAACTCTTATATACCACAAATACTGCACAGGAAAGCACAGAACTGAAAGTGTTCTGGGCGATCCTCTGCAGTACAGATTTATGATAATCGGGGTCTGCCCCCGCCTATTGGCAGGAGCCCCCGTTATCAGCGAATGGATAATTGTTCTGTCAACACAAGCACGAGAGATTTTTTGTCGAGACGATGATGAATTATCGAAGCTGTACTTTGTGTACTGCGAGATAATTCAGTGAAGTATCGGCAGAAAAGATCCGTGCGGCTTAGGCGTCGATGTTGGTGATGCCGTCAATATCGATGTCGAAGTACGGAGCGGAACGGTACTCGGACTCGTGGAAGTAGCCGTCGGAGATGACGTTGGTCTCAGGCTGGAAGTCGCCCATATCGTCAACGTCTGCGAGGTACTCAGTAAGGCTTGCGCCGCCGACGGTGAAGGTATCGGTAGCAAAGACCTTGAGAGTGCCGGCCTCGAACTGAGCCTTGACCTCCGCAAGCTTCTCGGCAGTGCCGGCTGCGGCGGCCTTCTCATTGAGCTCGCTGAGCTCGACGGAGCTTGTGGCGATGGTGCCGGTCCAGTCAGCCTCAAGAGCGGTGCCGGTGCGGGCGCAGTCGATCATGTGGAGGAAGTAGGGCTCCCAGTTAATGCGGCTGGAGATGATGAAGGTGTTGGGGCAGGCGGCGACGGTGGAGCCGTTGTAGCTTACGTCGGGAACACCGGCGGTCTCGCAGGCGGTCGGAGCGCCCATGGAGTCAGCGTGCTGGCTGATGAGCTTGCAGCCGCGGTTGATGAGCTTGTTTGCGGCCTCCTTCTCGAGAGCCTCGTCATACCAGGAGTTGGTGAAGGTTACCTCCATGGTAACGGTCGGGCAGACGGAACGGGCGCCGAGGAAGAAGCTGGTGTAGCCCGACTTGACCTCTGCATAGGGGAAGGCGCCGACATAGCCCATCTTAGCCTCGTCAGCGGTGAACTCACCGTTTGCGATCATCTCGTTGAGCTTGAGTCCTGCGGCAACGCCTGCAAGATAACGGCCCTCGTAGATGGCGGCGAAAGCATTGTGGAAGTTGTCAAGACCGGTGGTGTGAGCCTTGGTGCCGGTGGCGTGGCAGAACATAACGTCAGCGTGAGCCTTGGCAGCCTGGATCATGAAGTCCTCGTGGCCGAAGGAGTCTGCGAAGATTACGTTGCAGCCCTCGTCGATGAGCTCCTCAGCGGTATCGAAGCACTCAGAACCCTCGGGAACGTTCGACTTGATGATGTACTCAACGCCGGCGTTTGCACAGGCGGCCTTGGCGGCGTCGATGAAGTTCTTGTCGTAGGTGGAGTTCTCGTCGTGGAGGGTGATGAAGCCGACCTTTACGGTCTTGCCCTCAGCTGCCGGGGTATTGTTCGTTGCGGGAGTATCGTTGGTTGCCGGAGCATCGTTGTTTGCGGGGGTGGAGTTTGCATTGTCGTTAGAGGCAGGCTGAGAAGAGCAGCCGGCGAGAACGCCAATGACCATGATAGCGCAGAGAGCGATAGCAAGGATTTTTTTCATGTTGGATTTTTCCTCCTAAAAATAATGTCCAATTCTGCTTCTTGCTTCTATATGAAACCGCTGTTGCGGTCACACGCTGAAAAACGGGAATAAAAATGCGCTCACACGCGCGCTCGGGCGCTTATGAGCGGAATTTTATATCTGTATCGTTCATCTCGTCGATGATGGCAAGGCTCTCGCAGCGGATGCCCATAGCGCGCACCTCGTCGCCGCCCTTCTGGAAGCCCTTTTCGATGGCGCAGGAGCAGCCGGCAATCTTCGCTCCGGCCTGCCTGCACAGCGCAATAAGACCCTTGAGGGCGTTGCCGGCGGCAAGAAAATCGTCCACGATGAGGACGCAGTCCTTCTCTGTGAGATAGTCCTTGGAGACCATGATGGTATTGTCGATGTTGTGTGTGAAGGAGTGCACGGTGGCGGAGTAGACGTCGCCGTCCACATTGGAGGTCTTATGCTTTTTCGCAAAGACAACGGGCGCGTTCATGGCAAGACCCACCGCAGTAGCGATCGCAATGCCGCTGGACTCGATGGTGAGTATTTTATTGACGCCGCAGCCGTCAAAGAGGCGCGCGACCTCGGCCGCCACGGAGCGCAGGAATGCTACGTCGATCTGCTGATTGAGGAAAGAGCCGACCTTAAGGATACCGCCGGGAAGAACCTCGCCCTCGGCAAGGATTTTCTCTTCCATAAGCTGCAACGTAAACACCTCCGAAAAAATATAAAAACGGCAAACGATAAAAAACACGTCTGCCGCAATAGACAATTCTCCCCCGATTATCTCGGGAGTATCTTAAACCAATAGTCGCAACTTACGGTCAACCGAAGCGTTGCGGTAGAAACATTCGGGCTCGACGCACTGCGCAAACTTATCCGAAACTATATTGGCAAAACGCTATTAACTTTTTGTTTGTGAGCACATATTATCCGAAGAGGTCAGGCTTGTCAACGGTTTTTCGACCGTTTTCGGCGTTTTCTACCTTGTGACAATTCTTGCAAGTAAAATTTCATTTTCCGTATGTCATTTTGACAAGGACTTTTGCAACATTTTGGCGCAGATTGTATAGTTAAAAATCTAACAGGCGGGTCAAATGACCCGCCTTGTAGTATCAGTCCTTCAGCGCGAGGCTGAAAACAAACGTCGTGAGGTTATTTTCGCTCGTGACGTAGATCTCGCCGCCGTGGCTGTCGAGAATGGTTTTGACGATATAGAGCCCGAGTCCGACGCCGTCCTTATCCATGCTTCTGGAGCGGTCGGTCTTGTGGAAGCGGTCGAAGATGAGCGGCAGCTCCTCCTTCGATATCGTATCGCCCTCGTTGGAAACCGTGACAAACGCACGCTCCCGCTCCTTATATAGCTCAATGCCGATGCTCGAGCCGGAGTAGGCGAATTTCGCCGCGTTGTCGATGAGGTTGTAGACCACCTGCGTTATGGAATCGCGGTCGCCCTTGACCATAACCGGCTCCTCGGGGATGTTCGCGTCCACATCAAGTCCGCGGTCGGTGATTTTCTTCTCAAGGCTCACGAGCGCGAGGCGGATTACCTCGCCGAGGTCAAAGGACTTCTGCATCGCCTCCTCACGGTCTATCGCCTGAACGCGCGACATATCGAGCATACCGCGCACAAGGCGGCTGAGGCGCTTCGTTTCGCTGGAGATAACGCCGAGATACTCCCGCTCCTTCTCGGGCGGGATCGTGCCGTCGAGAATGCCGTCAGCAAAGCCGGTGATGGTCGTCATCGGGGTTTTCAGCTCGTGCGAAACATTGGCGATGAGGTCGCGGCGCGCGTTTTCACCGCGCTCGAGGGAGTCCGCCATCTTGTTGAAGGCTCGGCTGAGCTCGCCTATCTCATCGAGCCTGTCGTTTTCATCGACGCGCACGGAGAAATCGCCCTTGCCGAACCTCGCGGCGGCGTCGGCTATCTCCTTTATGGGCTTTGCCTGCTTCTTCGTAGTTATAAAGCTCACAACAAACGCCGCCAGCATGACGAGAATGCCGATCGAGAGGAACATACGGCTTGATTTGCGCCATACAAAGCTCAGGTTTTCGCCCTTGCCGGATATGATTATCAGCCCGTCAAAGCTCGGGTACTCCCAGTCCTGATGGAGCGAAACACCGACGACGTAGCGGTCATCATCGTAAACCCCGCCGAGCTTCGAGAGCGCGGTGTACTGCCCGGAATTATTGATAGCGGTCACAACGGCGCGCGGAACGCTCTTTCCGATGTGCTCGCACTCGAGCTCTCTGTCCGAGCAGGAAACTATCGTTCCGGTTTCGTCAGTGATGAGAATGTGCATATCGCGCGTTTCTCCGAGCAGAACGATGAGTCCGCGGATATCGAGAGAGTCAAGCTCAGCGGCCGAGGCATAGCTCGATATAAGGCGGCTCGCGGCGACTGCCGAGCCCTTCATATCCTGCGTTTTGGAGTTTATAATGTATCCGTAGCTGACGGCCGCAAACGATACCGCCATTATCGCGAACGAAATTGCGACGATAACGGCGATGGTTATGAAGTTTTTAATGTAAATCGAATGAAATTTTCTCATTTTCCGGCGCTCTGACCGTTCACCTCGAACTTATATCCCACGCCCCATACCGTTTTGAGGCTCCATTTATCGCTCACGCCCTCCAGCTTTTCGCGCAGGCGCTTGACGTGGACGTCGACGGTGCGGCTGTCGCCGAAGTAATCAAAGCCCCACACCTCGTCAAGGAGCTGATTGCGGGTGTAGACTCTGTTTGGGCTGGAGGCGAGGTGGAAAAGGAGCTCCATCTCCTTGGGCGGTATATCGAGCTTCTTTCCGTCGACCGTCAGCTCGAACGAATCCATGTCGATCACGAGCTTGTCAAAGGTGAGAACGCGCTCTGAGGTCTTTTCGTCCTCGCCGAAGCGGCGCAGAACGGCGTGAATACGCGCGACTACCTCCTTGACCTCAAAGGGTTTCGTGATGTAATCGTCGGCGCCGGACTCAAGGCCGGTGATCTTATCCTGCGTTTCGCCCTTGGCGGTCAGCATAATGACCGGAGTTTTGCTTTTCGAGCGAATCTCGCGCAGCACCTGCCAGCCGTCCATAACGGGGAGCATTATATCGAGGAGCACGAGATCAGGCTTCTCCGCGTCGAAAGCGGCAACGCCGGCGCCGCCGTCCTTCGCTACGGCAGTCTCATAGCCCTCCTTTTCAAGGTAGAGCCGCAGAAGCTCGGCAATATTCGCCTCGTCCTCTATAACAAGTATCTTTTTCGGCATAGTTATCACTCTCCATGAATCATCTATGCCTATTATAACCCCGTTTCCGCTTTTTGGGTGAATTTTTTGTAAAAAAACTTCATACCATCTACGGAGGTGATACGAAATGAAAAAACTACTGTGCCTGCTTCTCGCGCTGACTGTCTTTATAACGCCCGCGCTTGCCGCGGACTACGACTTTGAGATCGACGACGGCGAATGGTCGGTCGAGGTATTCGACGAGCTGACCGTTCCCGCGTCAGCGACAGAGCTATCCATACCCGCGCCGAGCGCGATACTCATGGAGCGCGACACCGGAAGCGTGCTATACGAAAAAAACGCCGACGAAAAGCTCCGTCCGGCGTCCGTTACAAAGGTAATGACTATTCTTCTCATCGCCGAGGCGATAGACTCAGGCGATATTTCGCTTGACGATACGGTGACAACGAGCGCCTTCGCCTCCTCTATGGGCGGAAGTCAGGTCTATCTCAAGGAGGGCGAAACGATGACCGTCCGCGATATGCTCAAATGCATCGTCGTGGTGTCCGCAAACGACTGCGCGGTGGCGATGGCGGAGCACCTTGCGGGCAGCGAAAGCGCCTTTGCCGGCAGGATGAACGCCCGCGCCGCAGACCTCGGCATGGTGAACACGCATTTTACAAACTGCACCGGTCTGTATGACGACGACGAGCACCTGACAACGGCGCGCGACATCGCTATAATGAGCCGCGAGGTCATAAAGCACAAGTGGCTGCGCGACTTTACTCAGATATGGACGGACACCATAAGAAACGGCGAATTCGGGCTTACGAACACGAATAAGCTCATCCGCTACTTTCCCGGCGCGACCGGCTTAAAGACCGGCTACACCTCGAAGGCGGGGCGCTGCCTTGCGGCATCGGCTGAGCGCGACGGGGTCGAGTACGTTGCGGTAGTTCTTAACTGCGCGACCTCGGACGACCGCTTCAACTCCGCAAAAACGCTTCTGAGCTACGGGTTCTCGACCTATTCCCTCGTTCCGGTCGGGGCCTCGGAGCCGATACCGCCCGTTGAGGTCACGCTCGGCAGGCAGAAATACGTCCAGCCGGTGATCGAAAACTGCGACCCGGTGCTCGTCAGGAAAGCAGACGTCGGCAGGATAGAGCGCGCCTTTGAGCTTGATGAGCGCGTCGACGCGCCGGTTTCCGAGGGCGAGGAGCTCGGCTATCTCGTCATGACCCTTGACGGAGCTGAGCTTGCCCGCGTACCCCTCATCGCCGCCGAGAGCGTCGAGCGGCTTTCCGTTTGGGATCTTGTCGTGATGATCCTCACCGCGTTCGGGAGGTAATGGGCGGGTAAAATACGCAAAGTGTCATTCCGAGCCAGTGCTCTCACTGGCGTGGGAATCCGTAATACCCTTTATGCGAGGGGAAACGGATTGCCACGGCTCCTGAACGAGCCTCGCAATGACACTTTGCGTCATTTTGAATGCGGGTTTTTCGTTATCTGAGGTTCTCGATTACCTCGCAGAGCTCACCGACGGTGGTGACGTCCTTGACGTCCTCCTGAGGGATCGTAATGCCGAGCTCGTCCTCAAGGGTCACGAGCAGGTCAACTACGTCGAGGGAGTCGGCGCCGATGTCATCGGCAAGGCTCGTATCCTCGGTAATACGCTCGGGGTCGATATCCAACTGCTCAACGATAATGGCTTTTACCTTCTCAAACATTGGAAATACGCTCCTTTCTTGGTTAAATAGCATTAGTCAATCCTGTCTGAGCGAGAGATTTTTTCGCCAGACAAGGAAGATTTCCGAAGGAATACTTTGTGTATTCCGAGGGAATCTGACGAAGTATGACGGAAAAAGATCCGCTCAGCACCACTCGCGGGTGGGCTTAGTCTCCTTTACTACCGGTTCCTTGAGCTCAGCAGTTTTGGGGGCAGAGGAACGCTCGCGGCGGCCGTCGCCTCTGCGCTCTCTTCTCTGCGGCTTCTCCTCAACCGGCTCGCCCGCGCCCTCGTAGGCGATGACAACGCGGCGATTCGGCTCGGTGCCGGTGGAATAGGTGGTTACGTTGGGGTAATCCTGAAGCGCGGTGTGGATAACATGGCGCTCGTAGGCGTTCATAGGCTCGAGCATCTTGTTCTTGCGGTACCTGACTACCTTCTCGGCGGTCTTTTTCGCAAGGCTGTCAAGGCTCTCCGCGCGCTTTGCGCGATAGTTCTCGGCGTCGATGTTGATGCGGATGCGCGCATCGTCGCCGGAGTTGATGACGTAGTTGGAGAGGTGCTGAATGGCGTCCAGAGTCTCACCGCGGCGGCCGATAAGCGCGCCGACCTTCTGACCGTAGAGCTCAACGTTTATAACGCCCTCTGCGGCATTCTCGGTGATCGCAGCTCCCGCCTCAACGCCCATGCGCTGGAAAAGACCCTCAAGGAAGGCTCCGAGCTTCGCGGCCTTCTCAGAGAGATTCTCATCCGAAACGGGCTGAGACTTCTTTTCCTTCTTCTCCTTCTTGGGCTCGGGCTTCTTCTCAGGCTGAGGCTTCTTCTCAGGCTGAGGCTTCTTCTCAGGCTGAGGCTTTTTCTCGGTCTGCGGCTTTTTCTCGGTCTGCGGCTTCTTTTCGGGCTCGGGCTTTCTCTCCGGCTTCGCGGGCTTCTCGTCCGGTACCTCGTAGGAGACCTTTACCTTGGCGTCCTTTCTGCCGATTCCGAGAAATCCCTTTGTCGCACGCTCGACGATCTCAACCGATACGTCGTCGCGGCTCAGATGGAGCTCCTCAAGGGCGGCGGCAATAGCCTCGTCCTCGGTAGCACCGGTTTTTTCTATGTATTTGAGCATAGTTTATTTTACTCCTCGGCGGTTTCTTCGGTATTTTCTTCTTTTCTCGTGTAGCGGTCAGGGTCATAGGCTCTGCCGCGGGCATACTTGCGGTGGCCGACTCTGGAGGGCTCGTACTTCTCCTCGCCGGACTGCGCCTCGTTATACTCGCGCTCTGCCTTTTCGCGCTCCTGCTTCTCGCGGAGCGCCTTTTTCTTCTTGGAGGTGGACTCGTTCTCGGTCTGCTCGCCGGATGCCTTGAGGCGCTCTGTCTCGGCGCGCTTTGCCTCAAGCTCCGCCTCGCGCGCGGCGCGGCGGCGGTCGGCCTCTGCGGTCTCAACAGCGAGCTGCTTCTTGTAGTAGTCGGTCAGAACGAGCTCCTGAACGATGCTGATGACGGAGCCGATGGCCCAGTAAAGACCGAGAGCGCCGGGCATCATGAAGCAGAAGAAGATCGTCATGAGCGGCATCATCATCATCATTGAATTGCTGGTGGCGGCGGCCTGCGGATCTGCGGAGGGATTGAGCTTCTGGCTCATAACGCTCTGAAGATAGCTGAGGCCGGCGGCGAGGATCGGAATGAGGAAAAGCCCGATCTGCGGCCAGATCTTCGCAGGATCGGAGAAATCATAATTCCAGATCTGCCAATCGGGGGTAGCGCCGAGGTCGACTCCAAGGAAGTTGTAGTCGATCTTGACGAGCTTGTCGCTGAGAGAGGAAAAGGCCTCGAAGTGGTCGGAGATGAACTTGCTCATCTCGATCTCAGCGTAAGCGGAGCGGCTGGAAAGCTCGAAGCCAAGCTCTGTGAGCTTCGTTGCGATGGCGCCGCCCTCGGCTAAAAGCTCGGTCGGAACGCGCATCATAGTGGTCAGCGGCTCGCGTATCGCGTAGTAGAGCGCGATAAGGATCGGGAACGGGATAAGGCTCCAGAGGCATCCGCCCATAGGGTTGACGCCCTCCTCTTTATAGAGCTTCTGGAGCTCCTCGGAGTATTTCTGCTGATTGGAGCCGTACTTCTTCTGCAGCTCCTGCTGTCTTGGCTGTATGAGCTGAGTGCGCATCATGCCCTTTTTGGATTTCATCTGGAAGGGCAGCATGATGAGCCTTACGATAACGGCGAAGAGGATTATCGCCACACCGTAGTTCTGCGTGATGTTGTACAGCCACATCATCAGAATACCGAAGGGGGTTGCAATTAATTTCATTGGTACTCTCCTGTCGTAGCGTTTGTGTACTCAGGGAACGGGGTCGTAATAGTCTAATTCCTTAAAGTGGAAGGGGTGGCAGCGGGATAAGCGCTTCAGGGCGAGCCATCCGCCCTTTATGGCGCCGTACTTCTCGACGGCCTCAAGAGCATACTGCGAGCAGGTAGGGCGGAACCGGCACGAGGGCGGCGTCAGCGGAGAAATATTGCGGCGATAGAATTTGATCGCCCAGAGCATGAGCTTTTTCACGCAAGTATCCCCACTTTTTCCGCAAGCCTCAGAAACTCCGCCTCCATCCTGTGATAATCGGCGCCGTCCGCCTTAGAGCGGGCAACGATGATTATATCGTATCCGGGGCTGAGCCTTGCCTCATTGAGCCTGTAAATCTCGCGAAAGCGCCTTTTTATGCGGTTGCGATGCACTGCCTTGCCGATTTTCGTGGACACAGTCAGTCCGAGTCTGCTTCTCGGCACCGCGCGCTTGCGCGCATAGACGAGCATATACGCTCCGCCGGCGCTCTTTCCCTTTCTGTATGCCTTTCTGAAAGCGTAATTATCCTTAAGCCTTCCTGAAAAGATCATTTCCGCTTCCCTCCGCTTCATTCGGTGCATACCGAATGAGCCCGAGTTGCCCCGGGCTTAAAAAATCAGTATTACAGCCTTTTCTCCATTAGTGGGTAAGGCGGGCGCGTCCCTTAGCGCGTCTGCGATGGAGTACCTTGCGGCCGTTTGCGGTGGCCATTCTTTTGCGGAAGCCGTGCTCCTTGGAGCGCTGAAGCTTCTTGGGCTGATACGTTCTCTTCATTTCTTTCACTCCTTATGTAGGATAATCTAAACTCGACACCGCGAATTACGCGGAGCAGTTACAAAGTAACACCCTATGTGAAAACCATAGGGTGTTTATTGTACCTTATAAAACGCGGTTATGTCAAGAAAAATTTTTCCGCGCTCACTTTTTTGTCTTATCGAGCTTCTGCATCGGAACGATCAGCGCCGCGCAGACGGCGATCGCAAGGATGGTGTTCGGCAGCATATAGGTGCCGTTATAGAGGAGCGAGTAAAGGGGCGGCGTCATGCCGGATATGCCCATAAACTCCTCCGGCATCCACTTTGCGTATACGGTCACGCCGGAGATGAAGTGGATCACAAATCTTCCGAAGCAGCCGACAAGCGCCGCGAGCGGCAGTGTCTTGTAGGTTTTATTGAGAAGCCCCGCAAAGCCGACGAACATATAGGCTACGGAATAGTCGAAGATTATGCTGACCCAGTCGATAGCCGAGCCGCCGAGGAAGTATTTGATCGTTCCGAACACGAGTCCGGCGCCGAGACCCCACGCGGCGTTGTAGCGCACGGCGTAGATGATGAGCGGCACCATAACGAGGTCGATCGACCCGCCGAAGCCGCCGAAGCCCGCTCCGATGGGTATTTTAAGGAAGCTCAGCGCGATGCTGAGCGCTACCATAACTGCGCCCTCGGTGAGCGCTCTGAGGTTTTTGTTCTGCATAGTTTACCACCATTTTCCTTTCTTGGGCGTTGCCCATATAAAAAATCCGCACCTTCAATAGGCGCGGCAAAGGAATCAATATCGGAACTTCCTTCGCCGGCATTACCCGTATCAGGTTCGAGGGTCCGCGATAGCGCGTCTCAGCCTTTCGGCGCCCCTGTTCACGGGTATTATAGGTCTGTGCGACCGATTTGTCAATAATATGTTTACTTTTTCACGCTTCTTTGATATACTTATCTATTATAATGTGCAGGAGGCTTTTTCGATATGGAACGCAGAGATAAAATCAACTACTACCTCGATATCGCCCAGACCGTTTGCGAGCGCTCGACCTGTATGCGCAGACACTACGGCGCGATTATCGTTAAAGCCGACGAGATCATCTCCACCGGCTATAACGGCGCGCCGCGCGGAAGAAAGAACTGTATGGATCTCGGCTACTGCAAGCGAGAGGAGCTGAAGATCCCCTCCGGTCAGCGCTATGAGCTCTGCCGCTCCGTCCACGCGGAGGCGAACGCGATTATTTCCGCATCCCGCCGCGATACCCTCGGCGCAACGATGTACCTCGCCGGGCGCGACGCCAAGACCGGCGCCCTGCTCACCGACACCACAAGCTGTTCAATGTGCCGCAGGCACATCATCAACGCCGGTATCTCCACCGTCATAAACCGCCTCGGCGATAACGGCGAGTATGAGGTCATCGACGTTCAGCAGTGGATCGACGAGGACGATTCGCTGTAAAAAAAGATGCCCACCGAGAACGGTGAGCATTAAAAAGGGTTGTGGGATAAAGATATGAGCTTCGGTTCGGAAGCTTGTCTGTATATTAGCAGAATTTCCAGAATTTGTAAATAGGAAGTTTTGTCGATTTTGTTCTTTTTTTGGAGGTTTCTATGGAAGCAATAGCACTCACCCCGGCGGCGGAGGTTATAAACAACATCTTCTTCGCCATCGACTATCAGATCCTCGCGCTTTACCACACGCTGGCTCTCGCCTGCCCGTGGCTTACGCCGATCATGGTCGGCATCAGCTACACCGCTAAGAGCGGAATTCCGCTCATCATCGCCTCGATCGTTATGATCTGCTTCAAAAAGACGCGCCGCACCGGCATTTACTGTCTCGCCGGACTTACAGTCGGTGCGATTCTCGTAAATGTCATCGTAAAGCCGCTCATCATGCGCCCCCGTCCCTATGTTTTCAACGCGGATATCCGTTCGTGGTGGGAAATGGTCGGCTCGCACACCGAGTCGGACGGCTCCTTCCCCTCCGGTCACACCAACGCCGCCGCCGATTTCTCCGTCGCCTTCTGCTGCGCTAACGGCAAAAAGTACATCCCCTGGGCGATCCTCTACATCGTTCTCATGGGCATAAGCCGCAACTGGCTTCAGGTGCACTACCCCTCCGACGTGCTTTTCGGCATGATCTTCGGTATTGCCGCGGGCTTCATCGCCGGCGCGCTCGTTTCCTTCGGCTACAAGAAATACGAGGAGCGCAGGAGCATCAAAAATGCAAATCCCGAGAAGTGATTTTACCCGCCGCGCCCTCGTTACCGGCGGCAGCCGCGGTATCGGTGCGGAGATCTGTCGTGAGCTTTCCCGCCGCGGCTATCGCGTCACTGTAAACTACTCTAAAAGCGCCCAGAGCGCCGAGGCTGTCGCCGCAGAGTGCGGCGGCGCGGCGTACAGGGCGGATATGGCAGTCCCGGAGGAGATCACCGCGATGGTCGATTCCATCGGCGGCGCGGGGGTGCTTATTCTGAACGCCGGCGTGAGCCTTATGAGTCAGGTGCAGGACACCTCGCCCGAGAAGCTTCACAGCCTCATAAGTGTTGACCTCGAGGGCGCGTATAACACCATTTCCGCGAACGCAAAGCATCAAATCGGGGAGAAATTCGGCAGGATCGTGCTGATTTCAAGCATGTGGGGCGTTGTCGGCGCGAGCTGTGAGAGCGCTTACAGCGCGGCGAAGGCAGGGCTAATCGGGCTTACTAAGGCGCTCGCCAAGGAGCTCGGTCCCAGCGGCATCACGGTAAACTGCGTCTGCCCCGGTCTTATCATGACCGATATGAACGCCTCTCTGAGCGAGGAAACCATCGCCTCTCTCTGCGAGGAAACTCCCCTCGGCAGGGTCGGCTACCCCTCGGATATCGCAAAGGCCGTTGCGTTTCTCATCGGTGAGGACGCCGGCTTCATCACAGGTCAGGTCATCACAGTCGACGGCGGTCTGAGCCTATGACAAAATATTAACACGAATGCCCGCACACGCGGGCATTTTTGTGCATTTTAGCGGTTGCCAGCGTGTGTGTGTAGTAATATAATAATCTATGTGTTTAATGTCTGGAGGCTTCTACAGTGAAAGACGTAGATTTATTTGATTCAAGTTCATACCGCAATTGGAAATTCTGGCAAAAGCTGCTTGTAAGCATCTTTCTGATGGCGCTGTTATGCGCAATCGTGTTTTTATTCAAAATTCCGAACCCGAATATGATACTCATATCGTGCCTTGTTATTACAACAGCGCTCTTCGGCTGGCACATCGGAATTGCCTCGGCAGCTGTTATGTTTTTATATTCTTCGTTTTTCTTTTCAACCGACTATTCGCTGATTTATTTCACCGCGCAAAACCTTCAGAAGCTATTAGTCGTATTAGTCGGAGAAACTCTGGTTCTCGTTTTTGTCGGCAGGCTCAAGCAGGCGCACGATTCGACGGTTGCCGAGCTGCGGGAGCTGAACGAGATACTCACCGACGATAACAAGATTCTCGCAGAGGCTTCAATGGCGGATCAGCTCACCGGACTTCGCAACCGCTATGCCCTGAGGCGCGATTATGACAGTTTTTCCCACCGCGACCTCGTCGTTATGATGATGGACGCCGATGATTTCAAGCACTTCAACGACGCTTACAGCCACGATGTGGGCGACTATGTGCTCTCCGAGATCGGCGCAAACCTCACAGAAGTATTCGGTGCAGAGAGCTGCTACCGCTACGGCGGCGACGAGTTCCTCGTAATATCGGACCTTGCGCTCGATGAGTTCAAAAAGCGCATAAATAAGCTTGATAATCTGATGGATGACGTCAGGCTCGACGGCAGCCCATTCCCCGTTCCTATCTCCGGCGGCTACGTTTACGGCCGCAGTCTCACGTCCTCGGATCTTCGCAGTATGATCCACGAGGCGGATGTTGCGCTTTACGCCGCAAAGGCTGCAGGAAAGCACCGCTTTAACGGCAAACCGTTTGTGCGATTGGCAACATAAAAAATCCCACGGAGCTTTCTCCGTGGGATTTTTTATTCCTTTATGTGCTTCGCCTTGAGGCGCTTTTCAATGCCGCGGTTGAGAAGCGTATAGATAACGCTGACAGCCGGAACGCCGAGCACCATTCCCGCGACACCCGCAAGCGAGCCGCCGACCGTGACCGCGACGAAAACGAGCAGTCCGTGGAGCTTCATCGAATTGCCGACGATTCTCGGATAGATGAACGTGTTGTCAAACGCCTGGAGGCAGACGATAAATACGATGAACAGAAGCGCCTTAACGGGGCTCTCTGTCAGCGCGAGCAGGAAACCGACGATACCGCCGATCCACGCGCCGAACACGGGAATAAGCGCCGTAAGACCCATCGTAAAGCCCGCCGCTATCGCGTAGGGGAAGCGGAAAATCGTAAGTCCGACGGAGCACATCGCGCTCATGGCAATCGCCTCAAGGAGCTGACCGGTGATGAAATCGCGGAACGAGGTCATGCAGAGGTCGAAGAAATCAAAGAGCTTTTCTGCAAATTCCGCTCCGGCAAACGCCTTAACAAAGCGGCTGAAAAATCGCTCGACGCTCTCGCGCGAGATTACGATATAGATTCCGATTATAAAGCCGAGGCCGAGATTTACGAGCGCTGAAACTACGCTCGAGGCGATGCCTACGACCGACCCGATAAGCCCCTTGCCGTCGCCCTCAGCCGGAAAAAGTATCTCTCCCAGCTGGGTTATGACCTTTGACCAGTCGATGCCGTCGAAATTTGAGAACTCAAGCTCAACTCCGAAGGAGGCGGCGGTGTTGTCGAGCCACAGAATGCCGTTCGCTATCGTTGTCGGCAGGCTGTCGCGCAGGGACGTGAACGCATCCTGAAGCTCAGGGAAGATTATCAGGATAAAGAGTGCGATGAACGCAAGGACCAGTAGGGTCGCTACAAGCACGCTCAGCGTGCGCGCCGCCGGCTTCGAGATAAGCGGCGCTTTTTTATTCTTCGGCTTTCTGAGAAACAGCTCCTCAAAAATCTGCGCGAGCGGCGCCATAAGAAACGCCACCGCGACGCCGATTATCACCGGCATGAACACGTCCACAAGCCACATGATGGTCGACCAGACCACGCCGAGATGCGTCAGCACAGCCCAGAAAAGCACCACCGCACAGCCGATGATGATTATTTTTTTCATGTTTTCGCGGTCAAGCTGCATTTTTGCGGCTCCTTTTTGATAAAATCAGATTTCTCCGAGCTCCGCCTTGACGAGGCTCTCGCTGAGCGCCGCGATCTCCACGGTTTTCATCGAGCCGACCTCCTCCGGCGTGAGAACGCGCTCAACTATCACCTCGATGGGCGTGAGCTTAAAGGGGAAGTTCTTTTTGAAGTTCTTGCCGCCCTTGATGGCGAGCAGAACGACGGGGCTCTTCGCCTTTTGTGCGATCTTGTAGCTGCCGGGCTTGAATTCTCCGGTCTTTCCGTCGCGCGAGCGAGTGCCCTCCGGGAAAATGCCGACGGAAACGACGTCGGAGGCTATCATATCCGCCGCCTCGTTTATGGTCTTTATCGCCTTGCGCGGGTCGTCGCGGTCGATGGGCAGATGGCGGCAGGCGTGCATATATCTGCGGATGATGGGTATTTTGTAGTTTTCCGGCTTCGTTATGAACACGATATCGAACTTTCTGAGCGCGTGACAGACAATAAGCGGGTCAAACGCGGTCGTGTGATTTGCTGTAACGAGAAAGCGCGTATTCGCCGGAATTTTCTCCTCGCCGGTGAGCTTCACGCGGAAGCCGAAAATCGTCAGTCCGTAGCCGAAGGTGTAGCGGATGAGGTCGAGATAAAAGGGATTCGGCCTATCATATTCCTTCTTCATATCTATCGGCAGACAGAACGCGCCCATAACTATCCAGTAGACGATAAAGCCCGCGAGCATTGTTCCGAGCACCCAGAACGGAAAGCGCACAAGGCTCCAAACCGTAAACCAGTTGAGCCCGATATCGAGCCCGCCGAACACAACGCCGAGTATCAGCGTGAGATAGTAAACCTCCATTTTCAGCCCTTCTTTGCTTCTTTTATTTCTATCAGGAGGGATATGACGTACATAACAAATCCGAATGAGGCAAACGCGATGGCAAGCCACAGAAGAATATCCGCCACGTTCGCCGGAATTTCAAACCACAAAACGAGCGTAAACGCGACGGCGACTATGACAAAGGTCGCGGCCTTGCCGAACCACTTTGCCTTTTCGACCTTTCCGGTGTCGCGGAATAGTCTTACGCCGATTGCGCCGACGGTGATCTCCTTCGCTACCATAATCATAACGAGCGGAATTGCGAGCTTATAGCGCGAAATAAGGCACAGAAACATCGTGATCTGCGTCGCCTTGTCGGCAACGGGGTCGAGTATCTGCCCCATCTCCGTGGTCATGTGGAAGGTACGCGCGACCCAGCCGTCCAGCACGTCGGTTATAAAGCTCGCAACTACGACGATTGCCGCCCACATATACGCTTTTTTCGCGACGTAGAGCCAGACGAATACCGGTATCAGTACAAATCGCAGGTAGCTCAGAAAATTCGGTATGCTCTTCCAGTCGCGCTTGACTATTTCCCATGCTCTTTCAGTCAGTTTTTTATCTTCCATCTTTCGTTCTCCGATGAATATTATTCCACCTTTTATTTTATCGCTTTTTCCCTTGACTGTCAATGACTATCGCCCGACAAAATACGTGGCTGTGACAAATGCTCACAGCCACGTTAAGTTATTTCTTCAATAATTTTGCGAGCGTATCGTAGAGCCGCTCGGGGTCTACAGGCTTCGAGAGGTGCGCGTTCATGCCAGCCTGGAGCGAGCGTTGAACGTCCTCATCAAAGGCGTCGGCAGTCATGGCGATTATCGGAACAGTCTTTGCGTCCTCCTTGTCGAGGGCTCGGATGCACCGTGTCGCCTCAAGTCCATCCTTTACGGGCATACGCACGTCCATAAGCACCGCGTCGTAGTAGCCAGGCTCGGCCTTGGAGAACATCTCCACGGCGATCTCGCCGTTTTCGGCGCGCTCGGACGAAATGCCGCGCATTTCGAGCAGGTCTGCGAGAATCTCGGCGTTTATCTCAATATCCTCCGCCATAAGGATCCTTCTGCCCTCGAGGACATCCTCCCCGGGCGTCTCTTCCTCCTCTTTCTCAAACGCCTCGCCCCTTGTGCGCATAACGGAGAATATCTCCCTTTGCAGAGAATCCGAGAAGAGCGGCTTCGGAAGCACACCGTCTGCGCCGGCCTTCTTCGCCTTCTCGCCGATCTCGTCGATATCGTAGCCGGTGAGGACGATTATCGCCGTTCTTCCGTTGTCGAAGCGGCGGATCTCCTCGGTGAGCGCGCCGCCGTCCATAACGGGCATACGGTAGTCTGTCATAACGATGTGGAAGGGCTTGCAGTCAGTCCAGCGCTGGCGGATGAGACTGTACGCCTCGGTGCTGCGCTGGCAGGTCTCCGCCTCGATGCCCATCTCGCTGAGCACCATCTTCGCGTGCTCGCAGGCAACGGCGTCATCGTCCACTACGAGAACGCGCAGGCGGCTGAGATTGCGGTTCTTATCGCTCTCGCGCGAGGCTCTGCCGCTCGCCTTGAGCGTAACTGTCACGATAAACGTGGAGCCGACGCCCTTTTCGCTCTCGACCTTTATTTCGCCGTTCATCATATCGACAAGGTTTTTCGTTATCGCCATGCCGAGGCCGCTGCCGCCGTAGCGGTTTGTTGTAGTCGCGTCCTCCTGCGAAAATGCCTCAAAGAGCTTGGGAATGAACTCCTTATCCATTCCGATGCCGGTGTCCTTCATCGTAAAGCGCAGGGTGCAGTGACCCTCAAACCGCGCGATCTCCTCTGCGGTGAGCGTGACCCTGCCGGGCGCGGGCGTAAACTTTACGGAGTTGCCGAGGATGTTGATAAGCACCTGCTTGAGCTTCATATCGTCGCCGACGAAGTATTCGTCGATTTCTCCGGCGGGTATGAATTCGTAGGTGAGCCCCTTTTCGGAGCACTGGCCGTTTATGATGATATTGACCGCCTCAACGAGCTCTTTGAACGCAAATTCCTCGCTTTTCAGCACCATTCTGCCCGATTCAATGCGGCTCATATCGAGGATGTCGTTTATGAGTCCGAGCAGATGTCTCGCGCTTGCGCCGATCTTCTCGAGCTGTTCGCGCGTCTGCGGCGGGAGCGCCGGATCCTTCAGCGCGATGTTGTCAAGTCCGATGATGGCGTTCATCGGCGTTCTGATCTCGTGGCTCATGTTCGACAGGAAGCTCGTCTTTGCGCGGCTCGACTCCTCCGCGAGCGCCTTTTCGACCATGATCTGCTTCTCGCGCTTCTGCAAAATCGAGTAGACGTTGAAGATTATGGCGATAGCGGCGACGATCAGTCCCGTGTAAATGAGAATATTTACGCTGAGCGAGCGCTCAACAGTGTTGAGCACCTCGTTTATCTTCTGCTCGCTCTCCGCCTCCTCGGCGGGAGTTTCGTCAACGCGGCTCGCGTAGTGCTCCTGAATGGGATTTACGGCGTCGACCACCGCCTTCTCGGTGCTCTGCCTCGCCCAGACGAGAGAGGTGAAGATTATGAGCGCGAGAAGCGCTATCCACACGACCGTGGAGCGGCCGAGGCGGCGTTCTGTGTCGTGCTTGAACACCATTCGGTAGAAGAGGAAGCCCAGAATGCTCCACGCGGCAAGAATCAGATAGCTCTCGGTCGAAAGCGTAGTGACGGAGAGCACATTCGGAATGAGAAAATAGAGCGCAAAAACGCCGCTCGCGGCAAGTCCCGCTCCGGCAAAAATCGTCATCACCGTGTTCTTCTTCCCGCGCGATACCTTGAGCGCGCAGCCCGAGACGTAGGCATAGGCGATCGCCGCGCCGACGGTGGTGACGTCGACTATCCAGCTTATCGCGGTGCGCCCGAGGAACGGGAACGGAAGTGAGATCGCAAGGATGAAGATTATCGCGTTTTTCGGCGTGCCGGACTCTGTGAGCCTTCCGAACCACTCGGGCAGCAGCTCATCCTCACTGAGCGCGTGGAGAAGGCGGCTCGCGGCGATGAGGTTGCCGACAAGTCCGGTCAGAATCGCGCCGAAGGCGGTAAGACCCATAATGAGCCTTCCGGTGTCGCCCAGTCTGCTCGACGCGGCAAAGAAGGTCGGTATCGACTGCGCGCCGCTGTACTCGTCGAGCCTTCCGACGTACTCTACCCAGGATTCCGCGCCCTCCGGCTGCACCATAGCGCCGGTGACCGCGAGCATTGAATAGGCCGCGCAGGCGGCGATAAGCGAGGCGAGCATAACGATGAGGCTCTTTTTCTTGTCGAATCTGAACTCCGCCGCGGAGTGCGAGATGCTCTCGAAGCCCACGAAAGCCCACGGTGCAAGGCAGATAATGTTGAATATCTCGCGCACCGGCTGACCAGACGGGGAAAACGCGGGCTCCGGCATCTCTCCGGAGGCACGGCAGGCGATATACGCCGCACCGATTCCCGCGCACATGACGAGGGCGGCCAGAATCTGCACCGCCTTCGACGCCTTATTGTTGAGGCAGATAAGCGCGGCGACGGCGAGGGCGGCGACGGCGAGCATAATCTCACCGAACCAGACGTGAAAGCCCGCGATAGTGTAGTCAAAGCCGAACTGAAACGCGCTTCCGAGCAGGTTTCGCGCAATCAGCGGCAGCGCCGAGGCGTTCGCCCAGATGATCGCAACGTAAGTCAGAATAAGAAACCACGCCGAGAGGAAGCCGTGGTCATAGCCAAAGGTGCGCTTTGTGTAGGAAAAGGCTCCTCCGGCGTCCGGGTAGGCGTTCAGCATATACGAGTAGTTGACGGCGATGATCGCCATGACCACCGCGCCTAGCGCAATTCCGATCACCGTTCCGGCGGGGCCGGCGATCGGTAGAAACGTCGTTCCGGGCATAACAAAAGCGCCCCATCCGACGGCGCAGCCGAATGCAAGCGCCCACGCGCCGAGAGGCGATAAATATCTCTGCAAAGACGGCTTATCAGTCTTTTTGTCCATACGTTCAGATCCTTTCAAAGACAGATACCTATTATATATAATATTCCCCGCGGCGTGAAAAGTCAAGGATATGAAAAAGCACCTCGTTCAGAACGAGATGCTTATATATTCAGTCTTTCTTGAGCTTCTGAACTCCTGTGAGGAGCAGCTCGCCGAGGACGAATACCGCGATTGCCTCGCCGACGGCTACGGTTGCGCAGTTATAGAGCCACGCGCCAAAGAAAGCGCCGGTGAAACCGACCTCATACCACGCGATGACAGCGCCGATAATAACGCCGTTCGATACCACGGGCGGAATTCCCGCGATCCAGCGATTTTTGCACTTTGAGGTCAGGTACGCCGCGATAAGAGTCGCAAGCGAGCCGAAAACGAGATCCGGAATACCCATCGGGCTCAGGATGTTCGTGAGAATACAACCGAGGAAGAGTCCCCAGGTCATCTCAGGCCAGACAAACGGCAGTATAGTCAGCGCCTCGGAGAATCTGCACTGGATCGGGCCGTAGGTGACGCCGAAGATGTTTGCAAAATAGCTCAGCGCAGTGTAGATCGCGGCAACGAGAGCCGCGCGGACAAGCTTTTTGGTGTTCAAAACTTCACCCCCTTAATAAAAAATGACCTTGCAAAACGCAAAGCCACATCCATTCGGGCAAAGTGCCACCTTGTTTGCAGTCCCGGTTTTGCTTAACGACAGGAAGGTACAAATGAACTGTCGGTTCTTGCGAACTCCGGCATTATAGCAGAAACCCGCGGAAAAAGCAAGAGAAAAAGCAAACAGCCTGTAGACAAAAAAGAAAAGCGTTGGATAAAGGTGGCGGGGATCTGTGAAGGGGCCGGCCAAGAGGCCCCTTCACGTCGCATAATCCGCCCGCAGGCGTCATATTTTGCACTCTGAGAGCGCAAAATATGTTCGATGCGGAGACTTTGTCTACGCATTGAACAGCCTGAATCCCATAGGATTCAGGCTGTAAAGGTTTATCTGAGATTAGTATAGATTATTCGCTTTTTGAGGTTGAAACGTAGCTCATAAAGCCGCGCACGCGCTGGAGAAAGCTGTGGTAGAGATTTTCCTCTATCGTATCGCCCTTCAGCTCGCCCGTTGAAACCGCCCAGCTCTGGTATTCGCTCTCTATATAGTCGATTCTGAACTGCATTTCCGTAGTCCAGCTCGGCGTTTCAAAGCTCGCGCTGACCGCGCCGCCCATCTGAAGCGAGCCGTCGACCGCTGTGAGGGGATAGTAGTTGAGGGAATTTGATATCACGGTTCCCTCGTGCAGGTAAATATCTTCGCCATCGTTCACAAAATCTCCGACAAGGCGCGTATTTTCGCCCATGCCCTCGCCCCAGTCGAAGGACTCGGAGTACACGCCGCTCACCGGCTCGCCGAACTGGGCGTAATAGCTCGGAACGTGCAGCGCGCCCGCGAAGAATACGATGTGCGATTCGCTGTCGCTGATAATTATGCCGCTTGTGCCAGTAAAGAGCGCGGAGGCGTCGGCGGCGTAGGTCACGCAGGAAATATAGTCAGTTGCGTACAGCTTTATCGCCTCGCCGGAGGAGGGCGTTTCGTCAAGCTCGCCGTTTACATACCACGCACTTTGGAAATCCTCGGCAAAGCCCTCGCTTTTCACAGCCTCGGCTGCGGCGTCGAGCGCGGATTTGAACGCGCCGTAGTTAGTATTGTCGCCCTCGGCGGCGATAACCCGCGCGGCGGCGATGAGATCGTCCATCGCGCTCTTAACGCTGTCCGTAAGCGTGCGCTCGGGCTTTATCTCAACGATCGGCTCTTCGATGACGGGCTCTGTCAGCTCCGACGGGCGCAGCTCAACACTTGAGAACATTACGCTCATGCTGTCGAAGGGGTTTTCAGCACCCTCAAGGCAGCAGATCGAGGCTTCAATGCAGTTGACATCGAAATATTCGGAGTATTTTTCCGCCGCGCCGTCAATTACTGTGAAAGCGCCCTCTAAGGTGCGTGTTCCGACTGCGGAGTAGCTTATGAGCGTTCCGCTCGTCGGAATGAGGCGGTCAGCGGCATACGCGCCGCCGTCGTAGCTCTCGCTGAGAGCGTCGAAAAGGCCGAAGGCGCGCACGCGCGAGAAATCTGAGATATCCGGAAACCATATAAGCTGAACGCCGTCGCCGTTGCCGCCGGTCCATACGGCGCTCGCGTTGCCGGTGAAGTCTGAGCGCAGATACCCCTCGGAGTAGTACATGACGCCGTGGGAGTCCATATAATCCGCCGCCTTCTTGCCGATTGGGGTGTTCATTTCTGCAAAAATCGCCGCGTCCCCGGCCTCGTCGGCGCAGAGCGCGAGAATGCGCTCAAAAAACGCGCCGATATCCTCAGGAACGGCTATCCCCGTGCTCTCGATAACGCTGACGATGGGCGCAAGCCCGAGAAAATCGCCGAGATAGTCTATCCCGAGGCTGTTCCCGACAACGACCACAGCCATTGCCGCCGATACTGCCTGCACAAGCGCGCGGTTTTTCGCACTTGAGCGGCGCGGCCGCTCCTTTTCCGCGCTCTTCGGCGGCGGAGCGTAATTGAATTCGTCGCGCCGCACTTCCTCCGGCGGCGAGACGTTAAACTCAAGGTCGGTCATGCTCACTTACCCTGATGGACTACGACCTGCGTGAACGGAATTTCAACGCCCGCCTTGTCAAAGCCGAGCTTGTACTCGCGGTTCATGAGGCGCTGAGCGGAGAATACGTTCTTCTCGTCCACCTCTGCGACGATGCGAAGAGTGACAGAGCTGGCGTCGAGGCTCTGAACGCCGAGATATTTCGGCTTCGAGGCGAAGGTCTCGGGGTACTTCTTCACAAGCTCGTCGCTTATCTTGTCGACTACCTTCTCTGCGTTCTCGATGCTCTCGCCGTAGCCGATGGGCATATCGCAGACGGCGCGGGAGGCGGTCTTGGAGCGGTTCAGTATGTCCTTGATGCCGGAGTTGTTGATGACCTTTATGTTGCCGCCGGCGTCGCGTATGCAGGTGACGCGGATGCCTATGGAGTCTACCGTGCCGCGAAAGCCGTTGAGCTCCACAATGTCGCCTACGTTGAACTCGTCCTCAAAGACGAGGAAGATGCCGGTAATTACGTCTGCGATGAGGCTCTCAGCCGCGAAGCCGACGATGAGGGCGATGATCCCGATGGAGGCGAACACCGTCGAGAGGTTTATGCCGATGGCGGTCAGGCACCAGATTATCGCGACGAGCACCGCAGCGTAGGTTATGAAGGAGTTTGCCATCGAAAGTATGCTCATGCCCTTGCCGGTCTTGGGCTTTATGAAGCCCGTAACGAAGCGCACGAGGTTTACAACGAGGCAGGAAGCGAGCACGATCGCAACGATTTTGAAGATACTGACCCAGTTTATCGTCACGACCGAGGCGACGGAGCTGACGTTGCCGAACAGCCCCTCCCACGTTTCGAGCAGACCCGCTTTGGCGCCCTCCGGCAAAAACCAGAGTATGGCGGGATTTGTCGCTATGAGGAAAAGGACGAGCGCGATGGCGAAAATGATGACTTTTTTGAGGTAAGCGTTCATTTCTGTGGCACTCCTTTTACTATTATATTGGATATAAACAAGTATAAGCTATTTAATACGAAAAGGCAACAGGAATAAAAAAGTAAATTGCAAATCGAGAAAACAAGAGATAATCAGCGCAAAACGCCGAAAACGCGAGATAACTTTTTGTAATCCGAGTTTTCGGAAAATTATCGTTGACAATGCCGCGGCGGTGTGGTATAAAAATAGGGCACGAAAAAGTGATTTCACTGTGAAGGAGAAAATAAAAATGTCCACTACACTTGCGAAGAAGGAGACCGTTTCCCGTAAATGGTACGTCCTCGACGCTGCGGGCAAGCCCCTCGGACGCACTGCCGTCAAGGCTGCAACCCTGCTCCGCGGCAAGCATAAGACCGACTACACTCCCAACGTTGACTGCGGCGATTTCGTCATCATCATCAACGCTAAGGATGCTGTTCTCACCGGCAACAAGCTGACCGATAAGTATTATCGTCATCACTCCGGCTGGATTGGCGGACTCAAGGAAGTTCAGTACAAGAAGCTTATGGCAGAGCGCCCTGAGCTTGCTATGGAGCTTGCCGTTAAGGGTATGCTCGCAAAGAACAGCCTCGGCCGCGATCAGCTCACCAGACTTCGCGTCTATGCCGGCGCCGAGCACAAGCACGAGGCTCAGAAGCCCGAAGCTTGGACCCAGGAATAAGGAGGATCTGACAAATGTATACTTCCAAGAAGCCCTATATGTACGGCACCGGCCGTCGTAAGTCCTCCGTTGCAAGAGTCCATCTCTTCCCCGGCGGAACCGGAAAGATCACCGTTAACGGCCGCGATCTCGACGAGTATTTCGGACTCGACACCCTTAAGTTCATCGTCCGTCAGCCGCTCGAGGCTGTCGGTCTCACCGGCAAGGTCGACGTAGAAGTCGCCGTTCTCGGCGGCGGTCTCACCGGTCAGGCCGGCGCTATCCGCCACGGTATAGCCCGCGCCCTCCTCGAGGTCGACGCTGCATATCGTCCCGCTCTCAAGGCCGCCGGCTTCCTTACCCGCGACCCGAGAATGAAGGAGAGAAAGAAGTACGGTCTCAAGGCCGCCCGTCGCGCTCCCCAGTTCTCAAAGAGATAACAAGCCAGAATTCAAGCACCTGCTTATGTGGGTGCTTGTTTTTATGCGGCGGGCGAGCTGAAGCCTCTATCACAGCCCCCTCCAGCGCATAGCCCGTTTTATTAGCCACACTTCATCCTCAAAAACCGAATAACTTAAATCGGCGGGTTCATCTCAGACCCGCCGTTTTTTTGCATACATATTCAATTACCCGGTGCAGGATTATCCCGCCCGCGATATTCACAACGAGCATAATGGCGTAATACGCGAAATGCCCCTCGTCAAAGTCGAGAAAGCGCCGCAGTCCCTCGCGCTTTTCAACAAGCGAGACATTAAGAAGATAAATCTCAAGGCTGCACTCTCCGAGAACCGCGAGCGGCTTTGCCGGAATCTTATCGAGCGCCCATGCCAGCGCAAGGCAGGCGGGCACGCTGAAAAGCGAGAATACCGGCGCAAGCGTCAGAACGTCCGGATACCGCCACACCAGAGCAGCATAGACAGCTCCCGGCACAAGTGAGGTTATGATGACCCATACCGGCTCCTTTTTCTCCTCAAAAATCGCAAATCCGAGGTAAATACCCATAAAAAGCGTCGGAAACCGGTAGAAAACGTCGCAATACTGCCACCAGCCGTCGCGCAGGAGAAGCCACAGAACGCCGTATGAGGCGGCGCAGAGCGCCACGCACGCAAAAAGCTTGTTTTTCGCCCTGCCGATGAGCGCGACGAAGGCGGGAGTCAGAAGATAAAAGGTCATTATTCCGGTGATATACCAGTTGAACGCGCCAAGCGGGCGAGCCCAGTAATGCATCGTCGTGAGATTCCAGAACAGCGCCGAGGGCACCGCGAAGCCGCGGATAATATTATAAACGCACAGCGGCACCATGACCGCGTAATACGCGGGCAGTATCCGGCTCAGGCGGCGCTTAAGATAATCGCCGTAGCGCTGCCGCTTTCTCAGAAGCGAGAGCGCAAGTCCCATTCCGGACACAAGCACGAAAATATCCACGCCCGCAAAGCCCATCGCGCGCACGTTGTTCAGAGCGCCGATCGGCATATCGTTCGCGTGAAACGCGAGGATCATAAGAATCGCAAGCCCCATAAGCTCGCTCCGGCGCTTGGAAATTATCGAATAGCTCAATTCCGTCACCTTACAAAAAATGCCCCACGTTTTCGTGGGGCATTGTAATTTTTTACTCGTCAGCCTTGTCGGTGGGAAGACCGGCGGCCTCGCGCTCCTTGAGAGCGTCCTTGCGGCTGATGTTCCAGCGGCCGCGCTCGTCGATGCCGAGGAACTTGACCCAAGTCCAGTCGCCTACATTGAGAACGTCCTCAACCTTCTCGGTGCGCTTGAACTCGAGATCCTTGATGTGGCACATAGCGTCCTTGCCCGGAACAAGCTCGACGAATGCGCCGATGGGGATTACGCGCACGCACTGACCCCAATAGAGCTTGCCGACCTCGGGAACGAAGCAAATATCGTCGATGATCTTCTTCGCTGTGCGGCAGGCGTCGATATCCTGATGGGTGATGAATACGCTTCCGTCGTCCTCGATGTCGATCTTGCAGCCGGTGTCGGCGCAGATCTTCTGAATGACCTTTCCGCCGGAGCCGATGACCTCGCGGATCTTGTCGGGATCGATGTGCATATTTATCATCTTCGGGGCGGTCTTCGCAAGCTCCTTGCGCGGCTCGGAAATGACGGGCAGCATGATCTCGTCAAGGATCTGGATCCTCGCCTCGCGGGTGATCTGGAAGGCGTTCATGATGATATCGGGGGTAAGGCCGTCGTTCTTGAGGTCCATCTGGATCGCGGTGATGCCCTTCTTGGTACCAGCTACCTTGAAGTCCATCTCTCCGTGGAAGTCCTCAACGCCCTGAATGTCGATAAAGGTTGTCCATGAGCCGTCGTCATCGTGGATAAGTCCGCAGGAGATGCCGGCTACGGGAGCCTTGATGGGAACGCCCGCGTCCATAAGAGCGAGGGTGGAGCCGCAGATGGAGCCCTGCGAGGTGGAGCCGTTGGAGGAGAGGACCTCGCTGACTACGCGGATCGCATAGGGGAACTCCTCCTCGGAGGGGATGACCGGCTCGAGAGCCTTCTCAGCGAGGGCGCCGTGACCGATCTCGCGGCGGGAGGTGGAGCGGCTGGGTCTCGCCTCGCCGACGGAGTAGGACGGGAAGTTGTAGTGGTGGATATATCTCTTCTCCTCTTCCTCGAAGATCGTGTCGAGCTTCTGGGAGGCGGAGAGCATAGCGAGGGTGCAGACGGAGAGAACCTGAGTCTGTCCGCGGGTGAAGAGGCCGGAGCCGTGGACTCTCGGAAGCACGCCGACCTCGGCGCTGAGAGGACGGATCTCGTTCATGGCGCGGCCGTCAACGCGCTTGCCCTGAAGCAGCCACTCCTTAACGACCTTCTTCTGGATCTTGTAGGTGATCTCCTCAAGCATGGTGGTGAGCTCGGGATAGTCCTCGCCGAACTCGGCGATCATCTTCTCAACGATGGCGTTGTAGCGCTCCTCGCGGACGTTCTTATCGTCGGTGTCCATAGCGTAGCGAACCTCGTCAAGGTGAGCGGCGACGATCTTATCGAAGAGCTCCTGATTCCAGGAGGCGTGCTCATACTGGAACTTGGGCTTGCCGATCTCTGCGACCATCTGGTTGATGAGAGCGACGACGGGCTTAATAGCCTCGTGAGCCGCCATAATGCCGTCGAACATGACCTGCTCGGGGATCTCGTTGCCGCCGGCCTCGATCATAACGATCTTGTCCATGGTGCCGGCGATGGTGCAGTACATCTCGGTGTCGTTCATCTCGTCGCTGGTGGGGTTGATGAGAAACTTGCCGTCCTTGAGGCCGAGGCCGACTCCGGCGATCGGGCCGTTAAACGGAACGGAGGAGATAGAAACCGCGGCGGAGGCGCCGATCATAGCGGCGATCTCGGGCGAGCAGTCGAAGTCAACGCTCATAACGGTGCAGGTGATGACGACGTCGTTGCGGAGGTCACTCGGGAAGAGCGGACGCATCGGGCGGTCGATCATGCGGCTTGCAAGGATGCCGCGCTCAGAGGGCTTGCCCTCGCGGCGGGTGAAGCCGCCGGGGATGCGGCCTACGGAGTAGAGCTTCTCCTCAAACTCAACGGAGAGGGGGAAGTAGTCGATGCCGTCCTTCGGGCGGGCGGAAACGGCGCAGGTCACGAGAACGGTGGTCTCGCCGTAGGTCACCATAACGGCGGCGTCAGCGAGCTCAGCGTACTTGCCGACCTCGAGCTTGAGGGGGCGGCCTGCGAGGGTTGTCTCATACTTTTTGTAGTTCGGAAATTCGCGGTGCTTGATAATCATTTTCTTTTCCTTTCCGGGAGACCACACCGTTTAGCACTTGAAAAAGACGGGCATGCCTGTCCGGCTTTTTCAAATACTAATCGGCATTCTCCCTGTGCTTAAAAATATCTGTTTACAGCAAAATCGGGTACTCCGTCATTTTCGGCGAAGTACCCTCATTTTACATACTGACTTACTTTCTGATGCCGAGCTTTGCGATGATTGCACGATAGCGCTCGATATCCTTGCGCTGGAGATAGTCGAGGAGAGCGCGGCGCTTACCGATCATCTTGTACATACCGAGGCGGCTGTGCTTGTCGCCGGAGTGTACCTTGAGGTGCTCGGTGAGCTGATTGATGCGCTCGGAGAGGATGGCGATCTGGACCTCGGGGGATCCGGTATCGTTCTCAGCGCGCTTGTTAGCTTCGATAACTGCGGTCTTCTGCTCTTTGGTGATCATGGGTATTACTTCCTTTCATTATATATTCGCCCTCGTCGAAGTATCGGGTGGAAAGGACTTCTCCCGAAACCGCGATCGTGGCAAGCTGAAATATTATATCAGAGGTTCTCGGAGTTGTAAAGAGGTTTTTTGAGGAAATATAAGGGTTTTTCACGCGCCGAGCCAGATCATCAGCGCCGCCATATCGGCCGGGCTCACTCCGGAGATCCTCGACGCCTGCCCGAGCGATGCGGGTCGGATCCTACCGAGTTTTTCGCGCGCCTCAAGCCGCAGTCCGGCGATAGCGCCGTAGTCGATGTCTGCGGGCAGGAGCTTCTCCTCAAGGCGGCGGAACTCCGCGATGTGGCGCAGCTGCTTTTCGATGTAGCCGGCGTATTTCAGCTCGATTTCGACCTCATTTGTGACCGTTTTCGGCAAATCGGGCCGGTTTTTATCGTAAATTGCGATATTTTCGTAGGTGCTTTCGGGTCGGCGTATGAGGTCTGCGAGGCTTATGCCGGTGTTTATGCCCAAATTTGAGGGCGGATAGGTCGCCCTCATGCGGTTTATCTCGCGCTCGACGGCGGCGTACTTCTCCTCCACCCTCTTAAGCCGCTCGTCGGACACAAGCCCGATGTCGTGGCCGATGCCGCAGAGGCGGATATCGGCGTTGTCCTGCCTGAGATAGAGGCGGTACTCGCTGCGCGAGGTCATCATTCTGTATGGCTCCGGCGTGCCCTTCGTGACGAGGTCGTCTACAAGGGTGCCGATGTAGCTTGTGGAGCGGTCGAGGATAAAGGCGCTTTCGCCGCGCAGCTTTCTCGCGGCGTTCACGCCTGCGACAAAGCCCTGCACCGCCGCCTCCTCATAGCCGGAGGAGCCGTTGAACTGCCCGGCGCCGTAAAGCCCCGCGACCTTCTTCGTTTCGAGCGTGGGATAGAGCTCAGTCGGGTCTACGCATTCGTACTCTATCGCATAGGCAAAGCGCTGGATCTCAGCATTTTCAAGCCCCGGAACGGAATGCACCATCTCGATCTGCACATCCTCCGGAAGCGAGGACGAGAGACCCTGAATATATAGCTCCTCTGTGCCGAGTCCCATCGGCTCTATGAAGAGCTGATGGCGCGATTTATCGGGAAAGGTGACGATTTTCGTCTCGATCGAGGGGCAGTAGCGCGGGCCGATGCCCGTCACTGAGCCGTTAAAGAGCGGCGAGCGGTCAAGGTTTTCGCGGATTATCTCGTGCGTGCGCTCGGTGGTGTAGGTGAGCCAGCACATAGCGCGGTTTTCGGGCGCTTTTTCGGTTTCCATCGAAAAGGGCTCCGGCTCGGCATCTCCCGGTTGAGGCTCCATCTTTGAAAAATCCACGCTCCTTGCGTTCACTCTCGGCGGAGTGCCGGTCTTGAAGCGCCGGAGATTGAGCCCGAGAGCCTTCAGCCTCGGGGTTAGGCGCGTTGCCGCGTGCATACCGTCCGGCCCGCTCTCCTCTATGTGGTCGCCGGTGATGGTGCGTCCGTCGAGGTATGTGCCGGTGCATATTATCGCCGCGCGGCACGGGAATATTGCCCCGGAAGCAGTAATAACGGCGCTCACCGCGCCGTTTTCAACGGTTATATCGGCAATCTCAGCCTGCAAAAGTCTGAGATTTGCCTGCTTTTCAAGAGTTTCCTTCATAACGCGGCGGTACTCATAGCGGTCAGCCTGCGCGCGCAGTGAATGAACGGCGGGCCCTTTGCCGCGGTTCAGCATTCTGTACTGAATGCAGGCCTTATCCGCCGCCCTGCCCATCTCGCCGCCGAGGCAGTCAAGCTCGCGAACGAGGTGTCCCTTCGCGGTGCCGCCGATGGCGGGGTTGCACGGCATATTGCCGACGGCGTCGAGCGAGAGCGTGAATAGGACGGTTCTGAGTCCGAGCCTCGCAGAGGCGAGTGCCGCCTCTATTCCGGCATGACCCGCTCCCACAACGGCGACGTCTATATTTTCCTGAACGTAGGACATTTTATTCACCTAAAGGTTAAGAATCTTTTCGAGCGCCTTTGCCACACCGGCGGAATTGTTCGTCGCGGTGACCATATCGGCGCGGCGCTTTGCCTCGGGAACGGCGTTTTCCATCGCTACGCCGATTCCGGCGGCGGAAAGCATACTGAGGTCGTTCGTGCTGTCGCCGAAGGCGATGGAATTTTCCACCGGCAGGTCGAGATACCCGCACATGAAGCGCACCGCCTCGCCCTTGTTGGCGTCAAGTGCGTTGACCTCGATGTTTATGCTCACGGAGCTCGTCACTGAGCAGTCCGGCAGGAGCCGCGTGAGCGCCGCGGCGCATTTTTCGCGCTCTGCGGGGTCGGCAAAGAAAATCTGCGTTTTCTGAATAGCCTTGTAGCGCTTTTTTATGTAGCTTTTGAAGTCCGGCACCGCCTGCCTCAGCTCGTGGACCATCTTGTTGAACGCCGGCTCGCGGACGTAGAAATCGCAGTTTCGCTTCATGCTTCTGTCCATGAAGGCGCGATTTTCGACAAAGCAGTCGTAAATGCCGTCAAAATTATCCATTATATCCCATATTTCAAGGGCGCGGTCGATCGGTATCTCCTCGCGCCTTACTGCTCTGTCCTCAATCTTATCGTAAATCTCCGCGCCGTTCATGCACACATAGTAGCGGCAGAACGGCAGCGAACGGATAAGCGGCGGCATACCGCCGAAATATCGGCCGGTGCAGGGGATAAAGTAGTGTCCCGCCTTTACGGCGCGCTCAATGGTGCGGAGATTGCGCTCCGAAATTGTCTTGTCATCATTAAGCAGCGTGCCGTCAAGGTCTGAAAAAATGGCGTAGCGTTCCATTTTTAAGCGTTAGTCGTGAGATTTGCGCCGGATGCGGGGATTTTCGGCTCCTCATTCTGCTCCTCGGGCTTGTCCTCCGGATCCTCGGGAGGCGCTTCGGTCGGGGTCTCCTCCGGAGTCTCGGCGGGAGTCTCAGCGGGAGTCTCGGTCGGCTCCTCGATGGGCTCCTCGGGCAGCGGCGTGCCGTTGAGCTCCGCCATTATCTTCTCATAAGCGTCGGGTGCGCAGAGGATTATATTCGTGTGCGCTCTGTACTTGTTCGTCGCTATCTTCGTCTCGGAGAGCTTCTTTCCCTCCGCGTCCTTGACTATCTTGTAGCTGTCGACAACGTAGCCGACCTGGCCGGCCTGCTTGACCTTCGTCGTGCCGGCCTCGAGAGTTTCGTCCACGCGGTACTCGGTAGTCCAGTCGATGGTCTCCTTGGTGACGTACTTGAGCTCGATCGTCTCGTCGGTCTCCTTAGTTCCCTCGATGGTCACGAACAGCTCCTTGTTCTCAACGTAGAGCTTGAGGCGTATCGGGTGCGAGAGGCTGTTTTCAAACTTGAAGTCGATGGTGCCCCAGTTGACGGTGGCGTCGAAGCCGAGCGGCAGGTACGCCACGGGGTACATATGGTTGGCGCGGCTTACGATCTTGAGATCGGATTTGAGCGCGCACCAGTAGAGCGTGGAGGAAACCTGGCAGATTCCGCCGCCTATTTCGTCCACAGTTTCGCCGCCGACGTAGGCGCCTGCGGGCTTATAGCCCTTTGCGGCGGTGCGCTGACCGACGACTTCGTTGTAGCTGAATACATCGCCCGGCTGCATAACGAGGCCGTTAATCGCCTGCGCCGCGAGGGTGATGTTGTTGATTCTGTTTGCGCTTGAGGACTTCATCGAGGTGGATTTCTCGCAGAGAATATCGGGAAAATCGGCGTCGGTGTAGCCGTTTATGCACTCAAGAAGCTCGATCTCCATGCTCTCGCCTGCACCGAGCGCGGCGTAAGCCTCCTTCGCAGACTCTAAATTGAAGGTCACGCCCGGCTCCTCCTCGGTGCCGTCAACGTGGACGGCGGCATAGAGCGCGTCGAGGTCAATATCCTCAGCGGGAACCGCCGCGAGAACGGTAGACACCTCTGCTCCCTTGAGAATGGCGGCGACAAGGCTCTCCTCGTCGAGAGCGGCGCCGTCGGTGCCCTTGGTTATGGTTATGGTCTTTTCTCCGACCTCGCTTGCGGCGGCGACCGGCTCGACCTTTACCTTTTCAGCCGCGGACTTTACTGCCTCGCGCACCTCTTTTTCAGTCATCTCTCCGCTCGCACCGAGCTCGATAACCGTGCCGTCGGCGAGCTTGACGGAGGCGGGAACGGCGTACTTCTTCTCAGCGGCGGGAGCGACGTCGTTTTTCGGCGCGTCGTTTCCCTGCTCGGTATTTGTCGACGGCTCCTCGTTGTTAGAGGCGGGCGACGGCGCGATCTGCTTGAAGAACACCTCATAAACGCCGATTATCGCAACTATCAGCACAGCGAGCGCCGCGACCGTTATGCCGATCGTCAGCCCCGCATTTTTATTCTTCTTAACTCTCTTACCTCTTGCCAATTTAATTCGCTCCCATATCTAAATGATTATTGCTTATAATACCCCAAAAATTGCGAAAATCAAGATATTTTTATATTCCATTAAATAGCTCGGTTTCGACCTTGTCCTTTGTGAACATCGTAAACTGCCTCTCAGCGAGCTCGCGCTCCTTCCACGGAGCGACAGTGCCGGCTCTCGCCTTTGTCTGCGTTTCGAGAATATTGCCGATGAGGACGTTTGACAGAAGCATACCCTGCGGCGTGAAGCTCCAGCGGTCCTCGTTTTTGACCATCCAGCCGTTTTTGCGGTAGCTCTCCATGAGCTCCTCGCAGAGGTCGAAGCGGCACGGGAAAATATCGTAGTATTCCTTTGCCGAAACGCCGTGATTTGTTCTGAGTCCGAGCATCAGGTACTCCCCCGCCCGCTCAAAATCAGTTATTTCCTCCATAGAATCGATTACGCTTTTGCCGTTTTCAATGCTGTCAGCGTACTTTTTCATATCGGGTATGAACGAAAATCGCGCGTTGTGTATGTAGCTGTGCGCCGCCGCGCCGAAGCCGAGATACTCCTTTCCCTGCCAGTAGCGCAGATTGTGGCGCGAGTGATAGCCGCGCTTTGCGAAATTTGAAATCTCGTACTGCCGGTAGCCGTAGCGCTCAAGGAAATCGACGGTATAGAGGTACATATCTGCCTGCGCGTCGTCATCCGGAATAAAGGGCGAATCCTTGTAGGGATAAAGCGGCGTGCCCTCCTCGATTTTCAGCCCATAGCAGGAAAAATGCTCCGGCTTAAGGTTTACAGCCGCCTTCAGCGTGTCCGCCCAGCCCTCGCGCGTCTGGCTCGGGAGCCCGTAGATAAGGTCTATCGAAACATTTTCAAAGCCCGCCTGCCGAGCGGTGGCGACCGCCTCCGTTACCTGCTTCCAGGTATGTATTCTGCCTATGCTCTTTAGTATCGTATCGTCCGCGCACTGCGCGCCGATGGAAATGCGGTTGAAGCCCGCGCGGCGGAGCTTTTTGAGGTCAGTGTATTTTACGCTGTCCGGGTTTGCCTCCAGCGTGACCTCGCTCTCAACGAGCACCATTGCGTA
Source organism: Oscillospiraceae bacterium (assembly GCA_017479425.1). Classification (GTDB taxonomy): domain Bacteria; phylum Bacillota; class Clostridia; order Oscillospirales; family Oscillospiraceae; genus RUG626. The sequence goes on from JAFVCD010000014.1 coordinate 38,807, forward strand.
CTTTTTCAGCGCGGTGAAGATCTCTATAAGTCTGTCTGCGCCGTAATAGCTGGGCGTGCCGCCGCCGAAGTAGACCGTGTCCACAAGGTAGCCCTCCATGGAGCTCTGCGATTCGCGGATGTGGTCAAGAAGCGCGCGCTGGTATTCCGGCATAAGCTCGTCGCACCCGGCGCGGGAGTAGAAATCGCAGTAGGCGCACTTCCCGGCGCAGAATGGTATGTGAACGTAAATGCCAAGCTCTTTATCCATTATGCAACTCCATAATGAGCTCCGCAAGCTCGCCGCGTGTCACAACGGCATCGGAGCCCTCGTTATTTATCTTGAATAGCGCAAGCTCGCTCCTCACGACGTTCTCCTCCGGAGAGAGCTTCATATCGGGATACGCAGTCTCCAGCCATCTGACCGCCTTGGAATACCATTTTGTTCCCTCGGCCTGCACATCCGGTCTCCCGGCGGCATTATAGAGCGCCTGCGCTACCATCGCGCCGCACACCGTGCCTTCCGGCGAGAATTTCCCGCCGCCGACTCCGTTGAGAAAGCCCCTCTCGAAGCAGTATTGAACGGCCTTGTGGTATCTGCTCCCCGGTCGAACGTCCGAAAATGCCTCGAGCGCCCTCCACGGGTTATTCTTATGCGGGTCTGTGGGATCCCAGCCCGCCGGGTAGCCCTCCGGTATCGCATCGATGTACTTTTCCGGCGCGATGGGGTCTGTTTCCTCGTCGACTACGCTGACGGCAGTCCCCCAATCGCAATTATCGTATATCCACTTCGCGTCCGCGACCTGAAGGCGAACGCAGCCGAGGGAAACGCTCTTTCCGAGGTCGCCGTACTCCTCAGTGATAAGCGTCGAGGCGTCGGCGGCTGTGTAGCAGGCGGAGTGAAAGAGGTAGTTGCCCTTGATCTGAGTGCAGTACTGCCCATAGCTTCCGTCTACCATTCGGATCCACTTTGCCTTGTAGCCCGTGAGCGCAAATTCACCCGCCGGCGTTTCGTCGCCGGGCTTTCCGGTGGAGCAGATGAACGCGCGCGAGGGATAGTACTCCCCGTCTGCGCCCTTTTCATATACGGTCACGACGTTTGTCGCGCGATTGACTCTTATTTTATAATCGTCTGACGCCGCCGAGGCTGAAAATGCAGCGGAGGCGAGCATAAAGCAGGCAAGAATGAGTGCCGAAAGTCGTTTTATCACGGGCTTGTCCACCTTTGCGCATAGATACAGTTATTTTAACACAATAATATAGCTTTGGCAACGAAATAATGGTACAATTTATTTTGTTAATTAGTTGACAAACGCCGTGGAATAATCTATAATAGCCACAGTTCAAAATTTTATCGAATGGGAGAAAAGCAAAATGAAAAACTATTTCGATCTTAAGGGCCAGGTAGCTATCGTTACCGGCTGCTCCACCGGTCTCGGCGTGCAGATGGCAAAGGCTCTCGCAAACCAGGGTGCAAACATCGTAGTCGTAGCCCGCCGTCAGAACCTCATTGAGCAGGTCGCCGATGAGATCAGCAAAGAATTCGGCGTTGAGACCCTTCCCGTCCGCTGCGACATTACCGATACCGACGGCGTCAACGCAATGGTAGACGCAGTTATGGCAAAGTTCGGCAGAATCGACGTTCTCATCAACAACGCCGGCACAGGCGCAGTTGCGCCGGCCGAGGACATCACCGACGATCAGTTCTCGCACGAGATGGAGATTGACCTCTTCGGCTCCTTCAAGGTTGCCCGTGCCGTTGCCAAGAAGGCAATGATCCCCGCAAAGTACGGCAGAATCATCAACATCGCTTCAATGTACGGTCTTGTCGGCAACAAGATCGCCGGCTCCGCTCCTTATCACGCAGCTAAGGGCGGCGTTGTCAACCTCACCCGTGCTCTCGCTGCCGAGTGGGGCAAGTACGGCATCACCGTCAACTCCATCTGCCCGGGCTACTTCTACACTCCGCTGACCGTTGACACGCTCAACTCCGACTTCTTCCAGCAGAACGCCAAGACCATGATCCCCGAGGAGCGCTACGGCAACGAGGGCGAGCTCGACTCCGCCGCTATCTTCCTTGCCTCCCCCGCTTCCAGCTACGTCACCGGCGTACAGCTCCCTGTCGACGGCGGCTACACCTGCATGTAAATCGCTTCGCTTCACGCGAGAGGCAGAAATGATAATAATCCCGTGGGTCACCCCACGGGATTATTTTATCGTAACCGTCAAATAAAACAGCGCAGAGCCTGCGAAAATCCGCAGGCTCTGGTACTACATTCTGAAATTAAACCTTGCAGCTCTCCGGCGCCGATGATGGGAGGAAGGTCTTGAACCAGCTATCGTCTTTCTTCTTTACCTTCGGGGCTTCTCTGAATATCCAAAGAAGATAGCGGTAAGGATCTAAGCCGTTCTCCTTTGCCGTTTCAATGATGCTGTATATGACAGCGCTCGACGTCGCTCCCGCCGGAGTATTTGCGAACAGCCAGTTCCTGCGCCCCATTACGAACGGCTTTATGCTCCTCTCGGCGCGGTTGTTCGAGAGCTCCAATCTGCCGTCCTCAAGGTATCTCACAAGATACTTCCACTGCTCAACAAGATAATTCAGCGCCTTGCCAAGCGCAGATTTACCGGCTGTTTTGGGCATGAGCTCATTTGCCCATGCGTACATAGCGTCCAGAACAGGCTTTGCCTTTTCCCGACGCTCTTTCAGCTTCTCTTCAATCGGAAGATCAGCTATCTCTTTCTCAATATTGAACAGCTTAGTGCAGTACGCGACTCCCTTCGCCGCTTCACTGCCGACTTGAGCCTCCTTCGGAAGCACGTTCAGCGCCTCATCGAACTTGCGCCGCGCATGAGCCATACAGCCGACAACGCGAATGCTCTCCGGAAGGGTGTGGTAGCCCTGGTAGCCGTCGGCGTGGAGCCATCCGCTGAAGCCTTCAAGGAATGCTTTTGCATTCTCCGGCTTCCTTGAC
>JAFVCD010000015.1 GCA_017479425.1 Oscillospiraceae bacterium
AAGACCTCCCTGTTATTGTAGTTGTGTGGTCGGCAAACCACTTCCACTATAGCAGGGAGCTTTTTTCTTGTCTACTCTTCCCCTCGCTCGAAGCTCTTTATTTCCCCCGGCATAGCCGGGGGTTTACTACTTTACGCGTAACAAAAAAGCACCCTCTGTTGAGGGCGCTTTTTTATTTCGGTTTTTACTTAAGTCCGAACTTCTTGTTGAACTTATCAACACGGCCGCTGGTATCGACCAGCTTCTGCTTGCCGGTGTAGAAGGGGTGACACTTAGAGCAGATTTCAACCTTGATATCCTTCTTTGTGCTGCCCGTCTCGATAACCTCACCGCAGGCGCATCTGATAGTCGTCTGCTCGTAGTTAGGATGGATTGCTTCCTTCATTAAGCTCACCTCTTTCTTACTTTCTTAACTGAGCGAGAGTTAGTATATCACAGCCTCTCGCATTTTGCAAGCATTTATTTTGATTTTTTCTCCGAGAAACGAAAATTCCATTCTCAAGCACCGGAGAATATGCCCGTTTAGCCCATTTTCCTCGGAAAAAGCTATGCTCTCCGGCGTTCCGTAGAGTCTGTCGCCCACTAGCGGGGCGCCGAGAAAGCTCGAATGTACCCTTATCTGGTGCGTTCTGCCGGTTCTGAGTCGATAGCGCACGCGCTGTGTGCGCTCGCCGGTTTCGATGACCTCGTACTCCGTTATCGCCCGCTTGCCGTCCTCAGATACGATCCTGCGCATCATATGCGGCTCGGCGCGGCGTATGGGCAGATCGATGACTCCGCAAAGCTCCGGCATTCTGCCGAATACAACGGCCTCGTACTCCTTGACCGCTTCCTCGCGCTTGAGCTCATCGCATATGATCGTTTTCCAGTGTGCGCTTTTTGCGAAGATTACGATTCCCGAGGTGTCGCGGTCGAGGCGGTTTACAACGTGGCAGGCGCAGTCCTGCCCGCTCCGCTTGAAATACCCCGCGACGAAGTTTGCAAGCGATCCGGTCGGGCGAGCGCAGGAGGGGTGGACTATCTGCCCCGCGGGCTTGTCCACAGCGATAAACTGCGGCGTTTCCAGAAGTATCTCGATCTCTCCGTTCTCAGGAAGAAGATCCGGCTCGCGCTCAGCGGAAAGAATCTCCGCCTCTACGATGTCGCCCGGCTTTACGCGCACGGTGGCGTATGCCGGCTCACCGTTCAGGTATATCGCCTTCGCGTTTTTGAGGCGGCGGATTATCGCGGCGGAGAGCTTCAGCTCTCCGCGCAGTATGCCGTATATCTTTCTGTCCGCGTCCTTTTCAAGGGCTGTGTAGCTTAGCCTCACAGCCTCTTGAGCCTCTCTGTTATCTCATCAAAGCCCATCGAGTGGCTCGCCTTGACGAGTACTACGTCTCCGCGGCTTATGATCTTCTCAAACGCCGGAAAGAGCTTCGATTTATCGCTGAGCCAGACGGCGTTGCCGCCGCCGTTCTTCATCCCCTCCGCGATTCTCTTCGCCTCCGGGCCGATCGCAACGACGAGGTCAAGGTGAACTCTCGCCGCCTCCTCGCCCATATCCCGGTGCAGCTCGCCGCTGTCGCGCCCGAGCTCCTTCATATCGCCGAGAATGGCTATGCGCTTGCCGGTCTTTCCGGTGAGCGCGTTGATGCTCGAAAGCGAACGTATTGCCGCCGCCATAGAGTTGGGATTTGCGTTGTAGCAGTCGTCGATTATCGTTATTTTTCCGGTGTCAATTACGTTGGCGCGGCTTCCTACCGGGCGGTAATCAGCGATACCGCGCATGATATTCTCAGCGGAAATGCCGAGAGTCTTGCCCACCGCAGCCGCGGCAAGCGCGCCGTATACGATGTGCGTGCCGAATGCCGGAATGAGCGTGAAAATGGCATTATTTCCCCACCTTATGTCGCAGGATACGCCCTGGAAGCCGAGATTTTCGATATTTTCGGCTCTGACGTCGCACTCCTCCCCCACTCCGTAGCGAATTACTTTTATGCCCGGGTCGAGAGAGGCAAGCTTGTCATCGTCGCCGTTGAGTACGGCGACCGCATCCTCCGCCATATAATCGAACACCTCGCTCTTCGCCTTAAGAACGCCGTCGAGCGAGCCGAGATTTTCAAGGTGGCAGTAGCCGACCGAGGTAAACACCACGATGTCGGGGCGCACCATCTTCGCAAGCACGCTCATCTCACCGAAGTCCGAGATGCCCATCTCAACCACCGCCGCCTCGTGCTCCTCGCGCATTTTGAGAAGCGTAAGCGGAACGCCGAGCTCGTTATTCAGGTTTGCCTCGGTCTTGAGAACGAGCTTTTCTCTGCCGAGGACGGCGGCGACCATCTCCTTTGCGGTGGTCTTGCCGACAGAGCCGATTATGGCGACGACGGGGATGGTAAACTGCTTTCTGTACCACTCCGCAAGCGCGCGAAGCGCCGCTTTAGCGTCTGAAACAAGGACGTAGGGATAGTCGTCGTCGAGCGGTCTCTCGCAGAGGCGGCAGACTGCACCGTTATCTCCTGCACTCCTTGCAAAGTCATGGCCGTCCGCTCTTGCGCCCTTGATGCAAACAAAGAGGCTTCCGCGCTCAACCGCGCGGGAGTCCATGGTTACGGATTCGATGCGCTCAAACTTTTTAAGCGCCGCGCCGACGTAAGCGCCGCCGGTTATTTCCGCGAGCTTTTCAAGCGTTATCGGTTTCATTTTCATAGCTGCGCCTCCGGCTCAGAATTTTTTAAGACTCTCGCGCGCAATGGTATCGCACAGGTCGGCATATTCTATGCCCGCCTCCCTCGCCTCCTTGGGAAGAAGCGAAGCCGGCGTCATGCCGGGCAGCGTGTTTGCCTCGAGGCAGTAAATATCTCCAGTCTCGCCCTCAACGATGAAATCCATGCGGGCATAGACCTCCAGAAAGAGCGCATCGTACACTCTTTCGGCGGTTCTCATAAGCTCTTCAATGACGCTTTTTTCTATATCGACGGGGCATATCTCATCGGTCATGCCGCTCTGATACTTGTGCTCATAGTCAAAAAACGAACCCTTAGGGCAGATCTCGATCGGCGGAAGCGCCTTTCCCGCGAGCACGCCGACGTCGATCTCTCGACCCTTTATATATCGCTCGCATAGGGCGTCGTCCTCATATTTCCAGCTCATCTCGAGTGCGGCGCGAAACTCCTCCTCTGTATGCGCGATGCTCGTTCCGACAGAGGAACCGTTGGATTTCGGCTTCACAACGCAGGGCAGGCACGGCGCGCTCTTATCCTCATCACGGATGTTTATCACCTTGCCCTCGGCGACGCGGATACCTGCGGCGCTCATAAGGCGCTTGGCGCACTCCTTGTTCATCGCCGCGGCGGAGCCGAGATAGCCGGAGCCGGTGTACTTCACTCCTGCAATATCGAACGCCGCCTGGAGTCTTCCGTCCTCGCCGTCGGCGCCGTGAAGTCCGAGGAAAACGAGGTCGGCGGCGCGGCATATCTCCATAAGGTTATCGCCGATGCGCGAGTCGTTTTTCTGCGCTCTCCTCGCCTTCACCTCCGCAATATCCGGCACGGAGGCGGAAATCTCGCCGCCTATGTGCGGCTGTGGAAGAGTAAAAATCTCCTTCGGGTCATCATAGGCTCCCTCATAGCCGAAAAAGCTGTCGACGAGTACGACTCTGTGTCCCTTTTCTCTCAGAGCCTCGGCAATACACGCGCCGGATTTTATGCTGACGTCGCGCTCCATGCTGAGCCCGCCGCAAAGTACGATAATATCCATCAAAATCACGCTTTCATTATACTACGATTCTGTTTATCCACTTTCTGCCCCGGAGCATATAGTAGCCGAGGAGGCATTTAATGAACTCCATGCCCTCGACAACAGCATAAATTATGACGATGTTAAGCGCTGTAAAGCTGCATAGGCAGAACGCCAGCGGCACGAGCACTACCCAAACAAAGCAGGAGTCAAAGAGGAACGTGACGAGCGTTTTGCCGCCCGCTCTGAGCGTAAAGTAGCTCGCGTTCGTGAACGCCCTTGCCGGAAGCGACACTGCCGCGACGATAATGAACATCGACGCAAGGTGCTTTACATCCTCTGTGGTGTTGTAAAGCTCCGGGAAGAAGCCTGAGATCACGACCTGCAGGACGGAGAAAATGAGCGTAAAGCTAACGGTAAAAGCCATCAGCTTGCGGACGTAGTCCACGACCTCGTCGGCGGGTCTGCCCGCGCCAAGACGCTGACCGATGATTATTCCGACCGCGTTGCCCATTGCGAGCAGTGAGACCATCATTGTGTTCGTGATCGTATTGGAGATATTGATTGCCGGAACTACATTCAGTCCCTTGAAGCTGTAGCACAGGCTGAGGGTCGTGATGCCGACGCTCCAGAGCGCCTCATTTGCGAGGAGCGGCAGGCTCTTGAATGTTATTTTGCCGAATAGCTCCTTCGGAATGGCGAAGGATGTATAGAGCCCCTGCACGAAGTGGAAACGCTTCGCGTGCGTGTGACAGTATACTACGCATATTGCAAGTTCGACAAATCGGCTTATTACAGTCGCCACCGCCGCGCCGACGATGCCCATCTCAGGCGCGCCGAGGTTTCCGAAAATAAGCACCCAGTTGAAGAAAAGATTGACTGCGACCGCGGCAATACCGGCAGCCATCGGAACAACCGTTTCGCCGCATTCGCGCATCGTGCTCGAATAGACGTTCGAGAGCGCGAAGGGCAGCATTCCCCAGAGCATTACCGAAAGATAGCTCTCGCCGTAGCTGAGGTAGAGATGCGCCTCGCCTGCGGCGTCCTCGCCCGTGAGAAACAGCCCGATGAACACCGAGCCGAAGAGCGCAAGAAGCACTGTACCGATGACCACGATGCCGAGACTTATGTAGTTTTTGTATCGCACGGTATGGCGCACGCCGTCGGAGTTTCCGGCGCCGAAAAACTGCGCGGTGAATATCCCGGCGCCGCTCGTCGCGCCGAAAATGCATAGATAGAAGATAAAGAGGATGTTGTTTACTATTGAAACGCCGCTCATCTGCGCAGTTCCGACCTGCCCGACCATGATATTGTCGAGCATTCCGACAAAGTTCGTTATAAAGTTCTGTATCATTATCGGCACAGCGACCGCCATGACCATCTTGTAGAATTCCTTTGAGCCGATGTATCTCTTGAGCATATTCCGATTCCTTGAGTTATATGATTGTGAAAATATATTTTACTATATCGCGCATAGAAAGTCAATTATTGTCGAGCATAAAAATACCGCCGAAACGGCGGTATATGTTATACTAATCCCTGATTAAAAGCTTTAACCGAGCGCGCAGAATTTTTTGCGTCATACAAGGCGTCCGGTGCAGACAATACTTTGTGTATTATCAAGCCGGATAACGAAGTATGACGCGAAAAGGGCAAGCGCGAATTGAA
>JAFVCD010000016.1 GCA_017479425.1 Oscillospiraceae bacterium
TTCGGCGCATAGCGGCTCTTTTCCGCCGCAATTTAGTCAAAAAATCTTGAAATACACAAAGTATTCCTTCAATTTTTTGCCGTCATTGCGACAAAAAATACCTCGCTCTTCGCTCTTGCCGATTTAATCAGCGCTTCCTTATAAAAAATCATAGGGGCGGGTACACAGTGTGAACCGCCCCTATGATTTTTTCTTTTATACGTCGGTGAAGCGCTCGCGCGCGTGAAACGCCCTGCATATAACGGAGTAATCACCGAAAACGGTGAGCTGGTCGCCGAGCCCGAACACAGTGTCCGCTCCGGCGGGTACGGGCTTTTTGCCCGGCTTCTGGACGAGCATAACGAGAATGCCGGTGTCAGTTTTAAGTCCCGTCTGAGAGAGCGGCACGCCCGCGTATTCCGCGGGAATGTGGTTGAGAGTGATGAGGGCGATGGTGTCCGAGCCGATGTAGTCGAGGAGCATTACGGTGTTGAAGCTGGCTGTTCTGCCGACGATGCGGTCAGCGAGCTTCTGCATCAATCTGTCACCGAGGGCGCGCACCTTCGGAACGCGCATAAAGATTATTATTATCGCCGCGACTGCAAGCGGAATTATCATTCCGAAGAAAAAGCTTTCTATCTCGCTGCGGCTGAACGAAAGAAAGACGTTGATGAACGCCGAAACGATGGTCACGTTGAAAACGTAGCCGAAGAGCATCGTTACCCGCGCAAGGCGCCTTCTGCGGCGGGTCGAGAGAAACATCTCGCTCTCCTTCGTTGTATAGCCGCAGCCGGTGAGCAGGGAGATGACCTGAAACCTCGCGCGCTCGTCCGGCAGTCCGGTGAAGCGGAACAGCATCGTAAAAAGCTCCGTTATGACCCAGTAGATGAGGATAGTCGTGGAAAAAAGGCTAATCGCCGCGTAAATGCTCATATTTTATACCTCCGGATATTTCAGCGCTTTCTATTATATTAGCGTTTTTAATAATTTCAAGCGAAAAAAACCAGGCGAGAAACTTTATTGATTTATTATAAAAAAGAGTATATACTGAGATAGTTAAGTAATACCAATATTATAGGAGGAAAACGGATGAGCAATATTCTTCAAACCCTTCAGGGCTACACAGAAAAAAGCCCCAATTCGCCGATCCTTTTCGACGACGCCCACTCAAAGGGCATAACCTATGCGCAGCTCGACGATATGAGCGGCCGGGTCTATGCGTATCTCAAGCAGAGCGGTATCGGAAAAGAGGACTTCGTGCTCATTAACCTGCCGCGCGGCATTCTGCCCGTTGTTGCGATGATAGGAGTCTGGAAGGCCGGCGCCGCGTGGGCGCTTGTCGAGGACACCTACGCTCCGGAGCGCATAAACTATATCCGCACCGACTGCGGCTGCAAGGCTGAGCTGAGCGCACAGAACTGGGAGGAGGTCATGCACACCGCGCCGCTCTCCGGCTTTGAAGAGCGCGATGACCACTCTGCCGCCTACGCGATATACACCTCCGGAACCACCGGAAACCCCAAGGGAGTGCTGCACGAGTTCGGCAACCTTCAGCGCGCCATCGACTCCATAAGACTGAACGGCGAGTGCCCATTCAATGAGAATGACCGCCTTGCTACCCTCGCTCCGATGAACTTTGTGGCTACGGTTATCGTAATTCTCGCGGCGCTGAACGTCTATTGCGGCAAAAACTTCATAGTTTCCTACGCGACTATCAAGAATCCATCGGCGCTTGCAAAATTCTTCCTCACGAAGCGCATAACCATTACGTTCCTCACTCCCTCCTACGTCCGTATGCTCGGCAACCAGACCGGCCCGTTCCTGCGTATGCTCTTTGTCGGAAGTGAGCCGGCAAACAACCTCTACAATAAGAATCTTGAACTTATCAACATCTACGCCTGCTCTGAGAGCGGCTTCGCCGTCGGTGTTTTCCCCATCGACAAGGCGTACGAAACCTGCCCCATCGGCAAGCCTGAGGTCGAAACGAATATTTACCTTATCGGTGAGACCGGTGAGACAGTCTCCGATGGCGAAACGGGTGAGCTGTGCTTTGAAAACCCCTACGTCCGCGGGTACATAAATCTGCCGGAGGAGAGCGAAAAGGCGTTTGTGGACGGAGTCTATCACACCGGCGACCTTGCGCGCCGCGACGAGAAGGGCAACTACGTCCTTTTAGGTCGAAGCGGAGATATGATAAAGATAAACGGCAACCGCATCGAGCCGGCTGAGATAGAGGCGGCGGTAAAGGCGGCGCTCGGCATCGACTGGGCGGCGGCAAAGGGCTTTGTTGACGAAGCCGCCGGCAAGAGCTTCCTCTGCGCCTATTACACCGCGGACGTCAAATTTGACGCCGACGCGCTCAGAAAGGAGCTCGGAAAGCGCCTGCCCTATTACATGATACCGGCATACTTCCTAAAAATCGACTCCGTTCCGCTCAAGCCAAACGGAAAGCTCGACAGAAAGGCTCTGCCCGAGCCCGACGCAAGCGATTTTATGACAGATTACGTTGCGCCGACAAACGACGTTGAGAAGAAGCTCTGCGAGGCGATGGCTAAGGTTCTGAAGCTCTCGCGCGTCGGCATACACGACGATTTCTACGAGATGGGCGGCGACTCCCTCGCCTCCATCGAGCTTATCACCGCCTGCGAGGAGGCGCTTCCCGCGCTGAACGCCGGACTTGTTTTCCGCGGCAGAACGCCGGAGAAGATCGCTGAGCTATATGAGGAGCAGCTCAAAAACAGCGACGGCGATCCGGACGAGAAGAACACCGCGGCGCTTGAGAGCGCGCACCCGCTTACAACAGAGCAGCTCTATATGATCGACTATCAGCTCTACACCCCGAATTCCACGATGTACAACCTCTTTTCCGTTATGAAGGCGGACAAGGAGCTTTTTGAGCCGGAAAAGCTCGCTGCGGCGATGGAAACCGCCATCAAGGCGCACCCGGCGCTTTTAACGACCTTCTCCTACAATGATGACGGAGAGCTTGTTCAGCGCTACACGCCGGAGATATTCCAGCCCATTCACGTTGAGAAGCTGAGCGAATTTGAGTTTAAGTTCGTCAAGGATACTCTCGTCTATCCGTTCAAGATCGTCGGCGGAAAGCTGTATCGCTGCCGCGTCTTTGAAACCGAGAAGGCGGTCTACACATTCTTCGACGTTCACCATTCGCTGTTTGACGGCACGAGCCTCAAGGTGTTCCTCGGCGGAGTCGGCAGAGCCTTTATGGGCGCGCCGATCGATCCCGACTACTACTATCTGATGCTCCAGCGCCGCGAGGACGCGGTAAACACCGAGTTCTACGAGGAGAGCCGCAGATACTTCGAGGATCGCTACGACCATGTTGAGTGGTCAGGCTACCCGAAAATCGATCACGAATCCCGCGAAAACGAGATGGGCGAGCTTTTCGCGCCTCTCGGCATAGAGCAGCCGCAGATGAACGCCGTAGAGCGCGCGTACAAGATAAGCCGCAACGAGTTCTTTATCACCGTCGCTGCGCTCGCTATCTCCGTCTACAATGACGCTCCGGACGTAAAGCTCAGCTGGATCTACAATGGCCGCGAGGATATGCAGAATATGACGACAGTCGGACTTCTCTTCCGCGACCTGCCCGTAGGCATCCGCTTCAAGGACTCCGACACCCTCCGCAACGTCTTTGCCGACGTCCACGAGCAGGTGCAGAAGGGCATTGAGCATAGCTGCTATCCCTATGTTGACAGCCGCAACCAGGTCGCAAACGGCGAGAGCGCGTACCTTCTCTATCAGCAGGATATCCGCGATATGGGCGGCCTCGAGGGCTTCGACGTTGAAACCATCGACGTTCGCCAGAACCAGGCGGCAAGCCAGACCATTCTCGATATGGAGATCCTCGACGGCGCCGACGGACTTCAGCTTATGATCGACTACGCCGCGAGCCGCTATGAGGATGCGAGCATAGAGAAATTCAAGGATCTGTACGTCAAGATCGCACAGGCGCTTGCAACGCACAATTCGCAGTCCGACGTGACCATCGGCGAGATCAAGGCGAAGCTGAACGATAAGCGAAGCATATTCCAGACCGTCGCAGGTCTGTTCCGGAGGAAGAAATGACCTCGCGCGAGGAGAAAATCGCGGCGTTTCGCGCGCTTTACGGAGAAAACCGCCCCGTTTCCGGCGATTACGACCGTTCTCTCGCGGCAAAGTGCGCTAACGGCACCTTCGTCGGCAAAAAGCGCGGCTCTGTCACCGTTTGGCGCGGGATACCCTATGCCCGCGCCCCCGTGGGTGAGCTGAGGTGGAAAGCGCCGCTCCCGCCGGAGGATAATTCCGGCGTTTACGAGGCGTATTACAATGGGAAAACACCGATACAGACCATTCTTGACTCTGAGCGGGCGTCATACTACCCTCAGGGCGAGGACTGCCTGTACCTCAACGTGTGGTCGAATACCTCAGCGGGGGAGAATAAGCCCGTTATGGTGTTCTTTCACGGCGGCTCCTACGGCTGGGGCGGCACCGCCGACCCGCTCTACGACGGGCTTAACCTTGTAAAGGCGCACCCGGACGTTGTGCTTGTCACAGTCGGCTACCGCACGGGACTTATGGGCTTTGTCGATTTCTCATCAGTACGCGGCGGCGAGGAATTCCCCGACGCGCCGAACCTCGGCATTCTCGACGAGATCGAGGCGCTCAGATGGGTGCGGAAAAATATCCCTGCATTTGGCGGGGACGGGGAGCTCGTCACGATTTTCGGAGAATCCGCAGGAGGCGGAAGCGTCAGCCTGCTGCCTGTCATTCCGGAGGCGCGCGGGCTGTTCCGCAGGGTCATCGCCCAGAGCGGCTCCGTCGCGCTCACCTTCAGCAGGAAGGAGTGCGGGGAGTTTACCCGCCGACTTATGAGAGAGTCCGGAGCGGAGGATATGGCTGACCTTCTGCGCCTTTCCGAGAGCGAGCTCGGCGCAGTCAACGAGAAGATAAATGATTTCAACAACTTTCCCCAGCGCGGCGGCGCACTTATTCCGCTCGACCCGTACGCGCCGTATATGGACGGCGAAACGGCGGGGATAGACCTTCTCATCGGCACGAACGCTGATGAGATGAACTACTGGATAGGCGAGCTTGGCGGAATTGTGCCGTTCAAGCTCGGTATGCCCGTCAAATTTGAAAACGACCTTATGCTTTTCTCTCCGGAGGATAAAAAACGCGCCGAGAGCTTCGTAAAGAGCCGCGGCACGCGGAAAATCTGGGCGATAGCGGAGTTTTACAACGAGCTTATCTTCCGCCTGCCCGCGATAAGGCAGGCCGAGGGTCACGCGGCAAACGGCGGCAGGGTATATATGTACTACTGGACAAAGCCCAGCTCAATTCCGTTCCGCCGGGCCTGCCACGCCGTCGAGCTTGCCTACGTTTTCGGAAACCTCGGGGAAACGATTTATACCGGCGAGGGTGTTGACGAGAGCCTATCGGAAACGGCAATGGCGGCTTGGGTGCAGTTTGCCAAGACCGGCGACCCCGGTACTCCGGCGCTCAGCTGGGAGCCGTACAGCATTGCAGCGCACCGCCCGACAATGGTGCTGTCATCCTCGCCTCACACAGAGCGTGAGCCTCTTGAGGAGCAGCGCAGGGCGCTCGAGCCGCTGCTGAGCTACAAGATCAACGGATCATACGCGAGTGTGAGCTACAATGTGCCGTCAGTCCGAAAAGGAGCCGCGATAGCGGCGCTCGCAGCAGCGGGACTTGCCGCAGCTGTTTTCGGACTTTTTAAGAAAAAGTAAATTCCCGGAGGGATAAAAAATGCAGACAAAGCTTGAAAACGAAACGCTGACGGTTTACCTTGAGGGCCGCATCGACTCTCAGAACGCTTCACAGATCGAAAAGGAGCTGCTTGCGGCGGCGGAGGCGTCGCCGGAGGCCACCGTTGTGCTCGACGCGGAGGGGCTTGAGTACATATCCTCCGCCGGACTGCGCGTGCTTCTGAAGCTGCGCAAGAGGTACGATAAGCCGGTGCAGGTGATGAATGTTTCGCCGGAGGTGTATGAGATATTCTCGGTCACGGGCTTTACGGAGTTTATGGACGTGCATAAGCGCCTGCGCGAGATGAGCGTTGAGGGCCTGCCGGTGGTGGGGCGCGGCGCTACCGCGACGGTGTATCGCGTCGACCCCGACACAGTCGTAAAGGTATTTAACCCCGGCACGAGTCCGATGGTCATTCAGCAGGAGAACGAGCGCAGCCGCAACGCCTTTCTGAGCGGCATACCGACCGCCATCGCCTTTGACCTTGTGAAGGTCGGCGATTCGTTCGGCTCCGTCTATGAGCTTCTGAACGCAAAGGATTTTTTAGCGGTCATGGAGAGCGACAGAGAGCACCTCGGCGAGCTTGTGGGCGGTTTTGCGCGGCTTATGAGAAAGATGCACGAGATAAAAGTCGACCCCGCGAAATTTCCCTCCTCGAAGCAGCACTCCCTCGCGGCGCTGCCGATGCTCGGCGCTGTCTGCACGCCGGAGGAGATAGAGAAGCTCCGCGCATTCTATGAGACTGTGCCCGACAGAGATACGTTCATCCACGCGGACTGCCACCCCGGCAACATAATGGTGCAGAACGGAGATTACGTCTTTATCGACCTAATGACCTGCGGAAGCGGTCACCCGATATTCGATATGAGCTCAATGTGCATAATCTATCACATGGCACTGAACAGAAAGAGCCCCTACACCGCAAACTTCACCGATGATGAGATAAAACTCATCTGGGATAGCTTCCTCAGAGGCTACTTTGATACCGACGACGAGGCGTTTCTCAAAAAAGCGGAGAGGCAGATAACCGCCTTTGCCGCGGCGCGCAATCTCTTCGCGGCTGTGTTCGTTCCGGGAATTATGACTCCGGAGGGGCTGGCGTATATGAAGAAAACCGCTCTCGACTACATAGACGGGGGCCTTGAGCCGATCTGCTTTTAAGGAGGCACAGAAATGGACGAGATAAAGAAGGATAAGCCTCTGCGCGAGGTTTCTGTCGAGGGCTGCGAGCTGCTCGGAAAGGGCGGCAACGGCGCGGTCTACCGGCTCGACGAGGAGACGATAGTCAAAGTCTATTTCGGCGAGCGCAACAGCCCCGAGAAGATTAAGAGAAACCGCCAGATCACAAGAGATGCGTTCGTTCAGGGCGTTCCCTCGATGATCGCCTTCGATATGGTGCGCGTCGGCGGGAACTACGGCGTCATCTACGAGATGGTAAACGCTAAATCCATGAACGAGGTCATCGCAGAAAACCCCGACAAGCTCGACGAGTACGCCTATCTCATCGCGGATACGCTCAAAAAGCTCCACAGCACCGAGTTCGAACCCGGCGCGCTTCCCGATTCGAGAGAATGGTACAGAAACGACGTGAAATCCACGCTCGACGCCGGTATGTACAAGCCGGAGGAGGCGGAGCGGCTCTATAAGCTCATCGACGAGATACCGTACAGAAATACGTTCATTCATATGGATTTCCACCCCGGCAACCTCATGTACAAGGATGGCGAGATAATGCTCATCGACCTCGACGACGCAGGTCTCGGTCACCCCGTTCTCGACCTTGCCTCGATGTATCTCGTGTACGTCACCGCCGCAAAATCGAACTGGAAGGCGACAAATCAGGGCGTCGGCCCGAAGCAGTACGCAAGGCTGTGGGATATTATCGTCCGCAGGTACTTTGACACGAACGATGAAAGCGAGATAAAGGAGATAAACCGCATTCTGAACGGCTACTCCAAGATAAAGTTCCTGCGCGGCATCGCAACCTCGCCCTCTGTGCCGAATTTCCTGCGAAAGCCCGTCGTCGCGCTGACGAAGGGGTCGTTCCTCAAGTCCATCGACTCTCTCCATCCGATACCGTAAGGGGGCGGACATGAAGAATATAATCACACTCCCCGGCGTAAAAAACGCGCGCGAGCTCGGCGGTTACGGCGCCGGTGGGAGCACAGTCAGAACGGGCGCGCTCATCCGAAGCGGCGCTCTTGACCGCGCCGCGCCCGAGGCGGCGGATATACTGCGCGATAAGTACCGCCTGCAGGCTATCGTTGATTTTCGTATGCAGGTCAAAAGAGCCGCCGCGCCGGACGTGGAGATTGACGGCGCCCGGAATATCAGCGCTCCGGTCATCGAGATGGAGGACTACGCCGCGATGGCGGGCTCTCCCGATATGCTGAAGCTCTACAAGGCGAACGCCGCCGATAAGAGGGCGGTTTTCGAGATGGCGTATGAGTACGGTATGCTCGGCCCTCAGATTTATTTATCGTTCCTTTTCGGAGAGAGAGGCAAGCGGGCGTACAGAGAGTTTTTCAGGGTTTTACTCGACTCCGACCCCAATAAGGGCGCGGTGCTTTGGCACTGCGACGATGGAAAGGACCGCGCGGGTCTTGCGGCGGCGCTCCTTCTATCGGCGCTCGGAGCCGACAGAGCGACGATAATGGAGGACTATCTTCTGACAAACGAGCTCAACGCTCCGGTGCTTGAGGCGATAAGACGGGAGTACGCGGCGTACAAAATGCCGCAGGAGAAGCTCGACGCGATGCTCTTTGCCTCCGGCGGCGTTTTCGACTATTACCTTGACGGCGCCTTCGCCGCGCTCGATACAAAATGCGGCGGTGCGGAGGGATATCTGCGCGGTGCCCTCGGACTCGCGGACGGGGATTTTGCGCTCCTGCGCGAGAAATATCTGGTGTAAAATAAATCGGCGCGCCCGAATCCGGGCGCGCCGGTTTTATCAGCGCGAAGCTCGCTTTTTCTCCTTCGTTGCGTCAAAGCTCATCTCAAGGAGGAGCTTTATCGCTTCATCGGGGACGATGGCGAGGGCGAACCACTTGCCGTTCTCCGGGTGCCGGAAAACCTGATGATCGGGGTGCCGCGCCCACGGTCTGTCGCACAAGGCGTTGTAGTTTTCAAAAACGAAGCTCTCAAATTCATCGCGGGTCAAGCTGAACGCCCCCTTTTTTCTGTGCGTACAGAATACAACGGCGAGAGGGAAATTGCAAGCTTACCTCTCGAATGACGGGCGCCAGGCGGCGAACTGCCTGAGCTGCTCGTCGGTGCGGTGATAGTAGCGCACGCCCTTGTCGAGCGCGGCGATCTGCGCCATCTCATCTTCCGTCAGAGCAAAGTCGAGGATATCGAGATTATCCCTTATGTGCGCGACGTTCTTGCTGCCCGGGATCACGACAAAGCCCATCTGGATATGCCAGCGGAGAATGACCTGCGCCGGAGTTTTGCCGTACTTTTTGCCGAGAGAGGCGAAAATCTCCTCATTTATGAGCGACTTGTCGCCGTGGCCGAGCGGATACCAGCTCATGAGCTTTATATCGTATCTTGCGAGCGTTTTCCGAAGCTCAGTCTGCGTGAAATACGGGTGCGCCTCGACCTGAATAAACTGCGGAACTATCTCCCACTTTGCTTCAAGCTCAGCGATGTACGCTCCCTCGAAGTTCGAGATACCGATGCTCCTTGCCTTGCCGGAGCGGTACGCCGCCTCGAGAAGCCTGTAACCCGCGAGCCAGTTTCCGGCGGGCTGGTGGATGTAGAGAAGGTCGACGTACTCAACGCCGAGGCGCTCCAAGGCCTCGTCCACCGCGTTCGGGTTTTCGTACTCGCTCGGCCAGAGCTTTGTGGAGAGAAAAATCTCCTCCCTCTTAACGCCGCTTGCCCTTATCCCTCTGCCGACGGCGCGCTCGTTGACGTAGGCGTTCGCGGTGTCGATAAGGCGGTAGCCCATTCTGAGAGCCTCGCGCACGCTGTTTTCTGCGTCCGGGGGCGCGAGCATAAAGGTGCCGATGCCGACTACCGGGCATTCAAGAGAGTTGTTCAGTGTGATTTTTTCCATGGTTTGCCTCCTCAATAGGTTGAAGCGCCGGAGCTTGTAAAGAGCCAGGCGCCGTTTTCTTTTCTCAGCGTAAAATCGCCCCTCAGCCGCCAGAGATGCCTCCCGCCGCCGTAGACCGCGGCGACAACGCGGCTTTTTCCGACCATCGAGGCGCTCTCGCCGGTTAGGCTTACCTCGATGGAATCGTGCTCGGCGGAGTAGTAGTTGAAGGTGCCGCGCATGAGAGCGCGGAGAAACTCGTCTAATGACTGCGTTACTCCGGTCATGTGCCGCAGGCAGTATTCCCCGCTCATGAGGCTCCTGAGACCCGTTTCGTCCTTTTCAATCATATACCGCCAGTATTTCCGGTACATCTCCCGGATAATTTCCTCGTCGCGCATCAGATGATACCGTTTGCGGTGAGCCACCTTGTGACCGCACTGTCGGACTCGGCGGCGCGGCTGCCGGTTATCGAAAGTCCGCTCTTGACGATCGCGCCCTTCGCGCAGGCTCTTATATCGCTCTCGCTCGAGCCCATGCCGCTGCCCTCATTCGTGCAGAGGGGGAGAATCGTCTTGCCAGCGAAATCATAGCGCTCGAGAAACGTCGCTACCGCCATCGGGAAGGTGCCCCAATAGTTCGGATAGGCGAGAATGACGGTGTCGTAATTATCAAGACTGTCGGGGTAGGCGGCAAGCTCGGGGCGCGCGTTCGCCTGCTTGTGAGCCTTCGCCTCCGCGATGCAGGTCATATAGACCGGAGAGTACGGCTCGCGCATCTCGATTTTGAACGCGTCCGCGCCCGTGAGAGCGCGTATCTTCTCCACTACTATCTCGGTGTTGCCGACCTTGACATAGCGCATCGCGCCGCCGAAGTAGTTCTCGTCCGCTCTTGAAAAGAAAGCTATCAGTGTTTTTGACATGGTTTTTGCCCTCCGTTTGTTCTTTGCGTAAATTATCTCACAAAGGGCTTGAAAAATCCAATTCAAATATTCTATAATTGATTTAATAATTAAATAGCTCGGGGAGGATTTTATGACCACAAAGCAGATAGATTACTGCATTGAGCTGGCGCATACGCTGAATTTCAGCCGCGCCGCCGAGAACGCCTTTGTCAGCCAGCCGACCTTTTCGTATCAGCTCAAACTTCTCGAGGAGGAGATTGGGTTCAGGATATTCGAGCGCAGCGGAAAGGGCGCGGCGCTCACTCCGGCGGGGGAGCAGTTTGTCGCGTATCTCACCGGAATGCGCGAGGAGCTGAAGCGGGCTGTCGAGCAGGGGCAGAATTTCAGCGCGCGGTACCGCGAGAATATCACGGTCAGCATGATGGTGCGGCAGGCGATATATTTTCTGCCCGAGGCGATAAGGACGCTCGAGAGGGAGCGGCCGGGAGTGCTCATTACGCCGCTTTTTCAGTACGAGGGCGGGGTCGAGGCGTTTCTCAGCGGCGGCGCCGACGTGCTCTTTGCGCTCAGCGAGCAGACGCGGCACATTCCGGGGATAAACGTCCACAAGCTGTTCGATTCGCGCGTTTATCTCATATGCGACAGGTCAGACCCGCTTGCGGAGAGGGACGTTATCACCGACGGGGATATCTACGGGCGCACGCTTATGGTTGGCGGCGGGTCGCCGGCGGCGCTGAGGAGTGTGCAGCAGAGGCTTATTTCGTCGGGCAAAATCGAGTATTTCAACAGCCCCGACCACGATACGACGCTCGTCAATATCGCTTCGGGCAAGGGCGTCTGCCTCGCGCCGGGGTTTCTGAACGACCACAGCGGGCAGTTCGCGTGGGTACCCTACGCCGGAGAAGAGCGCTTTCACTGCGTTCTCTGTACGCACAAAACGGACAATCGTGAGAGCCTTGCGGCGTTTATCGAAACGCTCCGGAGCCTATACGCCGACGCAGTGGCGTTTCCGCTGTAATACTAATCCCTAATCAAAATCTTCAATTCGCGCTTGCCCTTTTCGCGTCATACTTCGTTATCCGGCTTGATAATACACAAAGTATTGTCTGCACCGGACGCCTTGTATGACGCAAAAAATTCTGCGCGCTCGGTTAAAGCTTTTAATCAGGGGTTAGTATAAAAA
>JAFVCD010000017.1 GCA_017479425.1 Oscillospiraceae bacterium
AACGCTGACTAAATGCGGCTTCGGCGCATAGCGGCTCTTTTCCGCCGCAATTTAGTCAAAAAATCTTGAAATACACAAAGTATTCCTTCAATTTTTTGCCGTCATTGCGACAAAAAATACCTCGCTCTTCGCTCTTGCCGAATTAATCAGCGCTTCCTTAATTATATTGTAGGGGCGGGTCTCCGCGCCCGCCCGCCGTTTATCACTTTATCCCGAAAAACCTTTTGCCGTTTTCCATCGTGACCGCCGCGAGCTCCTCCTCGCTCATGCCGCGCAGGGAAGCTATCTTCCGGCAGATGTAGCGCACGTTGCGGCTGTCGTTGCGCGTTCCGCGCACCGGCTCCGGCGCCATGTAGGGGCTGTCCGTTTCGATCATGATGCGGTCGAGCGGTATCTTCGGCGCCACCTCGACGGCGCGGCGCGCGTTTTTGAACGTCACAACGCCGGTAAACGAGATGCTCCAGCCGAGGTCGAGGATCGTTTTCGCCGTCTCCCACGAGCCGGAAAAGCAGTGCATCACCCCGCGCACGTCCGGGTACTCCGTGATTATGCCGAGCATATCGCCTGTCGCCTCGCGGTCGTGGACGATGACCGGCTTTCCTATCTCCCGCGCGAGAACCATCTGCTCGCGGAAAACCTTATGCTGAAGCTCCTTTTCATCATAGGAATAGTGATAGTCAAGCCCGATCTCGCCGACGGCGACGCATTTCGGGTGTCGGCACAGCTCGCGCACGTCGTCGAGGTAGCCGTCATAGTAGGAATCAAGCTCGTTCGGGTGCAGACCCGCGGCAAAATACACAAAATCGTATTTCTCAGCGATGTCTCGCGCGATCCTCGCGCTCTCAACGTGGCTCGCGGGGTCGACTATGAGCGAAACGCCCGCCTCCTTCATCGCGCCGAGCACCTCGTCGCGGTCGGAATCGAAGGCGTGGTCGTCAAAATGTGCATGAGTGTCAAAAAGCATAGCTTTCTCCTTAAAATCTTTAAAAAACTCTTGCAAAACGCGAAATTATGTGATATTATCTATGCACTGTCCCTATGGGACAGCCTATTGTAACACAATTTTTCAAAAAATGCTACCAAAAAGGGGATATAAATAATGCAGACAGTCGGCCTTATTCTTACAATCATCCAGTTCATCAGCGCGCTTGCGATTGTTGTCGTCGTGCTTTTCCAGTCCGGAAAGAGCGCCGGCCTCACCGGCTCCATCTTCGGCGGCTCAAACGATACCTTCCTCGCTAAGAACAAGGGCAAATCCCTTGACGCCACCCTCGCCAAGGCAACAAAGTGGCTCTCTCTTGTATTCGTTGTCCTCACTATGGTGCTGAACTTCAGCGTTTTCCAGGGCTGAGAAAAATAGACCGCAGGAGCCTTCCGGAGTGTCCGGAAGGCTCTTTTTTGTGTGTATTGCACAATTTCCTGGTGTATTTTTTGTGCTATTTGTTGAGTTTGGGTATTACAAAAAGCGTTTTAAAGCGCTATAATACAGCCATCCTCGAGAGAGAAAGACGAGGAAATACCCCGAGAAAGGAAGCGATTGTCTATGAAGGATGAGCGCCGTGAAGAAGAGCTTTACGAGCTCGCCGGAGAAGAGACCAAGTTTTTCAATCATTTCCTTGAGAATAAGGAATACGTTCTCAACTCCGCAATGATCGACAGATAAAAGATCTGTCCGATAACACTTAAAAACAGGGTAACAGACCCTCATATAGACAAAGGAACCGCTGAAAACGCGGTTCCTTTTTTGTGCCCATACAACGGGCGGGCGGGCACGGAGACCCGCCCCTGCAATAATTATGCCATTACGCGCAGAAGCGATGCTTTCCGATCACGACGATCAGCGGGCGCGACCATATCCACTTGCTCGTCGCGGTGGCTGGGTTAAAGTAATAGATAGCGCCGCCGGAGGGATCCCAGCCGTTCATCGCGTCGCGCGCGGCGCGGTAGGCGGAGTCGGCTATCGGCTCGTTGAACTGCCCGTCGTCGATGCAGGAAAACGCGCCCTTCTGATATATCACGCCGGATATGGAGTTCGGAAACGACGGGTGCTTTATGCGGTTGAGCACGACCGCGCCGACCGCGACCTGCCCGGAATACGGCTCGCCGCGCGCCTCGGCGGAGATGAGCCGCGCAAGCAGCGCAACATCGGAGTCGCGCGAGGAGCTCGACGTGCCGGAGGAGATTCCCATCGCGGCGAGGGTGGCGTTTCCGGCAACGCCGTCGGCGGTGAGTCCGTTTTTGCGCTGGAAGAATTTGACGGCATTCTCCGTGGCGGAGCCGTAAATGCCGTCGACGGCGCCGGAGTAGTAGCCCCAGTTTTTGAGCTTCGTCTGGATGGTGCTTACCGCCTCGCCGGAAGAGCCGCGGCGGTAGGTCGCCGCGTTCGATACGAGCGAAAAAGCCGCGATGAGCGCGATATTGACCGCAAACAGCGCAAAAAGCGCCAGAATCAGTTTTCTTCGTGAGTACATAGCTGCCTCCATAAAATAATCTTTGTAGGGACGGTTCAAAATCTCTCCACGCCGAGCGGGATAACGCTCCCGAACTGCTCGGCGACGGCGAAAATTCTCCCGCTGTCGCAAACCTCCGGCGCGCGGGTGACCTCGTCCTTCGCGCTCTTGTCAGCAAGGAACTCGAGGTCGGCGCTGACATCGCCCTCGCCCTCGCGTATTTTATCGAGAAGCGCCGCCGCGTCGTCCGCGCAGAATACGCACGCGCTCTCTTTAATCTCCGGGCCGTCACGCAGAAAGTTTTTCAGCTCGTCGAGGCGCTCGGCGCAGTAGCGCGTATCGCAGAGGATATTTTTCGTATGCACGAAAATCGCGTCCTTGCCCTCGGGCAGGCTTTTGAGCTTTTCGACCGCGTCGGAAACGCTGTCGCCTTCCATCTGAAACACCAGCGGCACGTTGTCCTCGTCGCGCACGGCGGCGCAGGCGATGATTTTGACTCTCCCCTCATTGAGGGTCACGCAGAGCGTTTCGATAGGCTCGAGATTCGTCAGCTCCCGCGCCTTGAGCGAGCAGGAGGACAGCGAGAGCGCAAGAATTATCCACAGCGCTGCCATTTTCATACGGTCGGATCCTCCTTCCGCTTGACTGTCATCGGAAGCCGCAGGAGCGCCCTCGCGGGATAGCGCGCAAGCGGCGAGATATAGCTTTTTCCGAAGCTTTTGAGCATAATAAGGTGCGCCGCGATGAACGCAAGCCCCGCTCCCAAGCCGTATAGCCCGAAAAACGCCGAGAGCGCCACAAGTCCGAGCCGCCCGAGCTTGACGGCGAGCTGAAGATCGCGGTTCGGCAGGGCGTACTGCGCGGTCGAGGCGAGCGCGACCGTGACAACGATGATGGGGCTCACGATCTTCGCCTCGACGGCGCTCTGTCCGATGATGAGCGCGCCGATTATCGACACCGTCGGGCCGATCGGCCCCGGCATACGCAGTCCCGCCTCCTCCAGAAGATCCACCGCGATAAGCATTATGAACACCTCCGCCGCCGTCGGAAACGGCACCTCAAGCTCGGCCTCTATCATGCTTTGCAGTATCCGCAGAGGAATGAGCGACTGGTGATACAGCGCAAGCGCGAGGTAGATCGCCGGCAGGGTCAGCGACAGAAGCAGAGCGAAATATCGAAAGAGCGTCATGAGCGAGGTCGCCGCAAAGTGAGCCGCCTCGTCCTCGGGCGCCTTCATGAGCTGCGGAAGCGAGGCGGGCGCGAGATAGCCGAGCGGCAGAGTGTCCGCGAGCAGTCCAACCCGTCCCTCGAGGAGATTGAGGCAGAATTTGTCGGCGCGCTCGGTGACGATGAGCTGCGGAAGCGGCGAGAGCGGACTGTCCGCAAGGCACTCCTCGAGGACGGAGCTTGTGATGACCCCCTCGACCCGCAGGTTTTCCACGCGCTTTACCATCTCATCGACAAGCTTTTCGGGCGTGAAGCCATCTATCCACGCGACGACGAGAGCGCATTCAGCGCGCGAGCCGACGAAAATTGCGCGCAGGCGCAGATCGGAGGTCTTTAAGCGGCGGCGCAGTAGGGCGCAGTTTGTTTGCAGGCACTCGGTGAACGCCTCGCGCGAGCCCTTGAGCACCTTTTCATCCTTCGGCTCGGCAACAGCGCGCTTGTCGGGGCTTCTCAGCTCCGCGGCGACGGCGGCGCCGAAAGAGGGCAGGTAGACGAGCGCGAAGCCGGAGAGGAGCTTATCCGCCGCGCCGTCAACGTCGGAGCAGACCTCGGCGTTCAGTCCGCAGAGGCTTGCCATGACCGCCTCGGGCGAGTAATCGCCGAGGGTGCGCATCGGGTCGCCGAGTGGGTCGATAATGAGCCGGCCCGCCGCCTCGGAGGAGACGAGCGAGTCGATGTAAATGAGCGCCGCGGCGTTCTCGGCGCGGCCGCCGAGGCGCAGAGGGCGGCGCAGGAGGTCGCAGGTGCCGCCGAACTTATTTTCGAGCTCGAAGAGGGTAAACAATCGCATCACCGAGGGGTATTTTACCCGCCGGGCGGCGTTTTATGCCTTGAATATACAGGCTTGCGTATAAGATGTTGTTCGGCGGTCTGCCCGCCGTTTCTTTGTTCATTCTCTCTCTTTTTCGAGAAAAAGAGAGAGAACGGAACCAAGAGAGAGATAAAAGCTCTTGTCTGAAACCGTTGCACATGGGTGCGCCGTTTTGCGCGGTGATGTAATCTGATACGCGAAGCGTCTAACCCGCTTAGCCGCTTACTGCGTACTGAGTCTTACTGCCCGCTCCTACGTACCTCACCGCGCTTTGCGACAGAAACTTGTAGGGGCGCCCCTACAAGAAAAAAACAATCCCCAAAGTCAGCTGACTTTGGGGATAACCTTATGCGTTTTTGTTGCCCTTTAATGCTTTCATTCTGAGTGCGTGGTCGAGGATTGCCTTTCTTATCCTCAGGCTCTGCGGCGTTACCTCGAGAAGCTCATCGTCAGCGAGGAACTCAAGGCACTGCTCAAGGCTCATTATCCTCGGCGGAACGAGCCTCAGCGCCTCGTCGGAACCTGCGGCGCGCATATTCGTAAGCTGCTTTTTCTTGCAGACGTTGACGGTTATATCCTCCGCCTTCGGGCACTCGCCGACGACCATTCCGCCATACACGGGAACGCCGGGGGAGACGAACATAACGCCTCTGTCCTGAACGCCGAAGATGCCGTATGCGACAGCCTCGCCGGTCTCGCTTGCGACGAGGGAGCCGGTCTTGCGGCGAGATAGCTCGCCCTTGTACTTCTCGTACTTCTCAAATACAGAGGACATGATGCCCTCGCCCTTTGTATCGGTGAGAAATTCGTTGCGATAGCCGAAAAGTCCGCGGCTCGGCACGAAGAAGGTGAGCTTCATGCGGTTGCCTACGGGGGTCATCTCGATAAACTCGCCCTTGCGGTTTGAGAGCTTTTCGATGACCGAGCCGACAGCGTCCTCGGGCACATCGATCACAACGCGCTCGATAGGCTCGCACTTAACTCCGTCGATATCACGCATGAGAACACGAGGGGGGCTTACTGCGAACTCATAGCCTTCTCTGCGCATGGTCTCGATAAGAATACTGAGGTGCATTTCGCCGCGGCCTGCTACGTTGAAGCTGTGGTCAGAGCCCTCGACCTCGCTGACCTTGAGGGAAACGTCCTTCATGGTCTCGCGGAAAAGTCTGTCGCGAATGTTGCGGCTTGTGACGTACTTGCCCTCCTTGCCGGCAAAGGGAGAATCGTTGACGGAGAAGGTCATCTCCATGGTCGGAGCGGAGATTTTGAGGAATGGCAGAGGCTCGGGAGCATCCACGGCGCAAATCGTATCGCCGATGGAGATATCCGAAATGCCGGAAAGGGCGATGATATTGCCGGAGGAGGACTCGGTCACAGGCACCTTGTTAAGTCCCTGGAACTCGTAAATTGAGACCGCCTTCGCCTTTTTCTGCATTCCCTCATCGTGCCAGTTCGTGACGACGATCTCCTGGTTCTGGCGTATAACTCCGCGCTCGATGCGGCCGATGGCGATACGTCCGACGTAGTCGTTATAGTCGAGCGAGCTGACGAGCATCTGAAGCGGCGCCTCATCATCGCAGGCGGGCGCGGGAATGTAGTTGAGAATAGTGTCGAAAAGGGGCTTGAGGTCTGTTCCCTCGACGTCCGGCGCATAGGAGGCGGTACCCTTTCTGCCGGAGCAGAAGAGCATCGGGCTGTCAAGCTGCTCATCGGTGCAGCCAAGCTCCAGAAGAAGCTCAAGGCACTCGTCAACGACCTCTAAGACGCGCTGGTCGGGTCTGTCGATTTTGTTAAGCACCACGATAACTCTGTGGCCAAGCTCCAGAGCCTTGCTGAGAACGAATCTTGTCTGCGGCATCGGGCCCTCGGCGGCGTCAACGAGAAGGATAACGCCGTTTACCATTTTGAGTATGCGCTCGACCTCGCCGCCGAAGTCGGCGTGGCCCGGGGTATCGACGATGTTTATCTTCGTATCGCCGTACTGTATAGCGGTGTTCTTAGCCAGAATCGTAATTCCGCGCTCGCGCTCGAGGTCGCCGGAGTCCATAACTCTGTCGGCAACTGCCTGATTATCGCGGAATACGCCGCCCTGCTTGAGCATTTCGTCGACGAGGGTGGTTTTGCCGTGGTCGACGTGGGCGATTATCGCAACGTTTCTTATGTTCTTTTCCATAGTTTCACTTCCGAAATACTAATTACATTTTACAATAACCGATTGATTATACATAGAAAATCCGGAAAATGCAAGCCGATAATTGCAATTTTCCACTCTGCATAGTATAATTCCCGCATAAGGAGTTGATTTTATGTCATTTTATGAAAAAACCCTCACGCGAGAGGATAAATTTATCGGAAAAATCTTCACCGCACACCGCGACACTGTCGAGCTGGACGACGGCACCACCGCATTCCGCGAGATCGTCGACCACCACGGCGGCGTGGGCATCGTCGCAATCGACGAGGGCGGAAATGTTCTGCTCGTCCGGCAGTACCGCTACGCCTACGCGAAGGAGCTTGTCGAAATTCCCGCCGGAAAGCTCGAGCCTGGCGAGGATCCCATCGAGGCGGCAAGGCGCGAGCTGAGCGAGG
Source organism: Oscillospiraceae bacterium (assembly GCA_017479425.1). Lineage (GTDB taxonomy): Bacteria > Bacillota > Clostridia > Oscillospirales > Oscillospiraceae > RUG626. The sequence continues at coordinate 7,078 of JAFVCD010000017.1, forward strand.
AGACCGGCTACACCGCGGGAAGCCTCATTTCCCTCGGCATCGACTACCCGACCCCCGGCTACGTCGGCGAAATAATCCACATCTACCTTGCGACTGACCTGCGCGCAGGAGAACAGCACCTTGACAAGGGCGAATTTCTCTCCTTCGAGCGCGTTCCCTTTGACGAGGCGGTCGAAAAGTGCCTCAGGGGCGAAATAAACGATTCCAAGACCGTTATGGGCATTCTGAGAGCGAAGAGAGTGCTCGCAAATGGCTGAAAACGCAGTCCGAGCCGCGTTTTTGCCGCGATAAGCTTCCGATAGTCTACTCCTGCGGCGAGAGATGCTCCTCGCCTCGATGGGCTTCGAGGTCAGGGCGGACGAAGCAGGCGAGACAACAGTTAACTGTGCGCAAAACAATAATTTGTCTTGATAAAAAACTAACGCTATGCTATAATAAATCAGTTCAAATAAAAAATATGGAGGTATAGTCCAATGAGCTATTTAGAAATTGAAAAAGTTATCGGCCGTGAGATCATCGACTCCCGCGGCAACCCCACCGTTGAGGCTGAGGTAACCCTCGCTGACGGAACAGTCGGCCGCGGCACCGCTCCCTCCGGCGCTTCCACCGGTGAGTTCGAGGCTCTCGAGCTCCGTGACGGCGACAAGAAGCGCTTCGGCGGCAAGGGCACCCTCAAGGCTGTCGAGAACATCAACACCGTCATCGCTGACGCAATCATCGGCATCGACGCTTCCGACACCTACGCTGTCGACGCAGCCATGCTCAAGGCTGACGGCACCAAGGATAAGTCCAACCTCGGCGCTAACGCCATCCTCGCAGTATCCATCGCCGCTGCCCGTGCAGCCGCTACCGCACTTGACATTCCTCTCTACCGCTTCCTCGGCGGCGTAAACGGCACCAAGCTCCCCGTTCCGATGATGAACATCCTCAACGGCGGCGCTCACGCTGATTCCTCCGTCGATACCCAGGAGTTCATGGTCATGCCTGTCGGCGCTCCCTCCTTCCGTGAGGGTCTCCGTTGGTGCGCTGAGGTCTTCCAGACCCTCAAGAAGCTCATCAAGGAGATGAACGACGTTACCGCTGTCGGCGACGAGGGCGGCTTCGCTCCCAACTCCCTCGGCGGAGATGAGGACGCTATCGAGCTTATCCTCAAGGCCATCGAGAAGGCCGGCTACAAGCCCGGCGAGGACTTCATGCTCGCTATGGACGCCGCCGCTTCCGAGTGGAAGAGCCCGAAGGGCAAGGGCTTCTATCATCAGCCCAAGTCCGGCAAGGACTTCACCAGCGACGAGCTTATCGCTCACTGGGAGAGCCTTGTTGAGAAGTACCCGATCATCTCCATCGAGGACGGCCTTGATGAAGAGGACTGGGAGGGCTGGCAGAAGATGACCGCCAAGCTCGGCGACAAGATCCAGCTCGTCGGCGACGATCTCTTCGTTACGAACGTCGAGCGCCTCTCCAAGGGCATACGCCTCGGCTGCGCCAACTCCATCCTCATCAAGCTCAACCAGATCGGCTCCGTTTCCGAGACCCTCGAGGCCATCAAGATGGCTCACAAGGCCGGCTACACCGCCGTTACCTCTCACCGTTCCGGCGAGACTGAGGACACCACCATCGCTGACCTCGCAGTTGCTCTTAACACCTGCCAGATCAAGACCGGCGCTCCCAGCCGTTCCGAGCGTGTTGCGAAGTACAACCAGCTCCTCCGCATCGAGGAGGCTCTCGGCGACAGCGCCTGCTATCCCCAGAAGGGCGCCTTCAACGTCAAGAGATAATTTTAGGAAACGCTGAACAAATGCAACTTCGGCGCTGAGCGGCTCTTTTTCGCCGCAATTTAGTCAAAAAATCTTGAAATACACAAAGTATTCCTGCGCTTTTTTGCCGTCATTGCGACAAAAAATATCTCGCTCTTCGCTCTTGTTGATTCATTCTGCGCTTCCTTTCGGCGACCTTTTCCACCCTCCGGAGAATATCCGGGGGGTGTTGTTTTTTTGTACATTCTGACGATGAAATGTGCAGCAGCGTAAAAACTATGTACAAATAATCCTTAAAACCTTTGATTTTTTGTGATTTTTTCGTATAAAAGTACATTGATTTTGGTAAAAATAGGTCTATAATAGACTATGCAGAAAAAAGATTCTGCCCCACAAATAAAAATATTACAAGGAGAAACAATCATGGCTGAAACCAAGAAGACTGCTCCTGAGACTAAAGACGTCGTTAAGGAGACCGCCGCTAAGGTTGAGACCGCGGCGAAGGAAGTAAAGAAGACCGCTGAGAAGAAGGTCGCCGACACCAAGAAGGCTGTTGAGAAGGTCGCCGCCGACACCAAGAAGGCTGCCGACAAGGCTGTCGCAGAGACCAAGAAGGCCGCTGCCGAGACCAAGAAGACCGTCGAGAAGAAGGTCGCCGACACCAAGAAGGCTGTCGAGAAGAAGGTCGCTGAGAAGAAGGTCGCCGTCAAGGAGAACGTTTACGTTCAGTTCATGGGCGCCGAGGTCAGCACCGCAGAGCTCGTCAAGGCCGCTGTCGAGGACTACAAGGCAAACAATAAGGATGCCGTCAAGACCGTAGACCTCTACGTCAAGCCCGAGGAGCGCACCGCCTACTACGTCGTAAACGGCGTCGAGGGCAAGGTAAGCTTCTGAGAAGTAAAAAAGTTAAGCCGCGTCTAATGGCGCGGCTCTTTTTTTGGCTAAAAAGTGTTGAGTCAAGTAAATAGATGTGGTATAATAATATGATTGAACACGCAAAGGAGCTATAATTATGAAACTCGGTATCGTAGGACTGCCGAATGTCGGCAAGTCCACGCTTTTTAACGCCATCACAAACGCAGGCGCGGAGAGTGCCAACTATCCATTCTGCACCATTGAGCCGAACGTCGGCGTGGTCGCCGTGCCGGACAGCCGTCTTGACTGGCTCGCCGACTTCTACAAGCCGAAGAAAAAGACCCCGGCGGTCATCGAATTTGTCGACATCGCCGGTCTTGTAAAGGGCGCCTCGAAGGGTGAGGGTCTCGGCAACAAGTTCCTTGAGAACATTCGCCGCACGGACGCGATAGTTCACGTTGTGCGCTGCTTTGACGATGAGAACGTTATCCACGTCGAGGGCAGCACCGACCCCATCCGCGACATCGACATCATCGACCTTGAGCTTATCATGGCTGACATGGAGATGGTGGAGCGCCGCATCGACAAGGCGTCGAAGGCCGCCAAATCCGGCGACAAGAAGATGCGCCACGAGGTCGAGGTCTTCGAGGCGCTGAAGGCTCACCTTGACGAGGGCAAGCCTGCCCGCAGCTTTGAGGCGAGCGAGGACGATCTCGAGCTTGTCGCAACGAGCGACCTTCTGACCCTCAAGCCCGTAATCTACGCCGCCAACACCGACGAGGGCGGCATCTCCGACCTCGACGGCAACAAATACTATCAGGCGGTGCTTGCGAGAGCGAACGAAGAGGGCGCGCAGGTGCTTCCGATCTGCGCCAAGACGGAGCAGGAGCTGACGGAGCTTTCTGACGAGGAAAAGGCGATGTTCCTCGAGGAGCTCGGGCTGAAGGAATCTGGTCTTGACAGACTTGTAAAATGCTCCTACACGCTTCTCGGTCTTATTTCCTTCCTCACCGCCGGCGCCGATGAGTGCCGTGCGTGGACTATCCGCCGCGGAACGAAGGCTCCTCAAGCGGCGGGTAAGATACACTCCGACTTTGAGCGCGGCTTTATCCGCGCCGAGATCGTCGCCTTTGAGGATCTCAAGGCGTGCGGCACGATGGTCGCCGCGAAGGAAAAGGGACTTGTCCGAAGTGAGGGCAAGGAGTACGTTATGCAGGACGGCGACGTAACCCTCTTCCGCTTCAACGTATGAGAAAGCGCATAGAGCTTATAGACACATGGCGCGGCCTTGCCGTGTTCCTCATGGTGATCCACCACTTTTTCTACGATCTCTGCGCCTTTGCGGGCGCGCCGTGGTGGCTCTTTACGAATCCGGTTTTCGACTTTCTGCACTACGTTTTCGCAGGCTCGTTCATCTTTCTTGCCGGCGTTTCGAGCCGTTTTTCGCGCTCTAATCTCAAGCGCGGCGCGATCTGCTTCGGAATTGCGATGGTCATGACCGTTGTGACGACGTTTATGGGTATGCCGATACGCTTCGGCGTTCTGCATCTTCTCGGCACCTGTATGCTGATCTACGGCGTCGCGGGAAAGGCTCTCGACAATCTCATTCCGCACATATTTCAGCCCGTTATCTACGCAATTCTCGGGATAATCAGCTCGCTCGCGCTCAAAATAGACATCGGCGAGGCGGCGCATTTTCTCTTTCCGTTCGGCTGGACCTACCCCGGCTTCTCGTCCTCGGACTGGTTTCCGCTCTTTCCGTGGATGTTCGTGTTCCTCGTGGGAACGGTGGCGGGGTGGTACATCGCCGAGGGGCGTTTTCCCCGGTGGTTTTACGATTGGAAGGGCGTTCCGGCGCTCTCGTGGCTCGGTAAGCGGGCGCTCATCGTCTACGTTATCCATCAGCCGGTTCTGTACGGTGTTACGATGGGGATAATCGCAATCCGCGGATTGTTATAGACTGTCTCAATGGGCAGCTGCCCATAGGACTGTTCATTCTCTCTCTTTCTCGCAAGAAAGAGCTTGTAGGGGCGGGGCTTGCCCCTTTTGGAATAGCCCTCTTGGTGCTTCCTGCGCAAAGCGCGGTGAGGTATGTAGAAGCAGGCATTGAGATTTAGTACGCAGTAAGCGGCTAAGCGATTTAGACGCTTCGCGTATTAGACAAAGGACACCGCGCAAATCGGCGCTTCCTTGTCCCTCGGTCACCGCCAAAAGCCTCTTATCTCTCTTTTGGTTCTGTTTTCTCTCTTTCTTGCGAGAAAGAGAGAAAATGAACAGAGAAATGGCGCAGTTGTGCGCCATACAAAACCAACGCATCAATTGATAATTATACAATTCTATGCTATTCTGTACTTTACGAAATTAAACGCCCTATGGAGGTTTCACAATATGGACGATTTTGAATTCAGCTTTGAAAATCCCGAGTATCGCCACCGCTATTGGCACTCCTGCAGCCACATCATGGCTCAGGCGATCAAGCGCCTCTGGCCGGAGGTAAAGCTCGCCATCGGCCCCGCCATCGACGAGGGCTGGTACTACGATATTTTTGCGCCCTTCTCCTTCACTCCCGAGGATATGGAGAAGATCGAGGGCGAGATGCGCAAGATCTGCAAGGAAAAGCTTAAAATCGAGCGCTTTGAGCTTCCGCGTGCCGAAGCTCTCGAGCTTATGAAGGACGAGCCCTTCAAGGTCGAGCTTATAAACGATCTTCCCGAGGGCGAGGTCATCAGCTTCTACAAGCAGGGCGAGTTCACCGACCTCTGCGCCGGTCCGCACCTTGACAGCACCGGCAGAGTAAAGGGCAACGCCATCAAGCTTCTCGCCTGCAACGCCTCCTACTGGCGCGGCGACGCTTCGAGAGAGTCCCTCCAGCGCATTTACGGCATCGCTTTCCCGAAGAAGGAGGAGACTGACGCCTACCTCCAGAAGCTCGAGGAAGCCAAAATGCGCGACCACCGCAAAATCGGCAAGGAAATGCAGCTCTTTATGACTGACGATCTCGTCGGCCGCGGTCTTCCCATGTTCCTCCCGAAGGGCTACGCCGTTTGGCAGCAGCTTGAGAACTATATCCGCGAGAAGGAGCGTCTTCTCGGCTATCAGCACGTTATGACCCCCTGCGTCGGCACAGTTGACCTCTACAAGACAAGCGGTCACTGGGAGCACTACAAGGACAATATGTTCCCCGCCATGGAGGTTGACGAGGAGACCTACGTTCTCCGACCGATGAACTGCCCCCACCATATGCGTATTTACGCAAATCAGCCCCACTCCTACCGCAATCTGCCCGTGCGTATCGGTGAGATTGCCCACGATTTCCGTTACGAGGCCTCCGGTACCCTCAAGGGCATCGAGCGCGGCCGTCACTTCTGCCAGAACGACGCCCACCTTTTCGTAACTCCGGAGCAGATAAAGGACGAGGTCAGCAAGGTCTGTGACCTCATCTTCGACACCTACAAGGATTTCGGCATCACGGATTACCGCTGCGTGCTTTCGCTGCGTGACCCGGCGGATAAGAAGAAGTACCATCAGGACGATGAGATGTGGAACACCGCCGAGGCGGCGCTTCGTGAAGTCCTCGTAGAGCTTGGCATCGAGTTTACCGAGGAGATAGGCGAGGCTGCGTTCTACGGCCCGAAGCTCGACGTCAACGTAAAGCCCGCAGTCGGCGCTGAGTACACCCTCTCCACCTGCCAGCTGGACTTCTGCCTGCCGGCGAAGTTCGACCTTAAGTATATCGACCGTGACGGCGTTGAGAAGACCCCGGTCGTTCTCCACCGCGCTATCCTCGGCTCTCTCGACCGCTTCATGGCGTATCTCATTGAGGAGACGATGGGTCAGTTCCCGACGTGGCTCGCGCCCGTTCAGGTCAAGGTGCTGACCATCACCGACAGAACGAACGATTTTGCCGATTCCATCGCCACCGAGCTTAACACTCTCGGACTTCGCGCCGAGGCTGACCTCAGAAATGAGAAGATCGGCTATAAGATCCGTGAGGCTCAGAGCCAGAAGGTGCCTTATATGCTCGTCATCGGCGACAAGGAGGCTGAGAATGGCGAGGTCTCCGTCCGCAACCGCGCCGGAAAGACCGTCAATATGCCGAAGGACGAGTTCATTGCAAAGCTTATGGACGAGGTCAAGACCAAGTCCCGTGAGCTGACAATCGGCGAGTAAGCTATTAAAAAGTTTTCCCCAAAGTCTCATGACTTTGGGGATTATTTTATATGTTCGTTAAGATTGGCGGTTGACCAACCTGCCAAGGGTGTTCATTTTCTCTCTTTCTCCTCGTTACTGCCGCAAAGCGTGGTGGGATATGTAGAAGTATGCAGCGAAATTTAGAATGCAGTAAGCGGCTAAGCGAGTTAGACGCTTCGCCTTTTAGATGAAGGACACCACGCAAATCGGCGCACCCATGTCCAACGGTCACCGCCAAAAGCCTCTTATCTCTCTCTTGGTTCTGTTCTCTCTCTTTCTTGCGAGAAAGAGAGAGAATGAACAAAGAAGCAGGGCGGCAATGCGCCGCCCTGAAAAGCTAATTCCTCAAACTATGCAGCGGAGCAGGTATCCTGCCCGCCCGCGCGATAAACTCCGCCGGGGAGTTGGCGTTCACCGGCATTATGGGCGCTGTACCGAGAAGGCCGCCGAAGTCTACTCTCTCGCCCACACCCTTGCCCGGTACGGGGATAACACGCACGGCGGTGGTCTTATTATTCACCATGCCGATTGCCGCCTCGTCCGCGATTATGCCGCTTATCTGCGCCGCCGTAGTATCGCCGGGAACGGCTATCATATCAAGGCCCACCGAGCAGACGCAGGTCATAGCCTCTAATTTTTCAATCGTAAGTTTTCCACTTTCCGCCGCTCTTATCATGCCGGCGTCCTCAGAAACGGGAATAAACGCGCCGGAGAGACCGCCGACGTTTGAGGAAGCCATAACTCCGCCCTTTTTGACGGCGTCGTTTAATAGCGCCAGCGCCGCAGTTGTGCCCGGTGCGCCCACACTTTCAAGTCCCATTTCCTCCAATATATCCGCGACAGAATCGCCTATCGCCGGAGTCGGGGCAAGGGATAAATCCACTATACCGAACGGCACGCCGAGGCGCTTTGAGGCCTCCTGAGCGACAAGCTCGCCCATGCGGGTGATTCTGAACGCCGTCTTTTTGACAGTCTCCGCCACCACGTTGAGCGGCTGACCCCTGACTGCCTTCAGCGCGCTCGACACCACTCCGGGGCCGGAAACGCCCACGTTTATGCAGCACTCCGGCTCGCCCACTCCGTGAAACGCGCCTGCCATAAAGGGGTTATCCTCAACTGCGTTGCAGAAAACAACGAGCTTTGCGCAAGCCATGCCGCCGCTCATATCGGCGGCTGTTTTTATGGTCTCGCCCATCATTTTAACGGCGTCCATATTTATTCCGGCTCTCGTTGAGCCCACGTTCACGCTGGAGCAGACGAGGTCAGTTGTGCTGAGAGCCTCGGGAATCGAGGCGATGAGCCTTCTGTCGCCCGAGGTAAATCCCTTTTGCACAAGCGCCGAGAAGCCGCCCAGGAAGTTTACGCCCACCTCCTTAGCCGCTCTGTCGAGGGTGCGGGCAAAAATGGCAAAATCCTCGGTTTTCGCGCTCTCGCAGGCGATCGCGACGGGGGTTACGGAAATGCGCTTATTTACGATGGGAATACCGAACTCGCGCTCGATATCCTCGCCGGTTCTGACGAGGTTTCGGGCGGCTTTTGTGATTTTATCGTAGATTTTATCGCAGCACACCTTCGGGTCATCGGAGGCGCAGTCCCTTATTGAAATGCCCATGGTGATGGTGCGCACATCGAGATGCTGATGGGACAGCATATCGATGGTCTGCATTATTTCGGATTGGGTTATCATTGCGCCCACCTCAGATCCTGTGCATAGCCTCGAAGATATCCTCGCGCTGGATGCGGATATCGAGGCTCTTTTTTTCGCCCTCGGCGCGGAGCTTATCGGACAGCTCAGCAAAGGAGATCCTGCACTCCGCCGTGTCGACTATCATTATCATCGTAAAATAGTCCTGCAGAACGGTCTGGCTGATATCGAGAATATTAACTCCCTCGGCGGCGAGTATGGCGCACACCGAGGCGATTATGCCGACCGTGTCCTTGCCGATAACTGTAACTATACTGCGCATTTACTTATCCTCACTTTCCGATTTCAAGCTCATCAAGGGTCAAACCGAAGGCGTCGATGAAATTATCGAGAAAATAGTTTATCTCCGGTATCTCCATCGCGCGAAGCTTACTGAGCGTGCTGTCCGCGGCGGATTTGAACTCATCGTTTCCGCATTTGAGCTCCTCGAGGCATTTTATATATGCCGAGAGCTTGTCAGCGGCCTTTACAAGTTCGCTTTCGCCCGAGAGAAGGGAATCATACTCCCCCTGCATACTCTCCGGCAGAGCGCCGACGAGCGTTCTCACAGCGCCCCTCTCTATCTCGCGGTAGGCTCTTATCATATTCCCGTCGTGGTACTTCACCGGGGTCGGCATATCGCCGGTGATAATCTCCGGCGCGTCGTGAAGGAGCGCGCGGGCGGCGAGAGCCTCCGGCGAGCAGGGCTTTTTGAATACGTCGCGCCTTATTACGCCCAGCGCGTGGGCGAGGACGGCGACCATATAGCTGTGCTCCATGACGTTCTCGCGCTCACTGTTTCGCATGAGCGCCCAGCGGTCTATGTATTTGAGCCTCGATATAAGGGCATAGAACGGGTACATAATAATTCTCCTCTCTGTTTTCCCGCTAATATTACCACCGAAAGCGCTCAGTGTAAAGAATTTTTCGTATTTTCTAATGTATATTACCTTGCTAAAACGGCAGTTTTGTGGTATAATTTCTATAATATGCGCGATTATTAACCTACCCCCGAAAGGAGCGAATATATGAACTCAAAAGAGGATGTCTGGAATGCCGTTCTGAGCCTTCTCAGCAAGAGCATTTCAGCCGTCGCGATAGATACCTGGTTCCGCGAGTGCAAGGTCTCCACGGTCACCGAGAGCTGTCTTTACATCGACGCACCCTCTGAATTTATAGAGAGCGTTATTGTAAAGCGTTTTTCGCAGAACCTGGCGGACGCTCTGCACGAGCTCTTCGGCGAGGATTACCGCTTCGTCATCTCCTACGACGTCGAGCCGGAGCCCATTGACCCGAAGGTCACGCCCGATGAGGACGGGCATACATATTCCTTCAAAAACTTCGTAGTCGGCCCATCAAACCGCTTTGCTTACGCCGCCGCTATGGCGGTAGCCGAGGAGCAGACGAAAAACTACAACCCGCTCTTTATTTACGGCGACAGCGGCCTCGGAAAAACGCACCTGCTCTACGCGATAAAAAACGAGCTGAGGCGCCGTCACCCGACCTACTCCATCGCTCTCGCCCGCGGCGCGGACTTTATGAATGAGCTTGTGAGCGCGATCCAGACCGGCAAGAATATGGAGTTCCGCGAGAAATACCGCAAGGCGGACGTGCTTCTCATCGACGATATTCAGATCATCGCCGGCAAGGCGAGCACCGAGGAGGAGGTTTTCCAGACCTTTAACACCCTCCACGAGGCGGGTAAGCAGATAGTTTTCACCTCCGATAGACCGCCCTCCGAGATGACGCTCCTCGCCGACAGACTGAAAACCCGCTTTGAATCCGGACTTCTCGCCGACATTCAGGCGCCGGACTTTGAAACGAGAATGGCGATAGTCAAGAACAAGGGCAATCAGCTCGGCGTTGCGATACCGGACGACGTTGCGCGCTTCATAGCTGAGAAGATGACCTCGAACGTGCGTCAGCTTGAGGGCGCAGTCAAGAAGATAAAGGCTCAGCAGGAGCTCGATCCGAATCTTGATCTCAGCCTTTCGAGCATTGAGGACGTGCTCGGCCCGCTCTTTAAGGGCAAGGGCGCCTACGTTCCGACGAGCGACGATATAATTGAGGAAACGGCAAAATACTTCTCAGTTCCCGTAAGCGAGCTGAAGGGCAAGAGCCGCACGAAAAACGTCACCCTCGCGCGCCAGGTAGCGATGTACCTGCTCAGAACTCTCACGAGCCGCACTCAGCAGGAGATAGGCGAGATCTTTGACCGCGACCACACGACGGTCATATCATCGCTAAACAAGGTCGTGGCGCTTCTCAGTCAGTCGCCGGACTTCAATCGCACGCTGAAGGACATCACGGCGAACATAAATTCAAGAGGCGTATAATCCACAAATTAACAGGGACGTTTGTTCCTTGTTTGTTAGAAAAAGTGGAAAATAAAACCGTTGTGTAGAAAACCGAACAATTCTCCACAAGATTCTAAATTCAAAAATCCTTGCAAAACAGGGCTTTGCGGCGTTTTCCACCAAAAAGCGCCCCTATAACTATTACAACTGTTTAAACACATATATCTTTCTATTATATATGCTTTTTTTCGTTTGTTTTTTATTTTCAGGAGGACATTATGAAATTTTCATGTGAGAAAGCCCTTCTTGCGGCGGCAGTAAACACAGCCTCGCGCGCAGCAGCGGCAAAAAGCGCGGTTTCGAGCCTTGAGGGACTTCTTATCGAGGCGCTCGACGGCGTTACCGTTACGGGCTATGATCTCAAAATCGGCATCCGCTCCTCGCTTCCGGCTGACGTTAGTGAGATGGGCTCTGTCGTTCTCAACTGCAAGCTCTTCGGTGACATCATCCGCAAGCTGCCGGATGATATAGTGACTGTCGAGGTCGACAGCAATACCTTCGCCGCCGAGATAAGCTGCGGAATGAGCCGCTTCAAAATCATGGGCATGAGCTCCGGCGACTATCCCGACCTGCCTGACGTCAAGAGCCAGAACTATCTCAGAATCAAGGAAAAGGACATCCGCGAGATAATCGGTGAAACTATCTTCGCCGTCAGCGATAACGAGGCGCGTCCCATTCACACCGGCGCGCTATTCGAGGTCGACGGAACGAGCCTCACGGTGGTTGCGGTCGACGGTTACCGCCTTGCCCTCAGAAAGGGTACGCTCACGGAGAACAAAATAATCGACAAGAGCTTTGTCGTGCCCGGCTCCTGCCTTTCCGAGGCTGAGAGAATAGCCGGCGACAGCGACGATGATATTAAGCTCACAGTCGGCATGAAGCACATAATGTTCACAATAGGCAGAACTGAGCTTATCTCTCGCAGACTTGAGGGCGAGTTTCTCAATTACAGGAATTCTATTCCGAAGGACTCTAAATATTCTCTCATGGTCGAGCGCCGCGAGCTTATAAACGCCATCGAGCGCGTGAGCCTCATAATCAGCGATAAGTTCAAGAGCCCGGTGCGCTGCCGCTTCGGTGACGGAGTTGCGCGGGTTTCAACACAGACGACCCTCGGAAACGCGGCCGACGAGTGCCGTATAGAGGGCGACGGAGAGGGCATTGAGATAGGCTTCAACAACCGCTACATCCTCGAGGCTCTGAGAGCCGCGCCCGCAGATAAGGTCGTGGTGAAGCTCAACACCTCTGTCGCGCCGTGCATCATTGTGCCGGAGAGCGGAGAGGACTTCCTCTATATGATCCTTCCCGTGAGGATGCGTGCAAATGAGAATTAAGGCGAAGGTAGTAAAGCCCGAGGAGATACCCATCTCCACGGAGTTCATAAAGCTCGACCAGCTTCTGAAATTCGCTAATCTCGTCGAGTCCGGCGGCATGGCAAAGGAGCTTATTGAGGCGGGAGAGGTCAGCGTAAACGGCGAAAAGTGCCTTATGCGCGGCAAAAAGCTCAGAGCGGGCGATACCGTTATCTGTGCCGGCAGGGCAGTCAAGGTAGTATGAGGCTCGATTCACTATCTCTTGAGGGCTTTCGCAACTACGCTCTCAGCTCCGCTGAGTTCATTCCGGGCGTGAACGTCCTTATCGGCGACAATGCGCAGGGAAAGACGAATCTGCTCGAGGCGATTTATCTTATTGCGACCGGCAGGAGCTTCCGCACGCGCTTTGACAAGGATATGATAGGGTTCGAGCGGGATTTTGCGCGGATTTCCGCCTCCGGCGTGAGCGACGGGCGCGAAAAAAGGGCTGAGATAATCCTGAAAAGAGCCGGAAGGCGCGCGATGAGCGTGAATGACGTGAAGCTCAAGACCGCGTCCGAGCTTTCAGAGAGCTATTCGGCGGTGCTGTTCTGCCCTGAAGATTTAGGGCTGATCCGCGAGGGCGCTTCGATAAGGCGGCGGCTTATGGATAACTGCATAAGTCAGCTTCGCCCGAGATACGCTGAGCTTCTCAATTCCTACACCCGCGCCTACGAGAATAAGACGCGCATTCTGCGCGACAGTGAGGAGATGCCCTCGCTTCTCAATATGCTCGATGAGTATGATTACGAGCTGGCAAGGCTCTCAGCTGAGCTTATCAGCTACCGCGCGAGGTTTATTGACTCCCTCTATCCCGAGGCGGCGAAGATACACGCCGACTTTTCCGGCGGCGAGGAGCTTTCAATAGAATACAAAACCGTCAGCACAGTTACTGACCCGCTGAAAAACGCCGCCGAGATTTTTCCCGAGGTATGGGCGCATCAGCAGAGCCACAGAGCGGCGGAGCGGGCGAGTAGGCTTTGCCTTACCGGCGCCCATAAGGACGATTTAGTTATAAAAATCAACGGCGCTGACGCCAGAAGCTTTGCTTCTCAGGGTCAGGCGAGAACTGCGGCGCTCAGTATAAAGCTTGCGGAGCGTGAAATTCACTTCCGCTCTCGGGGGGAATACCCGATACTCCTGCTTGACGATGTTCTGAGCGAGCTTGACCCGGGCAGACAGAGCTTTATTCTGAACCGGATAGGCGGCGGTCAGGTTTTCATCACCTGCTGCGAGGATGACGGAATCATCGCAGACCGCACCGGCGGCAGAGTTCTTAGAGTCAAGGGCGGCGCCGTTATATAAATCGGAGAACAAACTATGTACCTCTATCTCGGCGGAAATATACTGATCCACGAGGAGGATATCGTCGGAATTTTCGACCTTGACAATACCTCCTGGGGCAAATGGACGAGAAGGCTTCTCAGCGAAGCTGAGCGGGAGGGAAGGATCGTCAATTCCTCGAATGATCTGCCTCGCTCCTTCGTTCTATCGAGAAGCGGACTTGTATATCTCAGCGTTCTCAGTACGGAAACGCTCAGACAGAGAGTAGGGGCAGTTGTATAACAGAATTTTTGCATTTAGGAGAAGAAAATGACACCTGAAACGGAAATAATGGAGAATACCGGCATTACGCAAAAGGTGACTGCGGATTATGACGCAAGTCAGATACAGGTCCTGGAGGGACTTGAGGCAGTTCGTAAAAGACCGGGTATGTATATAGGCTCGACCTCTTCCTCGGGACTTCACCACCTCGTTTACGAAATTGTGGATAACTCCATCGATGAGGCGCTTGCCGGCTACTGCACCGATATCTCGGTGACGATCAACCCCGGCAACACCATAACTGTAACGGATAACGGACGGGGAATACCCGTCGACATCCAGGAGCAGACGGGAAAAAGCGCCCTTGAGGTGGTCTTTACAGTCCTCCACGCCGGCGGAAAGTTCGGCGGCGGCGGATACAAGGTCTCCGGCGGTCTCCACGGCGTCGGCGCAAGCGTTGTAAACGCACTATCTGAATGGCTCGAGGTGCAGGTGCACAAGGGCGGCAAAATCTATGAGATGAAGTTTGCCCGCGGCGCAATTACAAGTCCCATAACCGTTGTCGGCACGACTGACCGCACCGGCACCACAGTTACCTTCAAGCCCGACCCCGAGATGTTCGACGATACGGTCTACGATTATGAAATTCTCCATAAGCGTATGCGTGAGCAGGCATTTCTGAATGCAGGACTGCGCATTTCCATCGCCGATGACCGTGATGCTGAGAATCCTCAGAGCGACGTCATGCACTACGAGGGCGGTATCCGTGAATACGTGGACTATCTGAACGTCAACAAGGCGCCCATAGGCGACGTTATCTATATGTCCGGCGGCAGGGACGATTCCGTTGCGGAGATAGCAATGCAGTATAACGACGGCTACAACGAAATGCTCGTCTCCTTCGCAAACAACATCCACACCCCAGAGGGCGGCATGCACGAAACCGGCTTCAAAACCGCTCTCACAAGAGTTCTGAACGCCTACGGCGTGAAGTTCAATCTCTTAAAGGGCGAGGAGCGCCTCAGCGGCGACGATTGCCGAGAGGGTCTTTCCGCCGTAATTTCCGTAAAGCTCACGAACGCACAGTTCGAGGGTCAGACGAAGCAGAAGCTAGGCAACAGCGAAATCCGCACCCTCGTTGACTCTATCGTTGACGAGCAGCTTGAAATTTACCTTGAGGAGAACCCGGCCGTTGCGAAGGCTATCATCGAAAAGGGTATGATGGCGTCCCGTGCCCGTGAGGCGGCGAGAAAGGCACGCGAGAGCGTAAGACGAAAGACGGGTCTTGAGTCCGGTCAGATGCCGGATAAGCTGCAGGACTGCAACGAGCGCGACCCGGGACTGTGCGAGATTTACATCGTCGAGGGAGATTCCGCTGCCGGCTCTGCAATTCAGGGCAGAGATTCGAGATTTCAGGCTATCCTTGCCATGTGGGGCAAGATGCTGAACGTTGAAAAGGCGCGCGCCGACAAAATTTACGGCAACGATAAGCTCTATCCGCTCATCGTCGCCCTCGGAGCGGGAATAGGCGAGGAGTTCAACATTGAAAAGCTCCGCTACCACAAAATAATCATCATGGCGGATGCCGATGTGGACGGAAGCCACATCCGCACCCTGCTTTTAACCTTCTTCTTCCGCTATATGCGGCCCCTTATTGAGAACGGCTACGTCTATTCCGCCGTTCCGCCGCTCTATAAGCTCACCCGCGGCAAAACGCAGAGAGTTGCGTATTCCGACGCTGAGCGAGATAAGATCTCCGCAGAGCTTCGAGGCGATAACCCCAATGCGAAGATAGACATCAGCCGCTATAAAGGTCTCGGTGAGATGGACCCCCACGAGCTGTGGGAGACCACAATGGACCCGGAAAAGCGTACCCTGCGCCGCATAACGCTTGACGATGCGGTGCTTGCAGACCAGATTTTCAATGTGCTGATGGGCGAGGACGTTGAGCCGCGGCGTGAATGGATCGAGCAGAACGCCCGATACGTTGTGAATCTGGATATATGATTCTTATTCACATTAAGCAGTTGTGCGGTGGTCATCCCACCGCGCTGAGGTGTTCATTCTCTCTCTTTCTCGCAAGAAAGAGAGAGAACGGAACCAAGAGAGACAAGAGGCTTTTGGCGGTGAACGTAAGACTTGACGCGCCGATTTGCGCGGTGCCCTTTGTCTGATACGCGAAGCGGCGAACGTCGCTTAGCCGCTTACTGCATACTTTGTCTTACTGCTTGCTCCTACGCTCCTCACCGCGCTTTGCGCCGGAGGCAGTAAGAGGGGTTTTCCAAAAGGGGCAAGCCCCTTTTGCGTCGTTTCAAGGGGTTTCCAAAGGGGGAAATCGAAATCCCCCTTTGGCTTGTTTCTCTCTCTTGCTTCTTCTCTCTCTTTGCAAGCGGCAAAGAGAGAGAATTGAAGAGGACATGGCGCCGGCGGGCGCCATACGCCATTCGAGAGAGAATGAACAGAAATAACAATAATTGAGGTACAGTATGGCACATAACAGAGATTACAAGCCGGAGGACATTGCCTTTCCGGATCAGGTTATAACAGAATCAGAGCTTGTGCGCGAGATGCAGACGAGCTACATCGACTATGCCATGAGCGTTATCGTCGGCAGAGCTCTGCCCGACGTGCGTGACGGCCTGAAGCCAGTTCACCGCCGCATTCTCTATTCGATGTACGAGGGCAACCTCACCCACTCGAACCCATATAAAAAGTGCGCCACCGCAGTCGGCGATGTGCTCGGTCACTACCACCCCCACGGCGACGCCTCCGTTTACGATGCCCTCGTCCGTCTTGCCCAGGACTTCTCCATGCGCGCGCCGCTTATCGACGGACACGGCAACTTCGGCTCTGTGGACGGCGACCCACCTGCGGCTTACCGTTACACCGAGGCCCGTATGAGCCGCATTGCGGACGAAATGCTCCGTGACATCGACAAGGAAACGGTCGACTGGGACCCAAACTTCGACGAGACCCGCAAGGAGCCTCGTGTGCTTCCGAGCCGCTTCCCGAATCTGCTTGTCAACGGCTCCTCCGGTATCGCCGTCGGTATGGCGACGAATATTCCGCCTCACAATCTCCGTGAGACAATAAACGCCTGCATTTGCCTCCTTGAAAACCCGGAGGCGACTGTTTCTGACCTTATGCAGCACATTTCCGGTCCGGATTTCCCGACCCGCGGCATTATCATGGGCAGAAGCGGCATCCGTCAGGCCTATGAGACCGGCAAGGGCAGAGTTATAATGCGCGCCCGCACCGAATTTGAGGAGTACGGCCGTGAACACCGCACCCGCATCATCGTAACGGAGCTGCCGTATCAGGTCAACAAGCGCCAGCTGCTCAAAAATATCGCTGACCAGGTCAAGGATAAGCGCCTTGAGGGCGTTTCCGACCTGCGTGACGAGTCTGACCGCAACGGCATGCGTATGGTCATCGAGCTTAAGCGTGACGCCAATCCGCAGGTCGTGTTGAATAAGCTCTTTACACAGACGGCGCTGCAGTCCTCCTTCGGCATCACCATGCTCGCGCTAACGGAAAACCAGACCCAGCCGAAGATATTTAACCTCAAGCATATGCTGGAGGAATACCTCGCATTTCAGGAGGACGTGCTCACCCGGCGCACGAAATATGACCTCCGCAAGGCGCAGGAGAGAGCGCACCTCTTGGAGGGCTTGCTCATCGCGCAGGACAATATCGACGAGGTAATCCATATAATCCGCACCAGCTACGATGACGCGAAGGAAAACCTTATGGCGAGGTTCAGCCTCGACGATGTTCAGGCGCAGGCGATACTCGATATGCGCCTCAAGGCGCTGCAGGGACTCGACAGAGAAAAGCTCCAGGCTGAGTATGACGAGATAGAGAAGAAAATTGAGTATTTCAAAGAACTGCTCGCCGACCCCGAGAAGCTCAAGGGCGTTCTCAAGGATGAGCTGACCGAAATCGGCAATAAGTACGGCGAGGATAGGCGCACCGAGATCCAGGACGTTGCCGATGAAATCGACCTCGAGGACCTCATCGACGAGGAAAAATGCGTATTCACGCTCACTCACAGCGGCTATATCAAGCGCGTGCCCGCCTCTGAGTACCGCGCGCAGGGCCGCGGCGGCAAGGGCATCAAGGCTATGGCGACGAAGGAGGACGATTATGTGGAGACTGTGTTCACCGCCTCCACCCACGATTTCCTCATGTTCTTCACCTCCACCGGCAAGGTCTACCGCAAGAAGGGCTACAACGTGCCGGAGGCAAACCGCACCTCAAAGGGTACGAACATCGTGAACATTCTGCCCCTTGAGCCGGGCGAGAAGATAACCACCATGATACACACCCGCCTTGAAAACGAAAACGTATCCCTCACCATGGTGACGAAAAATGGCACAGCGAAGCGAATCGAGGCAGTGCAGTTCAAAAACGTCCGTCAGAACGGCATCCGCGCGCTCACGCTCGACGAGGGCGACGAGCTTATCTCCGTCTGCGAGACCGAGGGTAACAGCAACATCCTGATTGCGACCCGCGACGGTATGGCGATATGCTTTGACGAGAACGATGTCCGCAGTATGGGCAGAACTGCCGCCGGCGTCCGTGGAATCCGCCTCCGCGAGGGCGACTATGTAATCGGCGCCGTCACCGCACCTATTGACGGCATGCTCCTCACAGTTACCGAGAACGGCTACGGCAAGCGCACGCCGATAAGTGAGTATGTTCGCGGCGCGGACGGAACTCCGGCGCACCGCGGCGGACTTGGCGTAAAGAACTACAATGTAACCGAAAAGACCGGCAAGGTCGCCGGAATCAAGATAGCCTCGGAGGATAAGGATATCCTTATGATTTCTGACGACGGCACTATGATACGCACCGGCGTGGACTCTGTCAGCATTCTCGGCAGAAGCACTCAGGGCGTGCGCCTCATGCGCCTTGGCGAGGGCAGTAAGGTTATCAGCGTAACGCTGACCGATAAGGAGGAGGAGAGCGACGCTCCTTCTGAGGTTCAGGCTGAGTAATTGTATGGCGCACAAATGCGCCCTGTCATCTTCAATTCTCTCTCTTTGCCGCTTGCAAAGAGAGAGAAGAAGCAAGAGAGAGAAACAAGCCAAAGGGGGATTGTCGTCGGCACAAGCTCCATATCGTTCGCTTTGCCGCTGAGGGGCGCGGCAAAGCTCATTCATTCCGCTGTGCCTCCTCTCCCCAAAAATGTAAGTCATTTTTGGGGACCCCTAAAGCACCCTTTGGAAACCCCTTAAACCGACACAAAAGGGGCTTTCCCCTTTTGGAAAAACACTCTGACTGCCTCCGGCGCAAAGCGCGG
>JAFVCD010000018.1 GCA_017479425.1 Oscillospiraceae bacterium
GAGCGAAGAGCGAGGTATTTTTTGTCGCAATGACGGCAAAAAATTGAAGGAATACTTTGTGTATTTCAAGATTTTTTGACTAAATTGCGGCGGAAAAGAGCCGCTATGCGCCGAAGCCGCATTTAGTCAGCGTTTCCTTAAAGATACTCCTTCGAGAACGCGAAGGGCAGCATCTCGCGCAGTGGGTGCGCTTCATACTCGCCGTCGCCGCGCACGCAAAGCACGAGCGTGTCGAGCCCGAACTCCGCCATAAACTGCCGGCACTGACCGCACGGAACGCAGTAATCCTCGCCGTTCGCGTAGACGGCGATGCGGTTGAATTTCCTCTCGCCGTTCGCCACCGCCGTGGTGTAGGCGTTGCGCTCGGCGCAAATCGTTCCGCCGAAGGCGGCGTTTTCGACGTTGCAGCCCTTGTAAACCTCGCCGCTGCCGCACTCTACGGCGGCGCCGACCTTGTAATTTGAGTAGGGCGCGTAAGCGTTTTCGCTGGCGGCAATCGCCATTTCAATAAGCTCGCGGTCAGTCATTTTCTCTGCCTCCCAGGTCAATTTTCCAGTTTTTAATATCCGTAAACACGCCGGAAACGCTCGGCGAGAGATTCGTTACCTCGCCTATATGCGTCAGAACGGCGTATTTTTTGTAGCATACAGGAATTATGTCAACTTTTTCTGCGGCGTGCGCGCAGAGAAGGCGGGCATTTTCTTTTTTCTCCTCGCCCTCAGAGCCGAGATATGCGGCGATGAGAGCTTTGTACTCCGGGTCGGAGATATTTCCGTAGTTCATCCTGCCGCCGTAGGTGAGAAGGCTTGTGAGGTCGAAGTCGGGCGTGAGCTTCACCTCGCCGACATAGAGAGAGAAGTCACCGCTCTCGAGGGCGCGGACATACTGATTGTACGGCAGGATCTGAAGCTCCGTCCGCAGACCGTTTGCCTCGAGCGCGTAGGCGAGGTTTTTCGCAACGGCGACCTTGTGATCGTTGTCGTCGTTCACAATGAGCGTAATATCGAGCGAGGCGGCGACGGCGGAGTTGTCCCAATAGCCGTCGTTGTCCCAGTCGTAGACGATGGCGGTGGAGATAACGTCGTAAAACCCGCGCGGATCGTAGCCGGTGCCGGCCTCCCACGCGCTGTCGTACTCGCCGAGGGCTGAGGACAGAACGAGCGGAGCGTTTCTCACGGCGGGGCCGTAGACCTCGCTGACGATGCTGTCGCGGTCAAAAATCTTCGCTATCGCCTTGCGCACAAGGGGGTCTGAGCCGGCGCCCGTGCGCTCGTTGAAGCCGATATAGACGAGATTCGTGGTGTCATAGTAGCGCGTCTCGAAAAAGCCGTGGAAGTTAAGACCGACAACGCCGGTGGTGTCGCGGTTCAGAAGGTCGATCTCCTTTGAGGCGAAGGCTCGTGTGAGAGAGCCGAGATCGTTCGAGGTGTAGTAAACGCGGTCTGTCGGAAGCGACTTGTAGTCGCGGTGCAGGGGGAAAGCCTCAAGATAGCCGTCCTCAGTAAAGACGTATGGCCCGGTGCCGGTGGGCGGGGTCGCGCGCTGGGTGCCGCTCTTCACGATCGGCAGATCCATAAGGCGCGGAAAATCGTAGTTCGCGCTTGAGAGCACCACGGATACGGTGTAATCGTCGGCGGCGTTGATGGCAAGCACCTTTGAGTAGCGCGTCGAGTACTTCGAGCCGCCGGCGGCTGAGTTTACGGTGTCGACGACGTCCTTTGCCGTGAGCTCGGTGCCGTCGTGAAAGACTACGCCGCGCCTGATGTGGAAAAGCCACGTCACGCCGTCCTCCGTTTCCTCCGACTCGCAGAGCACGCGCTCCGGCGCGAAGTCAGGCCCGAGGCGGTAAAGACCCTCGTACATAAGGCTCATCACGTCGCAGTTAAAGTTGTTCGTGCCGTAGATCGGGCTGAGGGTCGAGGCGGGATCGTAGTTTATCGTGAAGAGCGTGTCGGCAAGGTGGTAGCCCGTGTCCTTCTCCGGCGCGGGCTCGGCCTCCTCGACGGGCGCGGGCTCGTCCTCGACAACCGGCTCCGCCGGCGCGCCCGGCGCAGTACAGCCGGTGAGAAGAAGCGCGAGAGCGAGCAGGATATTCAGTTTTCTAATGTGATTTTTCATAGGCGTTACATCATTATTACGCTCGCCTGCACGCCGCGCTTGCCGTCAGTATAGCGGTGCGACCAGTATTTATCGTGCTGACAGCGTGTGCAGACGGGGCTTATCCAGATATTTTCGGGGCGAACGCCGCTTCTCAGGAGAATATCGCGGTTTGCGCCCTTGAGGTCGGCATAGAATTTGCCCTCGTTTTCGGGGTCGGGTCGAAAGCGGCTGCCGCAGCCTATGGCGCGCAGCGCCGCCGTTACCTCTTCGCCCACCTGAAAGCACTCATAGCCTATGGCTGGCCCGATGGCGGCGCGGATATTTTCGCTCCTTGCGCCGATTGCGGCCATAGAGCTTACGGCGTTTTTCACTATCTCCGCCACAGTGCCGCGCCAGCCGGCGTGGACGGCGGCGATAACGCCGCTCTCTGCGTCCTCTAAAAGTATCGGCACGCAGTCGGCGGTCTTTACCATGAGGGCAAGACCCTTTTCGCGCGTCACAAGTCCGTCTGCTGCGCAGGGGTTGGACGAGAAAAGCTCGTGGGCGTCGGCACTCGTTACCGTCAGAACCGTGCTTGAGTGTATCTGGTGCGCAACGGCGAATTTTGTGATTCCAAGCGCCTCAAAAAGGCGGCGGTAGTTCTCGCGCACGCATTTTTCCTCGTCGCCGAGGTTTTCCCCGAGGTTCAGCGAGGCGAAAATGCCCTCGGAAACGCCGCCGAGACGGTCGGTAAAGGCGTGGGTGAAGGTGAGATTGGGGGAAGTGGTGTACATTTACTTCTCGTTTCTGCCGCAGCACTCTTTATATTTCATCGGGCGCGAGCCGTCCGGCTTCCACTTGCCGCAGGGGCAGGGATCGTTTCTGCCTGGCTTGCGAACCTTGACCGGCTGCTTTTTGACGGTGCCGTCCGAGGCGCCGCCGGCGACGGCGTTCTTGCTGACCGCCTTGCGCTCGATCTTTTCCTCTTTCTTGACTCTGACGGTGAAGATGCGGCGAACGACCTCCTCCTTGATGCCGTTTATCATCGCCTCGAACATCTCATAGCCCTCGCGCTTGTACTCGTCGACGGGGTTAGATTGCGCGTAGGCGCGGAGAACTATGCCCTGCCTCAGATCGTGCATGGCGTCGATGTTGTCCATCCAGTATTCGTCCACAACGCGGAGAAGTATCACGCGCTCCAGTTCGCGCATAACGGGGCTCTCAGTGCCGGGCAGATTGCCGAACTCCGCCTCGCGCTCGGCGTAGACCGACTCGGCGCGGGCTTTGAGGGAGTCAGCAATCTCCGTGTCGCTTGTGCCGGAAACCTCATCCGGCGAGCTGAGGAACAGCCCGATGAAGGGCTTTGCCGCCTCGGTTTTATCCACAACGCCGTCGATATGCGCGTCGCGCACGGCGGCGTCGATGACGTCGGATATCATGCCGTCGATGCTCGGGCGGATGTCCTCGCCGTCCAGAACTCTTCTGCGCTGAGCGTAGATGACCTCGCGCTGAGTGTTCATAACGTCGTCGTATTCAAGAACGCGCTTGCGGCTCTGGAAGTTGCGGCTCTCGACGTTCTTCTGAGCGTTTTCGATCGCGCCGGAGAGTATTTTTGCGTCGATGGGCGTGTCCTCGTCAATGCCGAGGGATTCCATCATGTTCATAACGCGCTCGGCGCCAAAAAGGCGCATTATATCGTCTGTGAGCGCGAGATAGAAGCGCGTTTCGCCGGGGTCGCCCTGTCTGCCGGAGCGGCCTCTGAGCTGATTGTCAATGCGGCGCGATTCGTGGCGCTCTGTGCCGAGAACGAAAAGTCCGCCGGCGGCGATAACGCGCTCCGCCTCAGCCCTCGTGACCTCGGAGTATTTTTTGAGGCTCGCCTGGAAGAGCTCGCGGGCGGCGAGGATATCCTCGTTGTCCGTATCTGCAAAGCCCGTCGCCTCGGCGATGATATTATCCTCGTAGCCGGCTTTTTTGAGGTCGGCGCGAGCCATAAACTCGGCGTTGCCGCCGAGAACGATATCCGTTCCGCGGCCCGCCATGTTGGTGGAGATGGTGACCGCGCCGAATTTGCCCGCCTGCGCGATTATCTCAGCCTCTTTTTCGTGCTGCTTCGCGTTCAGAACGGTGTGGGGTATGCCCTCCTTTTTGAGAAGCGAGGAGAGATACTCGGATTTTTCGATGGAAACGGTGCCGACAAGCACCGGCTGACCCTTTTCGTGGCACGCCTTTATCTGCTCAATGACCGCGCGGTTTTTGCCGATATCGTTTTTGTAGACAACGTCGGGGCGGTCAATACGCGCAAGGGGCTTGTTTGTCGGTATCTCTACGATGTCGAGCTTGTAGATGGCGGCAAACTCCTCCTCCTCGGTCAGCGCCGTTCCGGTCATGCCGGAGAGCTTGTCATAGAGGCGGAAAAGGTTCTGAAAGGTGATGGTGGCGAGGGTCTTGTTCTCGCGCTGAACGTCCACGCCCTCCTTCGCCTCGATCGCCTGATGCAGACCCTCGGAGTAGCGGCGGCCGAACATAAGGCGGCCGGTGAACTCGTCAACGATAATTATCTCGCCGTCCTTGACGACGTAGTCGACGTCGAGCTTCATGATCCCGTGCGCCTTGAGCGCCTGATTTATGTGGTGCGTGAGGGTGGCGTTTTCGATGTCGGCGTAGTTTTCGAGGTTAAACGCCTTCTCCGCCTTCTCGATGCCGCGGCTCGTGAGGGTCGCGGTGCGAGCCTTCTCGTCGACTATGTAGTCGGCGTCGACATCCGACATATCCTCTTTTTCGTCGGTGGTCGCGTACACGACCTTGCGCAGGCGGCGCACAAAATCGTCCGCAAGGCGGTAAAGGTCGGTGGATTCATCACCTGAGCCGGAGATAATGAGCGGCGTGCGCGCCTCGTCAATGAGTATGGAGTCCACCTCGTCGACGATGGCGAACTTGTGTCCGCGCTGTACCATCTGATTTTTATAGAGCGCCATGTTGTCACGAAGGTAGTCGAAGCCTATCTCGTTGTTTGTGCCGTAGGTGATGTCGGCGGCGTAGGCGGCGCGGCGCTCGTCATTCGTGAGTCCGTGGACGATAAGTCCGACGGAAAGACCGAGGAAGCGGTAGATCTTGCCCATCCACTCGCTGTCGCGCTTTGCAAGATAATCGTTGACCGTTACGATGTGCACGCCCTCGCCGGTTATGGCGTTGAGGTACGCCGGAAGCGTCGCAACGAGGGTCTTGCCCTCGCCGGTCTTCATCTCCGCGATGCGCCCCTGGTGCAGAACGATGCCGCCGATGAGCTGAACGCGGAAGTGGCGCATTCCGAGAACTCTGTCGCCCGCCTCGCGCACTGTCGCAAACGCCTCGGGCAGCAGATCGTCAAGCGATTCGCCGTTTTGATAGCGGGCCTTGAACTCCGCTGTCTTCGCCTTGAGCTGAGCATCCGTCAGCGCGCGGTACTCGCCCTCGAGCGCCTCGATCTTATCTACGATGGGATTTAATTTTTTAACCTCCCGCTCGGAGCGGGTGCCGAATATCTTTGTAAAAAGTGACATTACGCAGGTTCCTTTCGCTTTTGCATACAAATTCAGCTTATTCTATCACAAAAGAAGCGAGAAAAAAAGAGATAATCGCGGTTGTTTACCAAAAATTGAGCGCTTGTTCACAATTTGTTCATATTTGTGTGTTAGAGTTGTGCCACTTTTATTTGAAAGGTAAAGGGAAAATGAGAAGATACATTTCACTTCTGCTGGCGCTTGCGATGGCGTTCGCCCTCGCCGCCTGCACCAATAATCCGGCGGAGAACGCAGACGCGCCGGCAAATACCGAGACAACAGCACCTTCAGAGAATACCGAAACCCCGTCTGTCGACGCCAACGACGGCGCTGACGAGAACGCGCTGCCCGATTACACCTACCTCAGCGAGGGCGTCGGCGAGAACGGCTTTTATATCGGCGTCAAGGCGAGCGATATCGTAACGCTTCCGGAGTACAAGGGCGTTTCCGCGCCGACGAGCGTCGTCACCGCAGACCCCGAAGCGGTCGCGCAGGAGGTGGAGAGCCTGCTCAGCTCCCTCAGCGAGAGGGTCGAGGTCAAGGACAGAGCTGTTGAGGACGGCGACACCGTAAACATCGATTACGTCGGTTCTGTCGACGGCGTTGAGTTTACGGGCGGCAACACTCAGGGACAGGGCGCCGAGGTCACCATCGGTGTAACGAATTACATCGACGATTTTCTCCAGCAGCTTATCGGCCATATGCCCGGTGAGAACTTCGATATCGAGGTCACCTTCCCGGAGGATTACGGCAGAGATGACTTAAACGGCAAGGACGCCGTTTTCAACGTCACCATAAACTATATCGTAGACACTGTCACCGAGAGCGAAATAACGGACGAGGTGGCGGCGAAGATCGGCTATGAGAGCGCCGATGAGCTGAACGCCGCCATCGAGGAGTACGTTATCAGAGAAGCCAAAAACGAGTTTATCTCCTCTCTCTACGAGCAGAGTGAGATTTCCGAAATGCCCGAGTCCGTTCAGAAGAATATCGAGGACTATGTGAGATTCAACGTCGAGCAGAATTACGGCGTCGACCTTGCGACCTTCTGCCAGTATATCGGCACCACTGAGGAGGAGTACCTCGCCCACGCGGTAGAGTCCGTGGGCAAGAATTTCCTCTCGGCGCAGGCAATCTCCGAGATAGAGAATATTGAGGTCACCGACGAGGATATTATCGCCGGCGGCTATGAGAACGCCGTTGAGGTGTTCGGAATGCCCTACGTCAAGCGCTATATCCTCATGCAGACGAAGGTGCCTGAGTTCATAATCGCAAACGCGGTTATAGGGTGAGTATCGCGGGCGGGCACGCTCACCGCCCCTACAAAATGCAAAAAAATTCCCCAAAGCCGTGAGGTGAACAGCACCCCATTTGTTAGACAGTATGGTATACTACTAACGAATGGGGTGTTGTTTTATGCCAAAAGGAATACCGAACAAGAGATACACTGGTGAATTCAAGCAAAAAGTTGTCGAGACGATGATGAGAGAAAGGCTGAGTTACCATGAGGCGGCTCGGCAGTTCAATGTAAGCGATCATCATCTTGTGGCGTCATGGGAGCGGATCTATCTGGAGGAGGGCCCGGAAGGGCTGTACATTGAGCGTCGTGGACGAGGGAGCAAAGGACGTCC